>VGRO01000243.1 GCA_016875335.1 Deltaproteobacteria bacterium | reverse complement strand
CGCCGTCGGACCCGCCGTTCGCAGCGCCGCCCGACCCGGTCCGGTCCGGGGTGCGCGACACCAGCCCGGGGCCGATGCCAAGGGTCATGGCGCCGGACGCCGTCCCGATCGCCACGACCGCCATCGCGCCGAGCCCCGACTTGCAAGCGCGCCTCGCAGCGCTCTTCGACAGCCAGCAAGAGAACGGGCCGACCGTCATGCTCGACCCGTGGGTGGTCAGCGACCTGCTGGCTGCGGCCCGCACCACCGCGCCGCCGCCGCCCGCCGACGATGAGCTGCCGACGGACGCCATCCACAGCGATGCCTCCGACACCGGCCACTGGACCTCGCCGCACGCGGGCACCGACCCGGACCTGGTGGCCGCGCCCCATTTGCCACCGGTCGGCGAGGATGCCTTGGCGGACCTGATCCTCGCGCTCAGCGGGTCGACCCACCCGCAGGTCCAGGGTCCGACCACCAACCCCGAATGGGGCGCCCCGGTCCATGAAGACGCCGGGTTCGGCAGCACCTGGGGGCCGCCGACGCCCCAGACCGCGGCGCTGCTTCAGGGCGTGCTCGACTTGCCCGCAGACAACGCTGTGCAGTATGCCCGGCGCGGCGATGATGAACTGGTGGCACCTGGCCCGCTGGTGTCGAGCCAGACCGACCCGCACGCAGTGGTCAACCCCACGGCACACTACGGCCCAGCGGCGGGCCAGACTGCGCAGCCGCCTGCCGTCTACGCTGAGGAACCGCCGTCCGCGGAAGCGCGCCTGCCCAAGTCGGTTGGCGATGTCCGGCGACCGGCGGTTGTGGCCGGCGTCACGCGGGCGCGCGCCAAGGCGACCAATCCTGGGCCGGGCGTCGCCTCGCCGCGCTCTGGCCCGACCGAGCCCGCCCTGCCGGCGCAGACGGTGCCCGAGTTCGACCCGGCGGTGCCAGTGGCTACGGCAGCCGCGGTCAGGCCACCGACCGCGCCCGTCACCGAGAGCACTGTGGCTTACAAGCGCGACGCAAAGCCGGCGCCGCCAGCCGCGGCAGTCGAGGACGACGCCGTGGGTCGGCCAGTGACCGCGCCAGGGTTTGGCGAAACGACGGTGACCCTCAAGCCCGGCACGCTGCAACCCGTGCTCGACCAGTGGCCGAAGGGCGTGCCGCGGGCGATCGCCAATCGCTACGAGCAATTGCAGCGCATTGGCCAGGGCGGCCACGGCGTGGTGTTCCGCGCGGTCGACAAGATGCTCGATCGCTACGTCGTGCTCAAGTTCCTGCTGCAGTCCACGCTTTTCACCGAGATGGCCCGTAAGTATTTCATGCGCGAGGTCAAGCTATCGGCCAGCCTGAACCATCCGAACATCGTGCACATCTACGACATCGGCAACACCGACGGCGTATTGTGGTACGCCATGGAGTACGTGGACGGGGTCACGCTGGCCCAGTACCTCCCGCCGGGCCAACCGATGGACGACCTGGGGTTCCTGTACTCGGCGTTTTCACAGTTGTGTGAAGCGCTCGACCACGCGCACGGCCAGGGCATCCTGCACCGCGACGTCAAGCCGGACAATGCGCTGGTGGCGAGCGACGGTTCGGTCAAGCTTTTCGACTTCGGTCTGGCGCGCATTGCCGACCAGGGCTTCGGCGACCAGTCGCTGCTGCTCGGCACGCCGTTCTACATGGCCCCAGAACAACTGACCGGCGGCAAGGTCGATCACCGCGCCGACGTGTACGCGCTCGGCGTACTGCTGTATCGGATGTTGGCGGGCGAGCTGCCGTTCCGCGACGGCAACATCTTCGCCGCCCACGTGTTGGAGCCGGTCCCCGATCCACGCCGCTACAACCCGCACCTGCCCGAGCCCGCAGTGCAGTTGCTGATGCGCATGCTCGCCAAGGCCGCCGACCAGCGCCCGGCGAGCTGCCGGCCGATCGCCGTGGACCTGTGGTCGGCCCTTTTCGGCGGCGGGTGACGTTGCCCGGGACAGGGCCGGCGAGCGACGTCGCACGCCCACTTCGCGACCATCCGCGGCCCGCGCCGGTCGTGCGGCAGAGCTTGCAGCCACCGCGATTTCGTGTAGCTTGAGCGCTCCGCCGCGCAGCGCAGTCGCGTGGTCGTGCGGCGGCACACCCCGGTAGCGTGGAGGTCGAGATGTGCGTGGCGCGGTTGGGCATGGCCCTGTGGGCGGCCCTGGTGGTCACGGCTACCGGGCTGGCGACGCCTGGGTATGCCGAGAAGGTGATCTGGCACTACGACTCGCTGCCGTCGGTGATGGACGAGTTGGCCAACGGCCTGGAGCAGCACCCGGTCTTCGCCCACCCGGGCTTCGTCAAGGGCGAGGCGTACGGGGCGATTTTCAAGCCCAAGGCCACCGACTACCCCGTCAAGATCCTGACCGTCGAACTGGTGATGGCCCAGGCCAAGGGCCAGAAAGACCAGAAGACCGACATCGCCATCGAGATCTACAACGACGACGGCAACGGTCCGGCGCCCAAGGGCCCGCCGGTGTTCAGCATCACCAGCAAGGACTTTGCCAATGGCGGCAACATCGGCCAGCCGGTGGTCGGCAACACCGGCATGATCTACCAGTTCGACTGGTCCAAGCCCGAGAACCACCCGCCGCTCATCGACAAGGGCAACATCTACTTGGTCATCCGCTATCTGAACGACTCGGCGAGCCTGGAGAACATGTGGGGCAAGCTCGAGTGCAGCAAGACCAACCTGGGCATCGGCATCGATTTCTGCGGTTGCCAGAACGTCGCCGCCATCTCGGACCAGTCCACCACCATCGGCGTCAACCTGTTTCACGTAGTCTGGCCGATCGGCACCTGCTCGGGTGGCAAGCAGTGGAAATTCGCCGAACAAGTCTACGCCGGCAACCCGAACATCAAGGGTGATTTCGTGTTGCGCATGGGCGTGGACGGCGTGGCGCTCGCGGACCCGGATGCCGGCAGTACCGGCGGCGACACCAGCAGCGCCGACGCGGGCAGCACCACGCCGGATGCCGGCGGCACGGTCAAGGACACCGTCGTTCCGGTGCAGCCTCCTGAAATCACGGGGATCACCCCGGCGTTCGGGCCGGTGGACAAGCCGACTTCGGTCGACATCTACGGCAAGAACTTCCAAAAGGGCCTGATCGCCAAGCTCGGCACCGAAGCCATCAAGGTGCAGGACGAGACCGTGACGCCGACCGGTTTTTCTGCGGTGGTCGTCGGCGTGGCGGTCGGCACCTACGATCTCGTGGTCAAGAACCCGGACGGCCAGGTGGCGTTCAAGACCGCGGCCTACACCGTCAAGGCGGCTGCGGCTCCCGACGCGGCCGTCGACGTGCAAGAGACTGCGGCCGCGCCCGAGGTCACGGCGGTGCCCGAGGTGACCGCAGCGCCCGAGGTGACACCCGAGGCTGCGTCGGCCGGGCCGTTTGCGCTTGAGATCGTCAAGCCGAGTTGCGTCGAGTACCGCCAGGATACGCTGTTGACGGTCCTTGGCACCGGCTTCGTCAAGGGGATGGAGCTCAAGGTGGGCACGACGCCGCTGCTCGCCGTGGACGTGGTCCATGCCGGCAGGGCCGATGGTCTGCTTCCGAAGGACGTCGCGCCCGGAAACTACTCGCTTTTCGGCACCCTGCCCAGCGGCGAGCAGAAGGCGCTGGCCAACGCGGTGCGGGTGGCAGTCAGTTGCGCGCCTGCGGTGGTGGGCGCGCCTGCGGACAGCGGCTGCTCGGCCGGGTCGCGCGGCAATGCCTGGGCCGCGGGCCTGCTGGGGTTCGCGCTGCTGGGGCTCGCCGCTTGGCGCGCGCGTCCGGTTCTGGCGCGGGCGCTCAGCCGCAGTCGAGCGTAGGCGCAGCGGGGTTCGGCGCAAACCTGCCGTTCCACAAGAACTCCGCCACCCGGTCGCGCACTTGCGGGTCGTCCATGATCCAGGTATGGGTGGCCGGCAGCTCCAGGTAGTGGTGGGCGAGGTCCGGCCGCGTCTCGGCCACGGCAACCGTGCCGTCGCTCGCCAGGCCGGCGGGCAGGACGCCCAATGCCCGGGTGGCCCACGACACCGGATTGCCCCAATGCAGGCCTGCGGTGCCGGCGATGACGCCGATCGAGGCAATGTCGCCCGGAGGGTGCCAGTCCTGCGGCGGCTGTGCGACCTGCGTGCCCGCGGGCCCGTAGAACCACTGGAAGATCCGCCAGTCGGCGAACGCCTGCGCGACGCGGCTGCCGCGCACCGGCGGAGCGAGCATCACCAGGTGGCGCAAGGCCACATGCCGCGCCAGATGCAAGGCGACGATGCCGCCCAGCGAATGGGTGACGGCGTGCACCGGTCGCTGCGCCACCTGGGCACCGTGTTCGGCCAGCAGCTCGTCCCACACGGTCGCCGCTGCTTCGGCCACCGCCATGCGCCGCGACGGCCAAGTGAAATTCCACGTCGCAAAGCCCCGGCGTTGCAAATCGACGCTGAGCCCGGCCATCGAGCGCCGCGTGCGCGCCAGCCCGTGCAAAAGCACCACCAGTGGCCTGTCGTCCACGAGCTACGCGTCCTTGGGCGCCGGCCGTTCGAAAAGTGGCACCATGTTGGCGGGCCGGTATTTGTCGACCAACCGCACGACCTCGTCTTGCAGGCGGTCGCGCGTCGCACGCAGGCCCACCAGTTCGCGGCGCAGTACAGCGATGCGGCCGGCGGTCTGCAGCATCTCCCAGACACGCAAGCCGGTCTCCAGGGCGCGAAGCGCCGCCCATCCGCTCAGGGGCAGCAGTACGGCCAGCGCCACCGCCCAAGGCCAGCCAAACGCCCAACCGACCAAGCCGATCAAGCACGCATGCAGCAACGGCACCAGCACCAAACCCATCATCAACTTGGTGGTGCCGATGACATCCTTGCGCGGCGAGAAGCGCACGCCGAACAGGCCGATGACCAGCGCCACCGGCCCTTGCAGCACCAAGCCCGGCAACGCCAGCGGCGCCCACACCAGGGCGTCCAGCAACCGCAGGGCGCACTTGCCCGCGACCTCCCACGAGCCCACGCGGCGCAGCACGTCGCTGTCGTCCAGGTCCAACTGCCGCAGTCGTTCGAGGTAGTCGCGGACCTGGTCGAGCAGCGCCCGCACATCGGGCAAATCCTTGACCTTGGGGTATGCGGCGTTGAAGCGCCGCGCCAGCTCGACCCGCTGCCATAGCGCGATGCCCGGCGGCTGATACAAGCGGCGGACCGCGTTGAGCAGACGCGCCGTCTCCCAGTCCTCGGCGTTGACGGTCAATTCGCGCAGCGCCGTGTCGATGTCGGCGGTCAACTGGCGCACCGCGCCTTTCTCGTCGCGCAGGAACGCGTGGCGCCACGGTTCGCCCACCTCGATCGGCGCGCCATACTGCACGACCACCCGGCTGCGAAAGCGCTTTGGGTGCAAGTAGGTCAGCCCGACCGGCACCACGTCGACCGCCTGGTCGTGGCGGTGGGCGGTGTCGAGCGCGATGCGCGCGGCCCCGGTCTTGAGTTTTTGCAGTTGGGCCTCGTCGTGGCTCAGGCCCTCGGGGAAGATGCCCATGGCCCCGCCGCCGGCCAGCACCTGCGACATGGCGTCGAACATCGCCGAATTGTCGACGTTGCCGTGGTCGCTTTTGCGCTGCACCGGGACTGCGCCGACCCCGCGCAGCAGTGCGCGCATGGGCAGCGTCTTGAACAGCACGTCCTTGGCCGCCAGCCGCACCGGCCGTGGGCTGGTGACGATGATGAGCAGCGGATCAATCAGCGAATTTGGGTGGTTGCCACAGAGCAGCGCGGCACGGGCGCCTTCGTCGGGGACGTTTTCGCGGCCGATGACCTCAACCTGGCGGAAGAACACGCCGACCGGCACCTTGAGCAGTGTACGCAACAACTGGTAGAGCAGCATGACGCCCTATCCGACCGGACTCGCTTACGTCCAATCGGTTGGGTCAACTACCCTGAACTGCGGCTGGGCGCAAGGCGGTGTCGCGCAGGTCGGATGATCCCGCCTTGTCTGGTCAGTGCGCTAGAAACTATGCGAGACCTGCAAGCCCACGCTGCTCCAGTTGTCCGCCGTCGAGCGGAAATCCCAGAACGGGAAGCGGTAGGTCTTGCCGTCGGCCGAAAACGGCGGCGAAGCCGTAAATGTGTACAGCGACCCGCTCCAGTGGCCCTCGGCGTCGAAGTTGTAGTTCAGCGCCGCTATGCCCCACTGGGTGTCGACGCGGCCGCGGCCGGTCCTGGCGTATTTGCCGGTGTATTGGTCTTGCGGCGCGTCGAAGTAGCGGAACCCATTGAACAGCAGGTAGGTCAACCCAAACGACCACCGATCGCTCATCTGGAAGTTGGCGACGCCGAGCCAGCGCACGGCGTAGGACGTCAAGTTGGCCCCGGTGGCGATGTTGCCGTTGGACAGGCCCTCGGCGCCGCCGGTGCGGGTGACGGCCAGGGCGACGTCGTCCTTGCCGATCGGCTCGACCGACGACTGCGTGTACCGGTTGAAGTTGTTGAGAAACCCAATGCCGCCCACCAACAGGAGTTTGCCGCCGAGCAGGCCGCCCTTGTTCAGGTTCAAGGTCGGGGTCAGCGATGTGTAGCGCCCGATGTACTTGCTGGCGCGCGACACCGGAATGTTGCCGATGAGGCCCAGACTCATGCCGATGCCGCCGGGCAGCTTGAAGCCTTTGGTGCCGCCCTTGCCGTCGCTGACCCGCGGCGACCAACCCAGATTCAGGATCGTGTCCGAGATCGAGGTGTCGTAGGGCCGGGACGCGCCCGAGTCCGCGTTGGTCACCAGGTTCTTGTTCACGTTCTGGGTGGCGGTCAGGTTCAGGCCGGGCATGATCGCGTAGGTCGCGGTGAGCGTGAGTGTGACATCCAACCCAGGGCGGCTGCCTTCGCCGGTGACGAACGCGCCGCCCGGCACCGAGGGCGCGAGGGCCACTGAGCCGGTCAGCGGAAAGAAGGCCGAAGGCTTGGCTTTCTTCTTGACCGCTGGGCCCGCATCGAGACCGGCGGCGGCCGCGGCGGCAGCTTGGGCGTGGGCGTCCACTGCGGTCAGGCCTGCCGCGAACGCGGTGATCGCAGCGAAGGCGATACGAACGCTGAGCATTGCGTGTGCTCGCCGAAAACATTTGAAAAACTGCATCGCTGCGCTCCGCGCCCGACCGCGGCCGATCGCGCAATGCGAGGGCGGCGAGCCAGGGCAGTGGCGGGTAATCCCGCGCGACTAAAGGGTCTTTGCTGCCTTCACGCCGTTCGGCGATCCGGCAAAAGCGGCCGGAAGCTAACAGAACCAAGCAACCGTGACAATCGAATTCGCGGGTCGCGCCCTGGCACCTTGACACCTGCCGTGCATCGCGAGCACCATCAGGGTCGCCCATAATAAGCGGACCGGCCTGATCGCGTGTCGACTGGCTGCCGCGATGGGGCGGTTAGGGCCGCGTCTGCCCTCAGGTCGCGCCTGCGGCGGATCCTAGTCAGCTACGCCTTTTTGA
>VGRO01000242.1 GCA_016875335.1 Deltaproteobacteria bacterium | reverse complement strand
GGGCTCGCAGCCCCCTCGCGCGCCCATGCGCGCTCACCCCCGCGTCCGGCCGCAGCCGCGGCCGGAAGTACCTCGGCCCGGTTGCGCGCCGGAACCCGGCGCGAACTTCGGGCCTGAGGTACTAGGCCCCGGGTTCCCGCTGCTCCAGGTGCGTGCGCACTTCCCACAATTCCGGAAAGAACGTCTGCTCCACCGCGACCTTGAGGTAACTGACGCCACTGGTGCCACCGGTGCCGCGCTTGTGGCCGATGACCCGCTGCACCACTTTCATGTGGCGGAACCGCCACAAGCTGAACTGCTCGTCGACGTCGACCAGCTTCTCTGCCATTTCGTACGCGTCCCAGTGCCTGTCCGGGTCAGCGTAGATCGCGCGAAACACCTCGACCACGCCAGGGTGGGGCACGTAGGGCTGGGCTGCAGCGCGGTCGAGGACCTCGGCGGGCACCGCGTGGCCGCGTCGACTGAGGAATGCCAGGAACTCGTCGTAGATGCTCGGGCTTTCCAGGGCCGCTTGCAGCTCCGCGTGATCGGCCGGCCGGTGACGGTGGACCGCCATCATGCGCGGGTCCTTGTTGCCGAGCAGGAATTCGACGAGGCGGTACTGCGCCGACTGGAATCCACTGGCCGGCCCGAGCACGTAGCGGAACTGCATGTATTCGGTGGGTGTCAGTGTGGCGAGCACCGCCCATTGCGACACCAACTGCGCCTGGATGTGCTTGACGCGCGCCAGGATCTTGAAGCACGGCTCCAACTGGTCGGCGCGGAGGAGGGCAATCGCCGCACGCAGTTCGTGCAGGACCAGCTTGAGCCACAGTTCGGTGGTCTGGTGCTGGATGATGAAGAGCATCTCGTCGTGGTGCGGCGGGTCCGACAGGGGCCACTGCGCCGCCAACAGGCGATCGAGTTGCAGGTAGCCGCCATAGGTCATGCGGTCGCCCAGATCGGTGACCAGACCAGGGTCGAGGCTCTTGGGGTCGAGGCTCTTGGGGTCGAGGCTCTTGGGGTCGAGGCTCTTGGGGTCGCGGGTCTTGGGGTCGTCCGTCATGGCGCCTCGCGCGGCGATGGTGGCCGCGGCAGAGCATGGATCGCTTGGCGGCCGGCAGCAATTCAGAGCAGCCGATCGGCGACGCGCAGTCCAGCGCGCAAAGCAAACCGGGCGCCGCGCACCCATGCGGTGGACAGCCGCTCCGCCTGTCGGGGTTGACCGCGCAGATCGGCGGCGCACAGGGCTGCCAGGGCTCCGCGCCGCACGCAGCCCTCCAACGAAAACACGTAGAGATCGTCGCAGAACCGCGCGGCGCGCCGCAGTTCGTCGATGGCCGCCGTGGCGTCGAGTTCTCGCCGCGCAAACGTGGGTTGCAGGCTGCGCATGCCACCGCCGGTGATGCCGACGCCGATGGCTCGCGTCCCTGGGCCGTAGCCTGAAACCAGCCCGGCTCCCCACGGGGCCGGCAAGGCGCTGCGATACAGCATCCAGACTTCGCGGTCGACGGCCAGGTCGACCAAGCCGAGCGACCGGCGAAGCGCCACGGTGCCGGCGCGGCGCTCGTCTGCGAGCAGCGGCACGTGGTAGGCCTCGACGGTCCGGCCGGAAGCGCGGATGGCGTCCACCAATTGTGCGTAAGCGACCTGGGCGGCAGACACCTGCTCGGGCGACCGGCTGCGGCGCAGCATGCGCGCGGCAGCCAGCGCGGGCGTGCGGACCAAGGCGACGGTATCGTCGTGCGGCGGTTCGATGTCCAGGCCGACCGTGGCCACGGCCAGGCCGTGCGCGCTCGACCACTGCCGAACGGCGTGCCAACGGGCGGCGGCACAGTCGGCGTTGTCCGAGTTGAGCCAGTACCCTTGGGCCTCGTCGAGCACCACCCAGGCCGTTACGGCGATGCCTGCCGCCTCGAAGGCGCGGATTGCCGCCGCGCGTTCCACGCCGAGGTCCAAGAGGGCCATGGAGATCGCGGCGCCGCGCCGGGCCAGCGTCTCCAGCACGGCGGGTTGCACCACTTCGGCGAGCTGGTCCGCCGGCAGTTCGACGAAGAACGTCAGCCTGGGCTTTGGGAGCACTGCAATGCGATCGCAGGGATCAGGGCTTGACGGGGACGACGGCCGCGGGCCCGCCGGGCACCACCATGGCTGCGGGCGGTGCCACATCGACCAGCGTGTCCCTGGTTGGCGCGCGATCGAGCGCGGTGACGTCCAGCGCCTCCCAAACCGAGGACTGGAATACGCCCGAGATGCCCGCCGCCAGCCGCCAGCCGCCGCGCTTCGAGGATACGGGCCCGCACATCGGCTGAAAACCCGTCCTGGGCGACCGCCTGCGACACGCGCGCAGCGCGCTGCGGCTGCGGGGTCATCGACTTGAGTTCCTCGGCCATCCGCTTGTTGACGTGCCGGATGCGCCGCTCGACGGCCTGCACCCACATTTCCAGTTCGTCGTCAGAGGGCGAAATGGAAACAACATCGCCTTCCAGCCTGGGCTTGAACGCGAGGTTGGCGCCGCGCGGCTCCTGGAAACGGTTGAACGCCTCGGCCCACCTGCGCGGCGGTTCGGACTCCACCTGGATTTCGACCACCAGCAACCGGGTGTAGACGCGGTGCACGCCGAGTACCTCGACATGGACCGGCCGGATATCGGGCATGGGGGGACCTCGATCCATCGATCGCGGAAAATGGAGATTCGGAGGCTACTTTGCGTCCTTGATCGCGCCGGTGACGTCGCTGCATTTCTTGCCAGCGGGCAACGCCCCGATCGAGGTGTCCGCCTCGCAATCGGCCGGGATCAGCACCTTGCCGAGCTTGCCGATGGTCTCTTGCAGGAGGCAGCGCGCGGCGGGTTCGAGCGATTCCTGCGTCGTCTTCTTCAACTCCGCGAGGCTCTTGGTCTTGGCGTCACTGGTCAGGTTGTTGTCGTCGGTGATCTTCTTCTTGCCCAACTGGTACTGGTCGATGACCAACGTGACTTTGGGCGTCATCGGCGGGCAGATGTCGGCGACCAGGCCCTTGGTCTCGCTGCGGCCGCTGAGGTTGGTGCAGCAGTTGAGCATCTTCGAGGTGTTGGGCAACTCCGCCTCCTTGAGCGCCAACGGCTTGCCATCCAGCGATTTTTCAGCGCTGTCGACGAGCGACTGGCAGCCGGCCAGGGCGGCGGCACCGAGCAGAAAAACCAACACCATCACCGAGACGGAGCCGTCAGCACAAGGCTGGCGCACGCCGTCGTCGGCGCAAAAGCCGAAACGCGTCATGGCAGTTGCTCTCTTTTCGTTGGGTTGGCGCGACGTGGGGGGCCGTCGCGCGATCGGGAGCGGCGAGCTGCCGCCGGGGGAGTCTATTAGCCGGGGCGGAAAACGTCAAAGTGTGAAGATGCAAGAAAGCGCCGCGGCCGACTCGAAAACGGCAAAACCCTGACGTCGCCACAAGCCGGTGTATCATCGCCCGCCGCGCCGTGGGGTCGACGGGCGCCGGCCGGTGAGGTATCGACGTGGCAAGCAACACTACGGCGCGCAGCGACGGCGCGCGACCGGCCCGATCGGGGCGCAAGACCGCATTGTGGGTGGCCTCGGCCCTGGCCCTGACGGTCGTGGGCGGCATCGCGGGCGGCAGCGCGCTGGCCGGCAGCTACCTGCGCAGCAAGCTGGAGGCGATCGCAACCGACGCTGGCTTGCAGTTGAGCGTGGACAGCGTTTCTGTCTCGCCCTTTGGTCGCGTGCGGGCCGGCAACTTGGCGATCAAACGCAAGGACGGCTCGGCTCTGCTGGCGGTGCAAGATGCTGCCGGCGAACTGTCGCCGTGGAAGGCGTTGATGGGTCGCCGCCGCCCGCAACGCGCCGAAGTCCATGTGTTCTCGGTCGACGTGCTGCTGCAAGACGGCCAACCCAAGGAACTCATCGACCTGTACAAGGCTGCGCGCAAGCACTTTCCGGCGCGGGCCAAGGCCGAGGAAGACGCCGACAAGACGGCGCGCGGATCGACGGCGCTGTTCCTGGAGCAGGGCAGCGTCACCCTGCGCGTGGCCGGCAAGGGCAGCCAGTACTTGCCGCAAGGGCTGCGGGCCCGCGACATCACCATGCACGTGGACCTGAGTCACGGCATCGGCGACCTGACCGCCACGGTCGACGGCACGGTGGCCTCGCGCTTGCAGGCCAGCTTGGAGCCGCAGGCCGACGGACCGCCGCGCCTGAACGCGCGCTTCCAGCCCGAATTTCGCGTCAAAATGCCGGCGACTGCGCCGCTGCCGCTGGGCGTGGACTCGGTGGCGATCGCCGGGCTGCGTTTCGACGCCACGGCCGGTGGCTCGCTGGAAGACCTGGTGCTGCGGCGCGGCGAGGCGACCGTGCTGTCGATCAAGCACATTCGCCCGCAGACGGCGAGGTTGGGCGCCGCGGCCGAGCAGATCGCGTTTTCGCTGCCAGAAGTGGACGGCAAGCCCGCTGCGCTGGACGGCGCCAGCGACAAGGCCAAGAAGCCCAAGGTCAAGGACGCCAAGGCCCCGGCCGCCGACCCGGCGCCAGCGACTGGGGCCCAGCCCCCGGCCGGCGCCGCGACAGCCGCAGCCGAGAAGACCTGGAACGGGACGGCCGAGCGACTGAGTGTAGGGGTGGACAGTGCCGAGGGCGGCGAACTGGGCGTGCTGGCGCGCCTCGAGGGCCTCAAGGTCACGGTGCCGGACAACGCGGCGGTGGGCAGCGTCGACGCCGTGCAGTTGCGCTTCGCAGCGCCGAGCGGCGACCGTCCGCTGGAGAGCCTGATCGAACTGACAGTGGACCACCCGGCCGTCGACCTGCCGTGGCGCCAGGAGGCGCTCAGTCATTTTCCGGGCGGCGCGCAATTGTGGAAGGCCGTGAGCGCCGCCGAGATCGCCAAGCTGCGCAAAGAGATCGAGGACGAGGCCGAGGAAGAACTGGCTGACGCCGAATTGCGCCCGGACCAGAAGGCCGATCTCGTCGCCAAGAAGGTAAACGAGAAGCTGCGCGCCGCCGGCAAGGCGCCGCCCGGAAAGCCGGACCCCAAGGCGGCGGCCAAGCCCGCGGCGAAGCCGACCGCGGCCACGGACGCCGAGGGCCGCAAGCCCGTGGCCCCAGCCCGCAAATCATGGACCTCCAAACAGATTGGGCCGCTGCGCGACCTGTATGCCAGGCTTTTGGGGTCGGGCGATCTGGTCGATGGCCTCGTGCAACGCTTGGCCAAGGCGCCCAAGGCCAGGGTCGAGGTCAAGGCGGGCCGGATGGGCCTGGTCAAGGACGGGGCGACCAAGCCGTTCGGTGGCTTGCAGGACTTGGCTTTCTCGGTGACTGCGGTCCAGGGCGACGGCACCCGCGGCATCGCCCTGACGCTGCGGCCCTTCGACGACGAACGGGTGTGGGGCGAGGCCAGCGCCGATCTCATCGCCGGCCCGGGCCCACGGCTGAACCGCGGCAAGCTGCAACTCAAGGGCGGCCACTTTGCGCAAGCGCTGCGCGTGGTGTCGTCGGCGGTGACCGTCGCGGCCGACGCCGACATCGTCGCCACCATCGATCTGTCGCGCCCGGCCGACGCGCCGCAGGTGCTGCAGGCGTCAGGGGAGATCTCGGTCAAGAAGGTCGGGTTCGACTGGTGGCGGCTCGCCCCCAAGGCGGTCGATGTCGACTCCGCGGTCGCCAAGTTCACGGCGGCGGTCGACGGCCCGGGCAAATCCATCAAGGTCGAGGCGACCGACTTGCAGGTTGGCACCGCGCACCTGCACGTGCTGGCGGAGGCCACGGACATCGAGGGCAAGCCGGTGGTCCATCTGGTCGTCGACATGGCCAAGCAGGACTGCGGGGCGGCGCTCAAGGCCATTCCCGCCGGCATGCTGACCACGGTCGGGGCCGCCGAGGCGACGGGCGAGATGTCGTTCTCGGTCGACATCAAGGTGCCCCTGGCGGACCCCTACGGCAGCAAGCTCGAGCTGGCTTTCGACGACACAACTTGTGACTTCAAGGGCCTGTCCAACATCAACCTGGAAGAACTGGCGGGCGAGTTCTCCTGGCCGGTCAACGAGAACGGTACGCGGCTGGACGACGTCCAAGTGGGACCGAAATCGGGCTCGTGGGTACCGTTCGCCGAAATCCCCAAATGGACGTGGTGGGCCATGATCGCCACTGAGGACGGCAACTTCTACAAGCATCGCGGCATCGCGCCGGGGTTGGTGCTGCGCGCGATCAAGCTCGACCTCGACTACGGCCGGTTCGTGTACGGCGGATCGTCGATCACCCAACAACTGGTCAAGAATCTGTACCTGACCCGCGACAAGACGCTGTCGCGCAAGTTTGAAGAACTGCTCATCGTCTGGCACCTGGAGCGCAACCTCGCCCAGTTCCTGCCGCCGGCCGAGGCCAAGGAGCCGCCGAACAAACGCGCCAAGGACAAGCTGCTCGAACTGTACATCAACGTCATCGAGTTCGGCGGCGACGGCAAAGAAACCAAGGTCTACGGCATCGCGCGGGCCGCCAAGGCCTACTTCGACCAGGACGCGCGGGCGCTCGGGCCGGCCGAGTCGGCGTTCCTTGCGGCGATCAAGCCCTTTCCGAAGTACGGCTGGCGGATTTTCCAGCGCAAGTATTGGGAAAAGCCGGGCGGCCACGAACCGCTGGCGGCGCGCGTGCCGGCGGTGGTCGAGAAGATGCGCAAAGAGGGCTACATCACCGAAGAACAGTACATCGCCGCCAAGCCGTACGTGCCGCGCTTCGTCGGGTGGGAGGCCGTGGCCAAGCCTGCCAGCGAGGTGCCGACCGGCGGGACCGAAGAGTAGGCGCCTGCGCCAGACCTACATCTTGACGCAGCTCTTGCCGTCAAAGCATTTTCCGTCCGGGCACTTGCATACCAACGTCGCTTTGCTGTTGTCAGGCGAGCAGCCGCACGCGCCGATGGCGCACAGGTTCGGAAAATCGGCGGTGGCCTTGCAGCAGTTCTGGGTTTCCACGGTGCCGCCGGCGACGACGCAGGGATTGCCGGGTGCGACCTCGGCCGCGGCATCGACTGCGGCCACGTCTTGGGCCACGTCCGCGACTGCGGTGTCGGGCGCGGCGGTGTCGGGCGCGGCGGTGTCAGGCGCTGCAGTGTCGGCTGCGGTCGTGTCGATGCCAGCGACGTCCGCGGCGGTCGTGTCGGCCGCGGTGCCGTCCGCTTTGGCATCGCCGGCTTGTGCCTGGGTGTCGGTGGAGGCTGCGCCGTCGCCCGCTGCGGCGTCCTTCGCAACGGCAGTGTCGGAGGACGGCGCGGTGTCGGCGGTGGCCGCGGATCCGCCGGGCTTGTCCTCGCATGCGGCGAAGCTGAACAGGGTGGCGAAGAGGGCTGGAAGCAATCGGTAGCGGGTCATGGGGAACTCCTTGGTGGGTGTTAGAGGCAATGCCATTCACATAAGCGGCGCTGGGGGCGTCGGGCCGGGCAGTGGCGCTGGTGCGGGGTTGAGGAAGTAGCCAGGGGTGCCTGGGTGCCGGTTTGGGCGCGTCCGGCCTCGGAGGCCGGAGCG
>VGRO01000241.1 GCA_016875335.1 Deltaproteobacteria bacterium | reverse complement strand
CTTCGAACCCCGCCTGCGGCGTGCGCCACCGCTGTTCGCCGGCCAGCCACGCCGCCGTGGCCATCGCCAGGGCCGCTGTCCACAGCGCCCAGCCGATCGCACGATGGCCGCGGGCCAACCGCCGCAAGGCGGCCAGCGACCACGGCTGGTCGCGCGTGCGCAGTTCGCTGGCGACCGCGATCACAGGAATCAACCAGGCGAGGTCGGCCAGCCGATAGGCCACGTCGCGCCACCCGACGGCGACCGCGTCTTCGTACAACGCCCCGGCGACGTGGCCCGCGTGCGGCAGATACGCGTCGATTTGCGGGCTTTGCAAGAAATGCGCGGCGGCCGGCAGCGCCGCGCCCGCGTACAAGGCGGCCAGAACCGCGCGGGCACCTCCGCGACTCGGGGCGAGCGCCGCCAGCGCGCCGATGCCCAGACCCCACAGCCCAGCCGCCGCTGGCCCGAGCGCCCACAGCGCGGCACTGTCCACCACGTTGCACGCCGGTTGCCACGGCGCCACGGCCGCGGCGACTGCGAGCGGCCCCAGCAGGATGCACGCCAGCGGCCCCTGCAGGCCACCGATGCGCTGCAGCCACCTGCCCATGGCCACGGCGGCTGCCCACGCGCTGACCGGCGCGACGGCCAGGCCGAGGTGGTAGTCCCAGGCGCCCAGGCCTGACCCGGCCATCGCGAGCGCCACCACAGTGGGCGCAAGGGACGAATACGGCAGGCGATCCGGCGCGCGCATGGCAGGCCTGGGGCGGTGGCGCCCGAGCCAAGCGTAGGCGCAAAATCGCGCAACGGCCAAGTGTTTGGCGCTCCGTGGCTTTACCCACGGCCATGTCGCGCCTATCTTGCGCCGCCCGCCCCGAACCCGGTGCATTCGGCCGTCCCGTGTCCACGAGCCCGCCCCACGATGCCGCAGCCCTGCAAGCCGGCCTTGCCGACGCGGCGGCGGTGCGCGCCATCGTCGGTCTGGCAGTCGGCAGTCCAGTCGCGGTGGCCATGAGCGGCGGCGTAGACTCGAGCGCAGTCGCAGGGTTGCTGGTCGAGGCCGGATACCGCGTCTTCGGACTGACCGCGCGCCTGTACGACGTGCCCGCCCAAACGCAGCGCCCGGGCAGCTGTTGCGCGCCCGACGACGCCCGCGACGCCCGCGCCGTGACCCACCACCTGGGCATCCGCCACTACGTGATCGACGAGCGCGAGGCGTTCCTGGCGCGGGTCGTGCAGCCGTTCGTCGACGCCTGGGCCGGCGCCGAAACGCCCAACCCCTGCGTGCACTGCAACCGATCACTCAAGTTCGATGCGCTGCTGGGCGTGGCGCGCGACCTGGGCGCTGCGGCGATGGCAACCGGACACTATGCGCGCTTGCTGCCCGATGGCCAGGGCGGCCGAACGCTGCACCGTGCGCGCGACCCGTCCAAAGATCAGGCGTACTTCCTCTACCCGTTGGTGCCACAGTCTGCCCGCGCGCTGTGCTTTCCGTTGGGCGACCTGACCAAGGCGCAGGTGCGCGCCCACGCCTCCCGCCTCGGCCTGGCGACCGCCAGCAAGCGTGAATCGATGGATGTCTGCTTCATCGGCGGCCAGCGCCCGCAAGACTGGCTTGGTGCGCGAATCGGCACGCGCCCGGGGCCGGTGGTCGATGGCTCCGGCGTGCGAGTTGGCGATCACGATGGGCTGCACGCGGTGACGATTGGCCAGCGCCATGGGCTGCGCATCGCCCGCGCCACGCCCGACGCTGCGCCGACTTACGTCGTGGACAAGCGGCCGGACGGCACGGTGGTGGTGGGCGATCGCAATCAGTTGCGCGCCGCGTGGCTGCACATCGCCGGATGCACTTGGGTGGGCGGCGTCGGGCCAAAGGTGGGCGATCACCTGACTGTGCAGGTCCGCCACCGCGGCCAGGCGGTGCCGTGCACGGTGACCCAAGTGGACGCGGGCGGCACCGAGGTTGTGTTGCGCATCGACGGGGACCTCTTCGCGGCGGCGCGCGGCCAGGCCGGCGTGCTGTTCACTGGCGACCAGGTCGTGGGCGGTGGTACAATTCGCAGTGCCCGCCAAGGCGAGCCCGGTTTGGCCGATGGTTGATTCCAACGATGGCGTCCGCCGCACCTCGCGGCCGCTGATTCCGATCCACGACACCCTGGCCGCCACGGCGATGCTGGTGCGACGGCTGGGCCACGGGTTCCGCAATCCCCAGTTCCTCGACCAGGCGCTGACGCACACGTCGTACCGCAACGAGCGGCTCGATTGCCAGTTCGACAACCAACGTCTGGAGTTCCTGGGCGACGCCGTGTTGGGTTTGGTCATCACCGAGGCGCTGGTCGAGTTGATGCCCGAGCGGCGCGAAGGCCAGTTGACGCTGCTCAAATCGCAGTTGGTGCGCGAGAGCTGCCTCGCCGAGGTAGCGGAGAGCATTGGCCTTGGCCAAGCGCTGCGCCTGGGTCGCGGCGAGGACCAGAACGGCGGTCGCAAGCGCCCGTCCATCCTGGCCGACGCCTTGGAGGCGGTGATCGCCGCCATCTTCATGGACGGTGGCTACGCGGCAGTGCAGCCGGTCGTGCGCAACCTCTTCGACGATCTGCTGCACGAGGCCGTGACGACCGCCGCCGAACTCGGCAACACCCCGGGGGCGTTGAGTGCCGGGGTCGCCAACTGGAAGACGGCCGTACAGGAGCTATTGCAACAGCTTGGTCACCAACCGCCGACCTACACCGTGGTCAGTTTCGTCGGCCCTTCGAACCTGCGGCGCTTTCGGGTGCAGGCCACGGCCTTCATCCACAACGATCTGCTGACCGGAGAAGGCGAAGGCGCCAACAAGAAGTTCGCCGAGCACGTGGCGGCCGGCGACCTGTACCAGCGCCTGATGACGATGACCGGCCGCGCCGAAGCCGATCCGATGCTGGCCGCGCTCATCGCCGTGCCGAGTTCGCGCCCGAGCGGTCTGCGGCCCAGGCCTCCGAGCGACATTCTCGTGGCGCGACCGCCAGGCAGCCCGCCGCCGACCACGGCCAGGCCGGGCAATGGCGGTTCAGGGCCAGATCCGTTACGATAGCCCCCCTGCGCGCCAACCCGGCGCTTGCGAAGGCCCGCGATGCTGGCGAACCTGGTGCATCTCACGCAGCCCTGCGATTCCGTGGCCGGTCCCGCCGCACTGCACCGCGCCATGCTCGGCACCTGGGAGATCATCGCGATCCTGGCGGTCGTGGTGCTGCTGTTCGGCGCGAGCAAGCTGCCGCAACTGGGCAAGGGCCTGGGGGAAGCCATCGGCAACTTCAAGCGCGCCAAGGCCGAGGGCGAGGCCAACGCCCTGCGCGGCAACGAGGTCGACGCCACGCCGCGCATCGACGCCCAGCCAGTGCAGAAGCTTGACGGTACAGCCGCGGGCCAGACCGACGGCGTACGGCGCTGATCAACCGGTCGGTTCCTCCGAAAACACGATCACACCTGTCCGGTGGATGACGGTCATCCCTGCACCGTCGTGCGCGAGCGCCAAGCCACCGTGCATCGGCGTCGCCCACGCGAACCGGGCCGCCACCACCGCGCGTCCGTCGCGCCCGACGTAGCTCCAACGCATCCCGCTTTCGGTCGGCAGTTGCACGGCGGCGAGCCCTTCGCTGAAGCCCTGCACCTGCGCAAACCGCGGGGCGATGGCCACCCGGCCGGTGTTCTGCACGAAACCCCAGCCGGCGTCGGACCGGACCGGCCCCAGGCCCTCGGCGAACGATCGCGCCTCGCGCCACGCCGCACCGATGCACGGAACGCCTTGACGGTTGACGTAGCCCCAATGGTCGCCGTCGCGCACCGGCGCAACGCCGTCGACAAAGTCGCCGGCCTCGGCGTGCCAGCCTGCGGCCGTCACCAGGCCCCGGTCGTCGACGAAGGCGCTGCGCCCACCTCGCTCGACCCGGCCCAGGCCCTCGGAAAAATCGAAAGCGTCGTCCCATGCAGGTGCAATGCGCCAGCCACCGCGGCGGTCGACGTAGCCCCAGCGACCCTGCTGGGCGGCGCGGGCCAACCCGTGGCGAAGGGGGCCGAGCGCCGCGAACGTCGCTTCGCCGGTGGTGCGCCCTTGGGCATCGACGAAACGCCAGCGCCCCTGCTGGCAGACCGACGCGACGCCCTCCGAGAAATCGCACGCGTCGTCGAACGCTGGCGCGATGCGCCACTGCCCGTGGGTCCCGAGGTAACCCCAGCGGTTGCCGTCATGGGCGGCGGCAAGCCCCTCGAAAAAAGGCCTGGCCTGGCAAAACGAGCCGGCAAACGCCAACTCGCCGCGCGCGTCGATATAGCGGTAGATGTCGCCCAAGGGCACCGCACACAGCGCGGTCGCGACGGACAAAGGATCGGGCTTGGATCGCGCGGGCGTGCGGGGCGGGGGCACGGCGGGGTCGAACGGTGAACGGTTCGACCGGCCGCGCTAGATGTACCACACCTTGAGGTGCTGGCACGGGTACCAGTGCGCGGCGTCGGACAGGGTCTTGCCGTCAAACACGTCGACGTGGCCGGTGCCGCCATAACCGAAGATCTTGTCGAAGGCTACGATGCCCTTCTTGCCGCTGACCTCTGGCTCGATCTCCGACTCGAAGGTGGTGTTGAACTCGTCCTCGGTCTTGAAGCGCTTGCCCTTGGGCCAGCCCTGGTGCGGTTGGCCGAAGTGGGCGGTCACGTAGGTCCAGGCCTCCTTGGCGGACAGGATGTAGTACCAACCGGTCTTCTTGGAGAAGGCGACGCGCGCGGCCGGAATGCCGGCAGCCACCGCTTTTTCCTTGGTAATCTTGTAGTTGCCGCCCAACTGGTTGAACATGGTCGACAACCGGATGGCGCACGTGTTCTGGTACACGTTCGGGTCAAAGCCCAGCCAGTCCGCCATTTCCTGGCTCGACGTGTTCTGGCTCGAATCGGCCTGGTAGTTGTGCGGGTGGGCGTCCCACACCTTCTGGAAATCAGCCGGCAAGCCGCCATTGCGACTGCCCGGCGCCCCGCCCTGGGTACGGGCAGCGCCGGCGGCCTGGCCCCCTTGCTGCGCGGCGTTGTTGGCGCCCTGGGTCGGCTGGGTGCGGTTGGCCTGCTGCGCCACCTGCGTCTGGTCCATCACCGGCGGTTGGCCGGCCTGACCCGCGGGCGAGGCCTGCACCGGTGGTTCCTTTTCCATGGCCTGCAGCGTCATCTGGCCAAAGATGCCCGTCGCCGGCACGCCATGGGCGCTCTGCCACTGCTTGAGCGCCTTGGTCGTCGCAGGTCCCCACTCGCCGTCGGCGCCGGTACGTCCGACGTTGAGGCCTGAGCCGACCAGGAACGACTGGATGGCCCGGACGCTCGGCCCGCGCGCGCCTTCCTTGAGCGTCGCGCCGCCGGTCGCCACGGTCTCCAGCACGTGGTCGCCCGAAAACAACGGCTGGGTCAGGCCACCGCCGCCGGGCGCGCCCGGGTTCTGCGGCTGCTGCTGGCCCTGGGCGCCACCCGCGGCCGGGGTGCGCTGGTTGCCCTGAGGTTGGCGCTGGTTCTGGTTCTGGTTCTGCTGCTGGGATTGGACTTCTGGCATGGCACGCTCCGGGGCCCTCAGGACCCGGCGCAGCATAGCACCGGACCCGCGCAGGCGTCGCCCGGACCGCCGCGGCGCTGCGGCGGCGCTGGGGCGTTGCAACCCCGTTGCCCGCGGCGGCACAGGGCGCTGCCTGCGGCAGCATGAAGGTACCACAGGATTGCACAACGGTTTCTCCGGGTGTGCCCGACAACGGCTCGCCCACGGTCATTCTTCGCGATACCCTCGGCGCGCAGCCCGCGCTGCCTGGAGCGTCTTTGGCTCGACCGCGCCCGACCGACCGAACGCCCGACGGTCCCATCGATCGCGAGGTCGGCACGCTGCGCCGGCGCGCGCCCGTCGAAGTCGCACTGGTGTACCCCAACACCTATCGGGTCGCAGGCAGTTCGCTCGGCTTCCAGGTCATCTACCGGGCGCTCAATGCCGACCCTGGCCTGGCGTGCCACCGGGCGGTGTTGCCAGAGCAAGCCCAAACGGGCCAGCGGCCGCCCCCCGTGCGGTCTCTGGAGTTTGCCAAGCCGCTCGCCGACTACGACGCGATCCTGGTGTCCATCGCCTATGAACTCGACGTGGGCAACCTCGCCATGCTGCTGGAGGCGAGCGGAATTGCGGCGCTGGCCCGCGATCGCGCGCCGACGGCGCCGCCGGTGGTGGTAGGCGGCCCCTTGACGACGTCGAACGTGTTGCCCATCGGTCCGATCGCCGACCTGGTGGTCCTGGGCGAAGCCGACGAGGCCATCGACACGGTGCGCGGCTGGCTGACCGAGCAGCCCTCGCGCGCAGCGTTGGCGCAACTGGCGCGCGACGTGCCCGGCATGTGGGTGCCGGCCCTTCACGGCGACGCGGTGCCGGGCCAACTCTCGGTGCGCGGCGACCGGTTGCCTGCGCTCGGCCAATGGCGCAGCCCCGATGCCGAGTTCGGCGACATGATGCTGCTGGAAGCCAGCCGCGGCTGCCCGCGCTACTGCAAGTTCTGCGTGGTGCGGGCGCCAGTGGCGCCGATGCGCGAGCCCGAGCTGGATCGGGTGGTGCAGGCGCTGGACCGGCCCGAGTACGCATCCGCCGCGCGGGTGGGCTTCGTCGGCGCCGCAGTCAGCGATTGGGGTCCGATCAAGGGCGCGCTGCGCGCGGCGATCGATCGCGGCAAGACGTTCGGGATCTCCAGCCTGCGCGCCGACCGGCTCGACGAGGACGACGAGTTCGTGGACCTGCTGTACGCCGGCGGCTACCGCACGATGACCGTCGCCTCCGACGCCGCGAGCCAGCGCCTGCGGGGCAAGATGGCCAAGGGCCTGCGCGAGCGACACCTGATGGGCGCGGCCCTGCAGGCCCGGCGCGTGGGCATGCGCGGCTTCAAGATGTACGTCATCGTCGGGCTGCCCGACGAGGGCGACGCCGACATTGCCGAATTGGTGGATTTCTCGCTGCGCCTGTCGACGGTCACGCGCACAGCGATCACGCTGTCGCCATTCGTGCCCAAGCTGCACACGCCGCTGTGCGACGCGCCGTTCGAGGCCGAAGGCAGCCAATCCGACAAGCTGCGGCGCATCCAAGCCAAGCTCGGCCGCCGCGTCGACGTGCGCTTCGACTCACCCAAGTGGGCATGGATCGAGTACAGGCTGAGCCAGGGCGGCCAGGCCACGGGCGAAGTCGCGGTGGAGGCTGCCCGCAAGGGCGGGGCGTTCGCTGCGTGGAAAGCGGCGTTCGCGGAACTGGACGCCCGCGATCCGAGCGAGGAACGGCGCGCTGCCGCCGCGGCGCGATCCCACAGCTTGTGGCCGGTCATGGGAGCGCGCTGACGTCGCCACGGCGCAGCGCTACTTGCAGTCCGCGCACTTCGACCCGGCACATGACTTGCTGACGCCGCTGGATCCGGTCGCGTCGCAGCAGTCGCCCTGCTTCTTGCACGTGGCATCGCAATAGCAGCTCTTCCCCGCCGGCTTGCCGCCG
>VGRO01000240.1 GCA_016875335.1 Deltaproteobacteria bacterium | reverse complement strand
ACGGCGCAGGTTGCGGCGAGCGAGACAAGACGCGAGGGCGAAGGGAGAGTTGAGCTCACCCGCCAACCTTGACGCCCACACCCGGCCGGCGTACGGTCGCCGCGCGCGCGGACGCGGACCGGCGAGCTGGGCCGGCGAATCCGCGGCGCAGGCGGGCCTGTGCGGCGCCAATCGAGGCGCGACCGCCCGTGAGAGGTCGACCATGAGGATTCGTGGCAGGACAGCGCTGATCTGCGCGACACTTTGCGCCGCCGCTGGCTGCGTGGCCACTACAGGCAGTGGCAGCGGCACCGGCACCGGCACGGGTACCGGCGCCGCAGTCGCCGTCTCCGGCGGAGCGGCCGGCAGCAGTTGCCCCAAGGACGATCAGATCGGCTGCGCACCCGGCGCCACCGAAAAAGTCCGCTGCAAAAACGGCAATTGGGTCAGCGATGGCAAATGCGAAACGCCGAGCAGTTGTGTGGAGACCAAGGTCGACGGCGTCGTGACATCGACAGCATGCGAAGTGCCGCCCACTTCGCGCACGTCCGACGCTATCGCGTGCGTCAAGGCGGACGCTTGCTTGATCGGCGTCTCGATGTCCGAGTGCATGAACCCGGCCGTCACAGCCTTGATCAAGCCGCTGGCGCAGATCACCGGAACCATGCCAGCCAAGGAGCTGATGCCGTTTCGGGTGGCGCAGGTCAAGTCGTGCATCGCCGCCGCCAAGTCGTGCGCCGAGGTGCACAACTGCGCCAAAGGTGGCACCCACGCTTGCACCGCAACCGACACCCAGGCGTGCACGGGCTCGGTCGCTCAGCTTTGCTCGGGCGGCGTTCCCTTCGCCTTGGACTGCGCGCAAATCGGCATGCCGTGCTCGCTGTTGCCTGGCAGCAAGCCCAAGGCAGTGTGCGCGGCGATCGGCACTTGTGATGCGCCAGAGACCTTTACCTGCTCGGGCGCTGTGGCAAAGGCGTGCGCTAGCACCGGCACGCCGGTCAACGCCCAAATCACCATCAACTGCGGGCTGGCCGGCGGCACCTGTGACCCGACCGCCAAGTTCGATGACGACCCCGACGTGTGCCGATTCGGCAGCGGAGCGCCGTGTGATTCCGCCAGTTTCGTCGAGTCATGCAGCGGTTCGGTGGTCAAGGATTGTTCAAAAGGCAAAGTCGTCGAGGTGGACTGCGGCAAGCTTGGCATGGCGTGCAAGGCCTCGCCCTCCTCAAGCGGCGGGTCGATCGCGGCGTGCACGCCAACTCCAGCGTGTCCGCTTGTCTATTCTCTCCCCTCGGCATCGAAAGTGGTGTTCTGCGACGGCGCGGCCGGGCTGCGCAGCTTCGATTGTGCCTTGGCGGGGATGAAGTACGCCGGCGGCGAGTGCGCGTTTTGAGTGCGCGCCCGCGACCGGCCGCCGCCCGTCGCCATGCGCTATTTTTTCGGTTTGTCCGCGACCTGAACGTCGAACGGAGCCAGTTGGGGCGGCTCCGGGGCTGAAAGCCCGGCGTCTCCGGCCAAGTTCTGCTGGCTATTGAGGGCAATCCAACTGGCGGTGCGCGCAACCACCGCCCCGCGTTGGGTCACCAGCCCGAACACCGACTGCGTCGCGACGCTGTGCGCCAGGGTGGCGCCCTTGACGGCCGGACCGTCGAAGAACAGGCCCGCGCGCCCGTTGCCCGCCACCCAGCAATCGCGGACCGCCACCTGCTCGGCTTCGCGCGCCACCAGACCATCGGCGAGCACCAGGCCGCCCGGCGTCGCCGCAGCCCCGCTTGCCGCCAGCGTATCGACCAGCACCGCCGCGCGGACATCGAGCGTGCCGCGGAACGTGGCCACCGCCGCGCCGTGGCTCTGCGCCACCCGCACCGCGCGCAAGGTAGCTGTGGCCTGCGGGTAGGCCCATACGCCGACGCCGTGGGCCGCCGACGCCGCCTCGACCTCGACCTGCGCCACCGTGGTGCCGACCAAAGTCACAGAGGAAGCGGTAGCCGCGGTGACCCCAGCCTGGCGCACGCGCGCGATGGCGCAGCCCAGCAGCGTCGCGTGACCGCCCTGGTGGGCAAGTGCGCCCAGGCCAAACTGGCCGCTCTGGGGCAAGGCGGCGATGTCATGGATCGCGACGCCGGCCAAGAGCAGTTGGCCGCCCATGACCGCGGCGGCCCCGTGGCTGTGGCCGTGCGCCAGCCGTCCGCGCACGATGCGCAGGGTGCCGTTCGCGACCGCCGCCGACGTCCCGTACAGACCGCTGGCGTCGTCGGGGCCGGTGTGGTCCACCACCAGGTCGTCGGCGCGAACCTTGCTCGCCGCGTCCACGACGAAAAGGCCGATGCCGCGGTTGTTCGCCAACCGGGCACGCCGCAGCAACAAGGTGGCACCGGCGCTGACTTCGACTGCGCGGCCGAGGCTGCCATCGGCGGCCTGTGGCAGCGTGTGGTCCACCAGCACGCGCGCCACATCGCCGGTGGCGGCGTCCCACAGGCGCAGCCCGGTTGCACGGTTGGCAAACACCCGCAAGCCGTCGGCGTGTAGATGGGCGCCGTCGCCGATGTCCACACCACCGCCGAGTTTGGCTGTCGCCGGATCGGGCGCGGTCGCCGCTACCAGCACGTGCGCCAGGTGCACTTTTGTGCCGGCGTCGTAGGCCACGATGCCGCCGACTGCGTTTTGGGCGACGCGCACGCGGTCCAGGGTGACGCTGGCGCCACCCGTCGCCACCACGGCCGCAGACGCCATGCCGGCGCCGCCGGCTGCCGCTTCGGCGATAGCCGCCTCGGTCAACGCGAGGTGCGAACCGGACCCCGTCGCCAGCGCTTGGATGCCCGTGCTGGCCGTCACCCGCACCTGGCTGAGCGCGATGCCCCCGCCGTCCACCGCGGCGAGGGCGCTGCCCGCTTCCTTGGCCGTCACCCCGGGCAGCGTAGACTGCACCGACACGGCGCTGCCGGCGATGGTGCTGCCTGGCCCGGATGCCAACAGGGCCGTCAGGCGTGCCCGCTCCACAGCGACCCGCTCGGCGGTGATGGCGCCGGCCTTGATCGCCACCAGGCCGCTGCCCAGGTCGCCATCCGCCGCCGGTTCGACGTCGGCCACCACGGTGTCGCGCAGCGCGAACTGACCCTGGACCACTGCGCCGACCTGCCCGACCTTGTGCAGCCAGGCCTCGCGGACGGCGGCCTTCGCACCGACTGCGACCAACACCCCGGTCGAACCGCCGCGCAACGTCACCCGCGCGACCGCGGCCCCTTGTGCGGACGCTGAAAAATGCACCGCGGGCTGGTCGGGCGGCCCCTGAAACTGCACCAGTGCGGCGCACTGACCCACCAATTCTACAGCGCCTTTGAGGGTCAGCGCCTCGGGATAGGTGCCGGCGGCGACCGCAATGCGCTGTGGTTTCACACCAAGGGCGGCGGTCACGGTCGCAAATGGCGCTGACCGCGCACCCGTTGCTCCGGCGGTGGGGCTGCCCGCGCGCACGTACACGGTGCCGGGCAGGTCTTCGCTCCACGCAAAGCCGTCGGCGCCGCCTGCGGGGCAGGTACTTTTGGCTGGGACGCAGGACAGCGTCGCCTGCGGCGCGCCGACGCCGCCGCTGACGTCAAAACCGGGCGGGCAAACCCAGGATGGGCCGGCGAGGGCGGCGCATTGCCCCGATGAAGCGGGCCCCGGCGCGTAGCCTACCGGACAACCCGACTCGCTAGCAGCGCAGGCCCGCGCGGCGCCGGCGGAGTCCGCACACCACAGCGGCACGGGCGTCTGGCCGGGCGCAGCGGCCGGGACCAGCGGGGCATCTGGCCAGTCCGCGGGTACTGGCGGCAGTTCTGGCCACAGTGCGCCTTTGGCGGCGGGCGCAAGGTGGCCGTTGACATCCGCCACCTCGGCGCCAGCGGTCGCGCACCCTGCGCCCTCGCGCGCCGGAAACTGGCCCGCAGGGCAGGCCACCGCTTGCGTTGCGTCTTCGTGAGCCGGGCACAGGTCGCCTTGGGGAAGACAGGCGGGCTGCCCTGCGCTGCACGGCTTGCCTGCGTCATCGCGGCCGGCAGCGCACCACTGCGGCGCGCACACCGAAGGGTCGGCACCGTCTTCGCCGCAGCCGGCTGGTCCCACCGTTTCGCACGAACTGGTTTCGGCCATCCACATCTGGCCGGTGGTGCAGCACGTGACGTCCGGGCGGCGGGCGCCGCTGTGCCAGCAGGCGCCGGCTGTCTCCGCGTGGGCGTCGGCGGGGGCTGTGCCTGGTGTGCCGCCGCAGCCGGCGATGAGTGCGGCCGCGACGACGCGCCACGCCCCGTGGGCAGGGGTGCGGCGATGGACCTTGCGTTGGTCCCGCCAGGTTCGCGGACGCGCACGTGTCACGGTTTTGGCGCGGCCACCGTCATCCCGGTGTGCTGCACGGCCGCAAGCCGTTTTGGTATTGCATCGGGCACGCTCCGAGCGCGAGCATCGCCCTGCCGGGGGCGCTTGGTCAAGGACCCGGTCCGGCCTCCGAGGCCGGACGCGCGCAAATCCATGCCCGTCCGATGGCGCGCATGCCCCAGCAAGGCGTCGTGGTGTCGCCGCAGCCTCGCAAGACGCTGATCGCCATCCGCCGCGATCGGGCCCGTCTTGCGATCCGCCCCTCCTGGACCCGAGCCCCTGCCCGGCCGGCCCTCGCCGTGGTATCCTGGCCGGCCAGTCGGGGCCCTTTCGCCCCCGCCGCGTGCCGGAGCCCCATGAGCGCGACCCAATCCGACATCATCTACGACTGGAACGAACTCAAGCGCGATGCGCCGCCGATCCGGCCCGGGTTTGCGCTGGTGGACGAAACGCTGCGCGACGGCATCCAATCGCCGTCCATCATCAACCCGCGCATCGACCAGAAGCTCGAAATCCTGCACTGCATGGAGGAATTGTCGATCGACGTGCTCGACGTCGGTCTGCCCGGGGCGGGCGCGCTCGCGGTGTCGGACGTGACCCGCCTGGTCGAAGAAATCCGCGACCAGAAGATGCGCATCAAGCCCAACTGCGCGGCGCGCACACATCCCAGCGACATCACGGCGGTCGCCGACATCTCGCAAAAGACCGGTGTCGAGATCGAGGTGTGCGCGTTCCTGGGCAGCTCGCCGGTGCGGCAACTGGTTGAAAACTGGGACATCGCCCACATGACCCGGCTCGTTGTCGATGCGGCCGACCTGGCGGTGCGCCATCAGCTTCCTTTCAGCTTCGTGACCGAGGACACCACGCGGGCGCACCCGGACACCTTGCGCACGCTGTTCAAGGCCGCGATCGACCACGGTGCCACCCGGCTCATCCTTTGCGACACAGTCGGCCACGCGACGCCGGACGGGCTCGCAAACCTGCTGGAGTTCGCCCGCAGCGTGGTCGGCGAGACCGGAGCCCCGGTCGAACTCGATTGGCACGGTCACAATGACCGCGGGTTGGCGGTGCCGCTGTGCCTGACGGCGCTTGAACTGGGCTTCGACCGCGTGCACGGCACTTGCCTGGGCGTCGGCGAGCGCGTCGGCAACGCTTCGATCGACCAGATCCTGCTCAACTTGCGCTTGCTCAAGGTGTGGAACCATTCGCTCAGCGGCTTGCGCAACTACGTCGAGGTGGTCGCGCGCTCGTATGGCGTGCCGGTCCCGTACAACTATCCGGCGTTCGGATCCGACGCGTTTCGGACGGCAACTGGGGTGCACGCCGCCGCCATCGCCAAGGCGATCAAGCTCGGTCGGCGCGACCTGGCCGATGCGGTATACAGTTCGGTTCCCGCGCACGACCTCGGCTGCCGCCAGAGGATCGACATCGGCTTCTACAGCGGCAAGGCCAACGTCGAGGTCTGGCTGATCGAGCACGACCTTGAACCCACCGACGTACGCGTGCAGGCGATCCTCGGGCGCGCCAAGATGGCAGACGCGACGCTGACCGAAGCGCAGATCCTCGAGGCCCTCGACCGCGCCGGCGCACTGCCCGCCTCGCGCACGCCCCAGGCGTAGGGTCCCCCCATGCCCGAATCCGCCGCCCAGCCGCGCCGCCCGGCCGAGGGCCACCCGATCCTGGTGGTCGGCCTGGGCCATGTCGGCGTCGCAGTCGTCCATCGGTTGCACGCGCTGGGCGTACCGGTGCGCGCGCTGCTGACGCCCGCCGAACAGGCAAGGCAGGGCGCCGAACTGCAACGCCTGGGCGTCGAGACCGTCCACGCCAGCGCCGCGTGGGAACAGGACCTTGTCCGCCAGGAGTTTGCCGATCTGGGCGCGGTGGTGCTCGCCGCCGACAACGATTCGGGCAACGTCGATGCGTGCCTGCTGGTGCGCCGCCACAGCACCGACGTACCGATGTTGGTGCGGGTGTCCGACCCGACGCTGGTGCGCTTCCTGCGCGTCAGCGTGCCCCACGTTGAACCGTATTCGATGGGTTCGGTCACGGCGCCGGTCGCGGCGGAGCTGGCGTTGCAACTGCTGAGCCGCGGCGGCAGAGGGACCCTCGTCAAGCGGCCGACGCCGCGCTCGGTCCGGGTGCGTACGGCGCTGTGGGCAATGCTCGTCATCGCGCTGCTGACCTCTGTCGTCGGCACGGTGGTGGTGGCGAGCCAACTCAAGATGCAGGGCCTGGACGCGCTGGGCGCCGCAGCAGGATGGGTCCTGACCGGCGCCGCGCCGCTGGGCGTCAAGATGACCTCAGGGTTGCACTGGATTGCGGTGGCGCTGGCGATCGCCGACCGGACCGCCCTGATCGCCGCCGCGCTTTTGGTGTTCGACTGGTTGCTGCAGCGCCGCCTGGCCGGGGTGGTCCAGCCCGCACCGGTCAACCTGCACGACCACGTGGTGGTGCTCGGCGCAGGCAACGTCGGCGCGCGGGTGGCCGAGATCCTGCACCAGCGCCGCATTGCGGTGGTGGTGGTCGAGCGCGACGGCGGCCTGCGCAACGTGCAGCGCCTGCGGTCGGCCGGCATCGCTGTTGTGGTTGGCGACACGACGGTGGACGAGACGCTCGACCTCGCGGGCGCTTGGCAGGCGTCGGTGGTGATGGCGCTGACCAGCCTGGACGCGGTCAACCTGCATGTGGGCTTGCTGTTGGCCGACCGCAAGGCGGCCGTTCCGACCGTGGTGCGGCTGTTGTCGCCCGAACTGAGCGAGCACGCCACCCGCACCGCAGACGTCTCGCCGCTGTCTCCGGTAGCCGAGACGGCGAGCTACGTCTGCCGAGCCGTGGAGCGCCTGCGCAAGGAACGCGGAAAGCGCAAGGATCCCGTGGCGACCAGCCCTACGCCCGACCCGGCCCGACCGACCGGGCGGTACGCCGGCCCGGAATTCGACGCACCTGCGCGCAACACGGACCAACACCAGAAGCTGGCGCGCGCCGCGGCGTTGGCGGTCGAACGCGCCGCCCTGGCCGACGATGCCACGGCAGGCAAGGCCGAAAGCACGGCAGGAGAGCCCGGTGCGCCACGGACCTAGCCTTCGCGCACCGACGGGCCTCGCATTCGCCCTGCTGGCGGGGTTGTGTGGCCCGGCTCGTGCAACGGAGCGGACGCCGCTGCCC
>VGRO01000239.1 GCA_016875335.1 Deltaproteobacteria bacterium | reverse complement strand
TCCGGCCGCGGCTGCGGCCGGACGCGGGGGTGAGCGCGCATGGGCGCGCGAGGGGGCTGCGAGCCCCCTTCACGCAACGAGCAGCTAGTAGGCGAAACCGATTGAGGAATTGTTGTGGCATCACGGCGCGTATCCCGGTGCGAATTTGGGGTTTCGCCTACTAGGAGCCTGTCGGGGAAACGCCAGAATCGCGAGATTCTGGCCGACAGGCTCCCAGGCAGGCCGCGGCTGCGGCCTGCCAGCGACCGAAACTGGCTGAATTTACTTCAGGCAGTTCTTGGTCGCTGCCTCGATCGCAACCACCACGGAGCCTGTCGGACGATAGTCCGACATGCTCCTAGTGCCTCAATCCACCGCCACCGCTTTGCCCTCGGTCCAGAACTTGCGCACCGTCAGCAGCGGTTTGAGGTCGTAACACCCGCCGGCCGCGGCCAGGGCCTTGTCGAGGGGCAGGTCGACGATCATCGCGTGCCTCAAGTTGCGGCCGCTGCGAAAGGGCTTGAACGGCGTCGTGATCTTGATCCCGGACTTGGGCACCTTGGCCAGGTTGATCGTGCAGGGCTTGCCGTTGGCGGTCGCGGTACTGGCCGCGCCGCTCTGCAAGAAGATGCGCAGTTGATCGATCCGGCCGTCGTTCAAAAGCACGTCGCCCAGGGTCAGCGCCTGGGTCTCTGACTGCAGCCCGGCCAAATCGACGGCGCGACCCACTTGCAGCCCCTTCCAGTTGCCATCGGCGTCGAACGCCTCGCTCGCCGGGTCGAGGCTCTGTGCTTGGCTGTCGGCGCCGAGGTGGACCTCGATGCGGTCGATCGCCACCGTGGCCGCCTCGATGCCGACCGGCAACCGCGCCGTGAGCTTGAGGGTCAGCGTCGACGGTTCCAGGTTGGTATCGCACGCGCACGCGGCGCCCAGCGCCCACACCGCCAGCGTTGTCGTCCCGATTCGCATGGATTCAGCCCCCGCCAGCGTTCACGAACCGCGCAGCCAGCCGCCATCGACGGCGATCGCCTGGCCCGTAATGTACCCCGCCCGGGCCGAAGCGAGAAAGGCCGCGAGCGCCGCGAACTCCTGGGGTTCGCCCATGCGCCGCATCGGCACCTGTGCGGCGACCTGCGCGTCGCTGACGCCAATCTCGGTCATGCGCTCGGTCCGGGTGTAGCCCGGCAAAAGCGCATTGATCGTCACTCCTTGGGCGGCGACTTCGGGAGCCACGCTCTTGACGAGGCCGAGCAGGCCGGCGCGCAGGCCGTTGGAGACGGTCAGGCCCGGCATCGGCTCCTTGGCGGCCACCGAGGTCACCAGCAGGATGCGCCCGAAACCGCCGGCGATCATCACCGGCAGGGCCACCGCCATGGCGTCGGTCGTGCTCAGCCACAGATTCTGGAAGCCGGCCGACCACGCTGCGGCGTCGACCTCCGCAAACACCGCCTTGGGTGGACCGCCGCTGTTGCACACCAGGATGTCCAGCCCGCCCAGTTCCTGGATGGCTCGCGCGGTGGCTGCCCTGGCCGCGCCCGGAGCGCCGAGGTCTGCGCAAAGGGCCATCGCTGGCTCGCCATGCCGCGACAGGTGCGCCGCCGCCGCTTCGATTCGTCCGCCATCGCGCGAAACCGCGCACACCCGCGCCCCTTCGCGCGCGAGCTCGTCGGCGACGGCAAAGCCCAAACCGCGCGAAGCGCCGAACACCAGCGCGCGCCGACCCCGCAGGCCGAGATCCATGGACGAACTCCGGGATTGGGCTACTTGGGGCCGATCTGGGCGCCGCCAGGGTAGCCATACGACACGTAGTCGGCCCACCCGTACACCACGAGCCCGACCGGCTTGGTGGCGGTCAACAGGTGGTTGCCGGGGTTGACCGGCATCCGCGCGACGCGCCATCCGGTCGTGAACACCGTCCACAGCGCGGCCTCGACCGGGGCGTTGTCGATCTTGACCACGGCGTCGGCTGGCGCGATGACATTGATGTAGTTCTCGGTGTACTTGTTGGGCACCAGGAAGCGATAGTTGTCGAGGTACTGGGTGACCGCTGGCGTGTTGATCATGTCCGGGTCGCCGATCTTGGCGTCGGTCAATTCCTGGATGTTGGGGCAGTCCGCGTGCTTGGAGCACGAGATCGGCGTCTGCTTGGTGTTCCAGTTGTAGCCGCAGACCTTCTGACCGAGGTACGAGCCGCTGCACTCGTCGTTGTTCGGGTTCGGCGCGTGGCTCGACGCCATGAACTGGGTGACCTGTACCGGGTTGTTGGAGGTGACCACGAAATCCTGGTCCGACTCGATTTCGAACCACTGGCCCTTGGCGAGCTTGGGGATGGGCGCCTGGGCCGGGCTGGTGCTGACCACGGTGTCGTTCTCCGAGGCCACGAAGCGCCACGCGTCCTTCTCCTTGCCGCGCTTCTTGAGTTTGGTGGCGTAGTACTTGGTGCCCCAAGCATTGACCGGGAAAAGCTGCTCTTCCATGTGGTCCGCGCAGCAGGTCTTGGGGCAGTCCGCGTTGGTCGTGCAATTCCAACCCTGGAACTGGCACTTGCCGTTGATGCACTTGTCGGTGTCCGGCGAATTGGACGCTTCGGAACCGGCAAAGACAGCCACGCGCGCCGACGCCTTGATGTAGGTGCCGGTCGGATCTTGCCCCACCGCGTTGGTCTCGACGTTGAGCACCTGGCCCTGCTGCAAGGTGAAGTCCATCTTGTCGCCCGGCTTCATCGCCTGGATGCCCGGACCGGGCTGGGTCTTGGCGGTCGACACCACGGTCACGATGGTGTTGCCCGGTTGCACTGCGACGACCGTGAAGTACGAGCGCAGGTTGTCGTGCGCTTGGGTCCGCGACACCACCCAGTACTCGGTGCCGACCACGTTGCTCGGCAGCAACAGCGAGGCGTCGTTGCTGAACACGTCAAAGTTCTGCAGCGGATTGAACTGGTAGGCGACGATCGGCTGATCGCTCTTGATGCGGTAGACGTTCTTGTTGACGTTGGTGTTGTCCTGGTTGAGCGGCGGCACCTTCCAGGTCGGGTCGGGAAGGTCGATGATCTTGAGGCCATTGCCCTGCACGGTGTAGGTCTGCTTTTGGCCAGTGCCGGCCTCGACGGTCACCGAGATGGCCTTGTCCTTGGTGTTGGACACGATGACCGAGAATTGCGAGTTCTGCGCGTCGTAGAATCCGCCGGATCCGTTCGGCACCTTGGCGTTGTCGAGGTCCACGGCCCAGTAGTCGCAGCCGACGTTGGTGTTGGATTTCATGTCCTCCGCGCAGGGATCGACGCACAGGCCGCCCTGGCACGCCAGGCCCTTCTCGCCGCACTTTTCAAAGATGGCAAAGCCGCTGCCGTCGTCGGCGCATTCCATGGCGTTGTCGCCCTGGCACACCTTGTCGCCGGGCACGCACGAGTTGCAGTAGGGCTTGAGATCCTTGGACAACGTGCACTTCTCGACGCCGTTGCACGACTTGAGCACGTCAGCGCTGGAGCCGTCGTCGCTGCACTTGAGCACGGCCTTCGACACGGTCTGGCCGGGCGCATTGGGCGCGCAGAAGGTCTTGCCAGGCTCGCACAGGCCGCACTTGCCGTCGAAGCACAGCGGCGACTCGCCCGGGCACTTGGCGACCGAAACGCCGTCGCCGGTGTCATTGCATGTGGCCAGGAACTGGCCGTCGCACCACGACTTTGCGGGCTCGCAAGCGATGTTCTGGCACGTAAAGGTCTTGGTGTCGCACACCTTGCTGTCGCCACAGTTGAAATCCGTCAGGCACTCGACGCACTGCTTGAGGGCGACAGCGCAAAATGGGGTCTTTTCCAAGCTCTTGCACGCGCCGCTGGTCTGGCAGGTCGGGCCGGTATACGTGTCGGCCGGGCCGGTGTCGGCGACGGCGTCCTGGTCCGTGGCGCCGCAGTCCTCCGTGCATGCGTCGTCGGCCGGGGCACCGTCCTGGGCTGCGTCGCCCGCGGGCGTGTCCAGCGCGGCGCCTGCGTCGGGCTTGCCCGCGTCCTTGGTCCCGCCGGTCGGCACGTCGGGCTGCGGCAGCGTATTGCCTCCGCCGAGGTTGTTGTTCAGGTTGCCGGCCGAGTTGTCGGGCGGGGTCCCGCTGCAGGCGGCGACCGCGCCTGCGACGGCGAGAATCGCAACCCAGCCACGCCCAGTGCTGCCCGCACTGGTGCCACGCAACCACTCAAATGGATAGGACATTGTTCACCAGCGGCGCGGCGTGGACCGCGCGAGCAACGCCACAGGATAGCGGAGGCGAAGGTCGCGCTCAACGCTGAAAAGCAATCGTGTCGGGGTCGCGCCGCCCCGCGCTCGGGTCGATCACGGCGGCAGCGGCAGCCGCTCGCGTCGCAGGTGTCCATGGCGCAGGCGCTCGAATGCGCCCGCGTCGGCCGCAAACGCGGTCGCGCAGCGATCAAGGGCACCAAAGGGCTCCACCAGGGCCGTCGGCAGCGGTGACAGCGCCTCGGCTGCAACGTCCACAAGCGGTGCCAACGCAGGCAAGCCAAACGCGGCGCGAAGCCCCGACAGCGCCCTGTGCGCGACGTCGAGTTTGCCCTCGACGCTGTGGCCCGCGATGTGCGGCGTAGCCAGGGCGCAGGCCGCGAGCGTGGTCGGCGCGGGCCGCGGTTCGCCACCAAAGGTGTCCAGGCCGAGCACGAGGCGCTGTTCCGCGACCGCACGCGCCGCAGCAGCCTCGTCGAGGATCCCACCGCGTGCAGCGTTGAGCAGCACACGGCCCGGCCTTGCCCACCGGGCCAGGCGCCGTGCGTCGAACAGGCCCCCGGTCGGATGGGCCCCGTCGGCAGCGAGCGGCACGTGCAAGGTGACCACGTCGGGGTCGCGCGCCAGGGCCTGATCCAGGTCGCACCACGGCCGCGCGCCCGCAAACCGTGCATCCGCCGCCAGCGGTGGATCGCAGGGCAAGACCTCGTTTCCCGCCGCTGCCAGTCGCTCTGCCACGATGCCGCCGACGGCGCCCAGGCCGACCACCAGCACCCGCAGGCCCGCGCGCGGGGCGAGCCGGTCGATGGCCCACTGCACCCAGTCAGCGACGGCGCGCGCGTTGCCGCCATGGCCGGTGCTCAGTTGGACGGAACGCGCCGCAAGGGCTCGTGCATCCAGGTGATCGGTGCCGCTGGACAAGGTCGCGATCAGGCGCAATGCCGGCAGGGCCGCCAGCTCGGCGCGCCCCACCCGCGTCATCGAGCGCACGATGGCCGCCTGCGCGATCGCCGCGTGCGCCACAGCCGCCTTGCCGAGTTGGCGCGGGGCGTAGGGCCGCGCGTCGCAGCCGTCCAGCCATTGCAGTGGAAACGCCCGCGCGCTGCCGTCCAGGACGAGCTCGTCGACCAGGACCACCGGGCGCGTCACGGCCATGGGGTGGCCGCCATCGCCAAGAGCGCGGACCACTGCATGTCGGTCACTGGCGATACCGACAGGCGATTCTCCTTGATCATGCGCAGATCGCGCAGAACCCCTCCGGTCGCCACCTCGGCCTTGATGGCCGCCAGCGTCACCGGCTGCACCAGCCGTCGCACCGGCGCCACGTCGACCGCCGACCAGCGCGGGTCGTCGATGGTCGGATCGGGGTAGTGCGACCGCACCACACGGGCGACGCCGACGGCCGCCTTGTCGAGGTTGCTGTGGTACACCAGGACGTGATCGCCGACCTGCATCGAGCGCAGGTGGTTGCGCGCCGCGTAGTTGCGCACGCCATCCCAGCAACCGAGGCCCAGCCGCTCGAGGTCGGCATAGCTGAACACGTCGGGCTCGGTCTTCATCAACCAGTACGCCACGGCCACCCCCTCGCGAACCAAGCCGGCGATGGTGGCCAAGGCCGCGCACCCCGTCAATCGCGCGCGCTGCCGCGGGCGTATGCACACGACCCCGCTGCAATGCCGGCACAACCGCGTTACAATCCGGCCGCTGCCGGCCCCGGCGGCCTCAAGGCCTCGATGTCCCCCGTACCTTCGCAATCTGGCCTCGACCCCGCCACCGCCGCCGGGCACGGCCACGGCCATGCGGGCGAATGGACCGAGCTGGCCAGCGCCCAACAGTTGCTCAAGCGCCACCAGGTCGGCGCGGCCGAACTCGACCTGTTGCGCAAGGTCGGCGAGCGCGTCGTCCGCGGGCTGGACAAGTTCATCGACCGCTTCTACGAGTGGATGATCGACCAGCCAGAATTCGCCATCTACTTTGCAGACGAGCACCGCCTGGCGCGGGTCAAGCGCTTGCAGCTCGGCTATTGGCGCAGCTTTTTCGGCGCCGACATCGGGCAGGACTACGTGCGCTACCGCCGCGAGGTCGGCGCAGTGCATGCGCGCGTCGGACTCGGCTTGCCGGCGTACTTCTCGGCGATGGACATGTCGCTGACGCTGCTCGCCGACGTGGTGCAGGACGTGGTGCGCGAGCCCGCCGAATACCTGCCGACGCTGCGGGCGATGACCAAGATGGTGCACGTCGACACGGCGTTGGTCGTCGAGGCCTACAGCCGTATCGTCCAGGAGAAGATCGCCGACCAGGCCCGCTCGATCCTGGAGATGTCGACGCCGGTCACGGCGCTGTGGGAAGACATCTTGATGCTGCCCATCGTCGGCATCGTCGATTCGCGCCGCGCCCAAGACGTGATGCGCTCGGCGCTCACCCGCATCGCAGAGACGCGTGCGCGGGTGTTCATCATGGACATCTCCGGGGTCAGCGTGATCGACACCGCGGTGGCCAACCACCTCATCAAGGTGACCAAGGCCACGCGCCTGATGGGCTGCGAGTGCCTGTTGAGCGGCCTGTCTCCGGCGATCGCCCAGACCATCGTCGAACTGGGCATCGATGTCGGCGACATCCAGACCCGTGCGACGCTGCGCGACGCGCTCGAAGAGGCCTTCCGCCGCGTCGGCATCGAGATCCGCCACGCGGCCCGGTGAACCTGGTGACGTCGCACCCTGCCGGCGAGTTCGCCACCCTGCCCAATGTGGCCACGCCACTTTCGGTCATCGGCCGGGCGGTGGTGGCGACGTTGACGCGCGATTTGACCCCCCAAGGCCTGCACCGCGTACAGGCCGACGTGCTCGACAAGGTCCACCGCACTCGGGCCCGCGGCGTGGTGCTCGACGTGGGCAGCCTGCAACTGCTCGACCCTTGGGAATTCGAGGCATTGCAGCGCTCGGCGAGCATGATCCGGCTGCTCGGCGCGCGCGTGGTGCTGGTTGGCTTGAGCCCGGAGTCGGTCGAAGTGCTGGCGAGCATGGACCTGCCGGCGGGCGGGTTCGACGCGACGCTCTTGTCGGTGGATGACGCCTTGCAATGGTTGGGACGCTGACAGCGCGCGGTCTCGCGCGACCACGTGGCGCAGGTTCCGGTTGCCACCGGCCGATTCCGATGGCTAGGAGCCTGTCGGCGAAATGCCAGAATCGGCAGTTTCTGGCTGACAGGCTCCTAGGCAGGCCGCGGCTGCGGCCTGCCAGCGACCGAAACTGCCTGAATTTACTTCAGGCAGTTCTTGGTCGCTGCCCCGATCGCAACCACCACGGAGCCTGTCGGACGATAGTCCGAC
>VGRO01000238.1 GCA_016875335.1 Deltaproteobacteria bacterium | reverse complement strand
TCAATCATTTCTCGGGCCCGTTTGCTTGCTCCGTGGGTCGCCAGCTCGCGGACCAAAGGTCCGACTCGCGGCTCCGTCCTGATGTGAGAGTGATCGACTTATTATTTTCCAGTCCCTTAGCATCAGTCGCCCAACCACCCTGATGAGGTCGCCCGTGCACATCGATTTTGCGCCCGATTTCGAAATCAGCGACGCCGCATGCGTGCAGCACACCGGCAAGCCCTTCGCCCATTGGTTTGCCGCCCTCGAAGGCGCGGGGCTGTCGGCCAAGCGTCGCGACGCCATTCAGTTCATCTACGACGCCACCGGCCGCGGCCGCGACATCTGGTGGCCGACCACCATCTGGGTCGAGTTCGAGCGCCATCGCGTCGTCGTGCAAAAAGACGGCCGGCCCGAGGGCTACAACATCTGTTGCACCAAGAGCTTCAAGGAGGCGCCGGCCGACCTTTTCCCGCACTTCGCCACCGAAACGGCGCTTGCGGCATGGTTGCCGGGCTGGACCGGCGAGGTCGCGGAGGGCAAGCCGTTCCACTGCGGCGCATGCTCCGGAACCGTGGGCCGGGTGCGGCCGGCCAAGGACCTGCGCTTGCGTTGGCAGAGCCCCGGCTTTGCGGCGACCGAAGTCGAAATGCAGTTCACCGTGATGGGCGGCAAGACCACGGTCAACGTCTTTCACAAGCGCATCGAAACCCGGGCCGAGGCGGACGGCCTGCGGCGGGCGTGGGGCGCGGCGCTGGACCAGCTCAAGGCGTTGGTGGTGGCTGGCGCACTGTGATGGAAGAAGGCGTCGACGCAGACGGCCGGTGACGCCGCATCAATCCGCACGCGCCTTGCGGCAAATCGTCGCACTGCGCCAGCCGGGCTCGCGGTCGTCCATGCGCCCCGACCTACTCGGCCACCCGGGCCACTGCCCCACCCAGCCGACCAAAGTGACGGCGCAGCTTTGCAAAGCTGGCTGCCGTCGGGTCGGGCGCGACGGGCGCGCCCCTTTCATCCAAGTACAAGCAGCCAATTTCGTCGGGTGGCAGTCGATCGACCAAGGCACGCGCCTGCGCGACGGCGGTGCGCCAGGCGGTCTTGATGTCGCCGATGTCCATGGGCCGGCCCAGGCGAACTTCCGCCAGGTCTTCGACGCGAAAGGCCGATCCGCGCACCGCCCAGTCCAAGACGAACTCAGGAGACAGCCCGGGGTCTTTGCCTGCTGCGGCCCACACCAACGCCCCCAGGTGCAGGTGGTGCTGGTGCAAGTACAAGCAGTCCAGGAGATCTCGGACTTTGTGTCGGCCGGCCATGGCCAGCACCTTGTTGGTTGCGGCGTCCCAAAAACTGAGGCGCCAACCCAGGGCCAGGTCGGGTTCGACCGGAAAGAACCGGAACGCGCTGTCCAGTACCCATTCGACCTTGGTGCGCGCGTCGCCGCGAGAGACGATGGCCCGGCGAAAGGTCGGCCCGACCGGGCCGGACGGCGCCACGTCGAATCCTGCCGATCGCAATGCGGCGGAGTCGGTGCCGAAGGCTGCAGTGAGCGCCTCCTCCGCGTCGTGGAAGACATCGAAATCCTGAGAGTAACGCCAAGAGTCGGCAGTCGCGTGGAGCACGGTCGCCCCGCCCACGAAACTGTCAGGGTGGCGGTGGGCCGCCAACACGCGCAAGACCAGCGACTCGAAATCGCCTATCGGCATCGCAGGATCTCCGCGGCCGCGCGGTAGCCGGCGTGGCCGCCATTTTCCCGCAGGCCGCGCACGACGAACGGCACCAATGCGGCAGTGATCTCCAGTCTGGGGTCGGACGACCAAAAGCAGTTGGTGTGAAACCGTCGGTAGGCCTCAGCCGCGGCGGCCACTGCGGCGGAAGTCGGCCAGTTGGCGGCGGTGGTGGGCTCGGGCTGGCGGTCGGCCGACATCGCCGCACATCGTACGCCGGCGCTGCTGGGCGAGCAACGCACGTGTGGGCGGTGCACAGGCAGGTCGCTGGATGGCATCGCTATGGGTAGATGCAGCGACGTAGCCAGTCCACGCTCAGCACCTTTACCGAGCGCGAACGGCAGACCGCGCGACCGTGAACCCCCTGCCGCATTGTCGCCCCCAGATCCCCGCGCTATTCTGCCCGCCCGCGCCGGCCCCTGCCCGGCCCAGGCCACCGCGATGCCCGACGACGCCAAGCCGCTCCTGCCGCCCCTACCCCACGTCGGCCAGAGCCCGGGTCGCACCGACGGCGCCGCCAAGGTCACCGGCCAGACGCGCTACGTCGACGACCTGCCGTTCGACGGATGGTACGGGGCGACCGTGCGCACGCCGATTGCCCGCGGTCGCGTCACGGCGGTCCGGTTTGGCGAGGGTCCCGATTGGCGGCAGTTCGTCATCGTCACCGCCAAGGACATTCCGGCGGCCGTGCGCAGCGTCCACGCACCCGACACGTCGCATGGCCCGGGCGGGGCGGCGGCACCCGACAAGGTGGACCTCGGCATCGTGCAGCTCATCGCCCGCGACCAGCCATACTTGGTGCGCGACGTGTTCCGCCACAAGCACGAGCCAGTCGTGCTGCTGGCCCACCCGGACCGCGAAACCGTGCAGTGGGCGGCCACCTGTGTAACGGTGGTCTGCGAGCCGCTGCCGGCGATTCTCGACCACCGCATAGACCCGGCCCCGGACCAGGTGCAACACGGGACGGACAACGTGCTCAAGGCGATCACGTTGCGCAAGGGCGCTGGCGAAGACGACGCGGCGCTGCAAGCGGTGTTCGACGCGGCGCCGGTCGTGGTGGCGGGCGAATACGACACCGGCGCCCAGGAGCAGGCCTACATCGAACCGCAGGGGGTCATCGCGCAGGCGTGGCTGGACCCGCACGACGAGGCCCACGGCGGTTGGCCCAAGCGGCCGTTCCGTGTCCGCGTCGAGGGGTCGCTGCAGTGCCCGTACTACGTGCACACGGCCATCAAGCACCTGACCAACCTGCCCGACGACTCAGTCCAGATCGTGCAGGCGGCGACCGGCGGTGGGTTCGGCGGCAAGGAAGACTACCCGTCGATCATCGCCGGCCACGCGGTGTTGTTGGCGATGAAGGCGCGGCGGCCGGTCAAGATCATCTACGACCGCGTCGAGGACATGCAGGCCACCACCAAGCGTCACCCGTGCACGGTTTGGTTGCGCACGGCCTTGGACTCGGAGGGCAAGCTGCTGGCCTTCGACGCACGCGTGCGCATGGACGGCGGCGCCTACGTCACGCTCACCCCCGTGGTGCTGTCGCGGGGCACCATCCACGCCGCCGGGCCGTACGAGATCCCGCACGTCCGCGTGGTGTCGCAGGCGATGTTGACCAACACCGCGCCCAATGGCGCGTTTCGGGGCTTCGGGGCGCCGCAGACCATCTTTGCGATGGAGCGACACCTCGACGTCTGCGCCAACCGCGTGGGCCTGGACCCCGCCGAACTGCGCCGCCGCAATCTGGTGCGTCAGGGCGGGATGCTGGCGACCGGACAGGTGATCGATGAACCGGTGGACCTGCACCGCTGGCTCGACCGCGCCCTGCAAGCCATCGGTTGGGACACCAAGCGCAAGGACTACACGGCCTTCAACGCGGACCAGGCCGCCCGGGGCATGCCGCTGCGGCGCGGCGTCGGGCTCGCCACCTTCATGCACGGCTGCGGCTTTACCGGGTCGGGCGAGGTCAGCCTGGCCAGCAAGTGCTTGGTGCGCGCGTCGCCCGACGGCGTGGTCGAGGTCTGCACCGCCAATACCGAAATCGGTCAGGGCGCCATCACCATTTTCTCGCAGGTCGCGGCCGACACCCTCGGGTTGACCCTGGCCGACGTGCGCGTGGTCCAGCCCGATACCGCCCAGGTGCCGAACTCGGGGCCGACCGTGGCCTCGCGCACCTCGATGGTGGTGGGCCACCTGGTCGCCAAGGCGTGCGACGACCTGGTCCTGCAGCTTGAGCGCGCCGGCCTCTTGGCCGAGGCCCGCCGCCGCGAGGGCGGCCACGTGGCACCGTCTCGGCAAAGCAGCGGCCGGGGCGCGCTGTACGACGCCGTCGACCTGCGCGCGGCCCTGCGGCGGGCCGGCAACGGCGACAAGCCCGGCCGCGAGGGCCACAGCGAATACGAACCACCGCCCGGGGTCATCTGGGACGACACGTCGTACAAGGGCGTGGCCTACGGCACCTACGGGTGGGCGGTGTATGTCGCCGAACTGCAGGTAGATACCACGACGATGCAGGCGACGGTCCTGGACTTCGTGGCGTTGCAGGAGATCGGCCGCGTGCTGCACCCGGTGCTCGCCACGGGCCAGATCGCGGGCGGCGTGGTGCAGGCGCTGGGCTGGGCGCTGCTCGAAGAGGTGGTGTTCGACGGCCAAGGCGGCATGCGCAACGCCAATCTGACCAGCTACGTACTGCCGACCATGGCCGACGTGCCAACCATCCGCGTGCTTTTCGAAGAGACACCCTACGGGTGGGGGCCGTTTGGCGCCAAAGGCATCGGCGAACTGCCGATGGACGGCCCCGGTCCGGCGATCGCCAACGCCCTGGCCATGGCGCTCGGCTGCTCGGTGCCGGCGATTCCGGCGACGCCAGAGCGATTGCTGCGCTGGTCGGCCCACGCCCACCGGTAGCATGCGCACAAGGACAATGAGGTGAATTTCGCGGACCTATACAGACCGATCGAAAGACAAGACCTCGTTTCGCCCGACGCCGCGAGTCAGCCGCCTCGGCGTGCACCATCCAAGAGGTGCAGCCAGCTCGCCGTCTGGGCATTGGCCGCGGGCGCGCTTTGGGCACGCGCCGGCCAGACTGCCGAACCGGTGCGGCCAACCCACGTCTTGGTGGTCAGCATCGACGGGTTGGCGTGGCAGCGCCTCGGTCCGCTGCTGCCGAGGTTGCCCACGCTGCGGGCGCTGGCCGAATCGGGGACGTCGGGCCCGCTGCAAAGCGTGTTTCCTTCGATGACCTGGGCGGCCCACGCCTCCATCGCCACCGGTCGCAATCCGGGCGGCCACGGCGTGCTGGGCAACCGCTACTACGACCGCGCCGCGGACGATGTGGTCGAGACGTGGCAGCGCGACGCAGACCTGCTGCGCGCGCCGGCGCTTTGGCAGGTCGCCAAGGCCGCCGCCTGGACGACCGCGGCGCTGCTGTGGCCGCAGACCTCGCGCGCACAGGGCCTGGACTGGCAGGTGCCCGAGGTGTACGGCCAGCGCAACTTCGAGTCCGGCAGCACGCCCGGCCTGCTCGGCCAGTTGCAGGCACAGGTCGGCCTGCCAGTCGCCCACATCGGCAAGCTCGGCGGCGAAGAGGCGTTCCTGCTCGACTCGTGGGTGCGCGATGCCGCCGTGTGGCTGGTCGAGACCAAGAAGCCGCGCCTCGCCCTGGTCCATTTCCTGTCCGTGGACACGTTTTCGCACAGTTGGGGACCGGCCGCCGTCGAACCGCGCTGGGGCCTGGAGTTGGTCGATCGCTACCTCGGCGATGTGTTGGCCGCCTACCAGCGCGCCGGCTTGCGCGACAAGCTGGTGGTGTGCGTCGTCAGCGACCACGGCTTTCTGGAACTGACCGAGGCGTTCTCGCCGTGGGAGGCCTTGCAGGCCGCGCCGCTCAAGCCGGCCGAGCGCGCGCTGCTGCGCTTTGCCATCAACGGCCAGGCGGTGTTCGTCTCGACCCGCGGCCCGCCTTTGTTCCAGGCGCCTGCGCTGGCGCCGTTGCCCAAAGGCAGGAAGGCCAAGCCGCCCAAGCTGTCGCCCGTCGAGGCCGCGCTGGCCAAGCTCAAGGCGTACCTGCGCAGCCAACCTCAGGTCGAAGGCATCGTTGAACAGGACCAATACGCAGACCTCGGGCTGGGGTCGCTCGCCGACGATCCCAACCTGCCTGAGTTCATCGCCATGCTGCGGCCCGACGTGCAGTCGGTGCAGGGCACGCGGCCGGCGCCGCGCGGAAAGATCCTGGTCGGCGGGCACGGCTACCTGCCCACCCACCCGCCCCTGCTCGGGGCGTTCGTCCTGGCCGGCCCGGGCGCGCGCCGCGGTTCGACCAAGGACATGCGTGCCATTGACGTGGCGCCGACGCTCGGACGCCTTTTCGGCTGGAAGTGGCCGGGCCCCACCGACGGCGTCGTGCGGCAGGATCTTCTGGCGCTGCCCTGACCGCGATTTGCGCCCGCGTCGGCCGCGGCCTACCTTGGGCGCCAGCCGGCCCGCCGCGCCGCCCGGACCCGACCATGTGGGATGCTGTCCTCGTTTTCCTCCGCGATTATGGCCTTTTCTTCGCAAAGACCGTCACCGTGCTTTTCGCCGTGCTGGTCGTCGTCGCCCGCCTTGGCGCGGTGGTCCGCGGCGCCCAACACACAGCGGCCCGCCTGCACGTCCGGCGCCTCGACCGGCGCTTGCGCCACCTCGGCCGCGCCATCGACGCGCGCCTTTTGGGCAAGAAGGCCTGGAAGGCCCTGGTCAAAGCCGACGAGGCCGCAGAGGCAGCCATCGCCAAGCTGCGCGACGCCGGTGAGCGCAAACGCCTCTACGTATTGGATTTCGTCGGCGACATCCGCGCCAGTCAGGTCGAGAGCCTGCGCCAAGAGATCACGGCGATCCTGGGCGCGCACCGCAACGGCGACCGCGTGCTTGTGCGCCTGGAGAGCCCGGGCGGCGTGGTGCACGGCTATGGCCTCGCCGCATCGCAATTGCAGCGCCTGCGCGACGCTGGCGTCGAGCTGGTGGTCGCCGTCGACAAGGTTGCGGCCTCAGGCGGGTACCTGATGGCGGCGGTGGCCAGCCGCATTGTTGCAGCACCGTTTGCCCTGGTGGGCTCCATCGGCGTGGTCGCCCAACTGCCCAACCTGCACAAGCTGTTGAAAAAGCACGACGTGGACGTCGAGTTGCTCACCGCCGGCAAGTTCAAGCGCACATTGACCGTGTTCGGCGAGAATACCGACGAGGGCCGCGCGCAGTTCCAGCGCGACCTGGACCAGACCCACCAGCTTTTCCAGGCGGTCATCGCCCGCCACCGGCCCGCGGTGGCCCTGGACGAGGTGGCCGACGGCCGGGTGTGGTATGGCACCCAGGCCAAGGACCTCGGTCTGGTGGACGCCATCGGCACCAGCGACGACCTGCTCGTGCAGGCGGCGACCGACCACGATGTGGTGGAGCTGCGGTGGCGCGGCAAGCCGGCTCTGGGGGCGCGCTTGCAGACCTGGACCGCGGCGACCCTTGGGGCAGCGCTTGGGCGGGTGCTCGACCTGATGTGGGCGCGCCAGGTCCAAGGTCCGCGCTAGGAGCCTGTCGGCCAGAATCTGCCGATGCTGGCGTTTCGCCGACCGGCTCCAGTAGGCGAAACCCCGAACTCGCGTCGGGATACGGACCGTAATGCCGCAACAAATCCTCAATCGGTTTCGCCTACTAGCTGCTTGTTTCGTGAAGGGGGCTCGCAGCCCCCTCGCGCGCCCATGCGCGCTCACCCCCGCGGCCGGCCGCAGCCGCGGCCGGAAGTACCTCAGCCCTGTTGCGCGCCGGAACCCGGCGCGAACTTCGGGCCTGAGGTACTAGTAGGCGAAACCCC
>VGRO01000237.1 GCA_016875335.1 Deltaproteobacteria bacterium | reverse complement strand
AAAGTGCCGCCGGGCGCTGCCGGGCACGGCGTGGAGGCGAAAAAAGGCGCCGGCACCGCCGCTCCGCGGCTGGCCGGCGCGGGGCGGTGGATTCTGGCGGTCCCGGCACCTTGCGGCCCGCCGCCAGCCCGCCCACAATCGCGCTGGTTCGGCCGGGCGACCGGGCTCCGCCGTTCAGGAGGTCCCCTGCGTATCTCGATGATTGCATTTGGGATGAATCACCACACGGTCCGTTGGCACCGCGAACTGTCGGCCCTCGGACATACGCTGTCGTTGCTGCATCTCCTGGAAGGCAACGACAGCGATGTGTTGCCGTTGCCGACCGTGCCCGTGCGGCTGCCGTCGCTGCGCGTGCCTGGGTTCTCGACGGCCCGGATCTGGCGCGAAGCCATCGCGTCCACCGAGCCCGACGTCGTGTACATGCAATGGGTGTTCGCCCGCCCGTCGATGCTGGCGGCGCTGGGGCCGGCGTGGCCGCTGGTCCTGACGGTCATGGGTAGCGACGTGCACCAGTCGGCTGCGAGCCACGAATCGCACGCGGACCGGTTGTGGCGGACCGCCCTTCTGCAGCGCGCCGGCGCTATCACGGTGCCCGCCCGACCATTGGCCGAGGTCGTCGGCCGCTACGTGCCTCACCTGACCCAGCGTGTGCATGTGGTGCCGTTCGGCGTCGACACGTCGATCTTTGCGCCAGCGGCGGCGTCGAACGAGTCCCGACCCTTCACGATTGGACATTTCAAGGGCGACGAACCGATGTACGGTCGGCTGGAGTTGCTGCGGGCCGTCGAGCCGTGGTTCCGCCAAGGGCGATCGGTCCACCTCGTGTTTGCCGGCCGATCGGGCCCGCCGCCAAGTCCAGTGCGCATGTGGCTCAAGGCGCATCCGCACGTCGCTGCGCACGTCACCGACCACGGCACCAAGGGCGTCGACCAGATGGCGGATCTGTATCGCAGCATCGACGTGTATGTCCTCGACAGTGAACAAGAGTCCTTTGGCGTCGCGGCCGCCGAGGCGCTCGCCTGCGAGGTTCCGGTCGTCGCGACCCGAGTCGGCGGAATCCCGACGTTGGTACGGTCCGGCGACACCGGGTTGCTGGTGGATGGCGGGGACCCGACCGGCCTGCGCGCCGCCCTGGACGACCTCGACGCCCACCCGAGGTTGCGCAAGTCCATGGGCATGCGTGGACGTGCGCTCGTCCAGGACCATTTCGAAATGGCCCAGGTGGCGCGCTTGATGGGTAGGGTCATCGAGGAGACCGCGCGGAAGCGACCACATCACGGCGGCGTGATGGCCCAGCTCGCGAGCGCGGCACGGACGTGGGCCGGAATGGCCCCGGTACAGCCGTCGATCTGAGAGGGTGTTTATGTTTGAAACGCCTGCTACGCGTAACCATGCATCCCGACATGCTTTGTTGTCGGTCGCCAGGCTCCCTGCGGCGTAGCTTGAGGCTACGCCTCAGTCGCCTGACACACTCCGCCTCGCCTGTCGGGCGCCTGATTCCGCTCGCGACGGCAATCAAACATAAACACCCTCTGAGAGGGTGCTGGCGCGTGCACGCGAGGACCGGGACGCGCAACGGCCCGCCCGGACCCGCGCCGCGCCGCCCATCGGCCTGCCTCGGGCCGGTTTGCGCAGCCGCTCGAAGGCCCTGTCACCCGCACCACAGCACGGCCGCACCCACGGCGCGCAACTGGACGGCGACGCCACCCGGCGTCGGCACGATGTGGGCGTCGTCTCCTCCATACAGCACCCACCACGGTCCACCGGGCAGTTCGAACCAGGCGTCTGCCTCTTGGTCGCCGTTGAACAGTGCGGCGATGGGGCCGCGGCGGGTCGCCCCGGTGTAGCCGAACGCCCACAGCCGGTCGGCGGCCAGCAGCATGGGCGGGGCGCTCTGGTGCAACAACTCGGGCAGCCAGTCGCGCCGCAAGGCGATGAGTCGGCGGTAGGTGTCGACCAGCTCGGGCTGGCGCTCGCGGGCCTGCCAGTCGAGGTGGTTGCTGGCGTCGTCGCGGCAGTAGGTATTGCCGTCGAGCGGACCCAGGTTCGCGGCGCCGCGCTGCACCTTGGCCCGCGCCCATTCCTGGCCCTGCGCCACCATCACCGGCCCGCGCGACAGCAGCAGGACGGCCGCGGCCAGGCGGGCGCGGCGCAGGTTGGCCGGCGACAACGCTTCGACAGCCTCAGGCGACACCTGTGCGCCCTCGGCGACTTCGCCGCTGCCCAGGCGCAACACGTCGCCGAGCGTGTGGTCGTCGTGGCTCTCCAGGTAGTGCAGCGCGGCGTGCGATCCAGGCAGCAGTCCGCCGAGCGATCGTGACACCGAAGCAACCAAGCCGGGCAGCGCTTCGCGCGGCACGTGGGCATCGGCGCGGCCGAACAGCCACCCCTTCTGGCGCGTCGGGTGGGCACCGCGCACCGCATTGCGAAAGCGGTCGTCCCAGACGGCGAAGCCCAGTTCGGCCAGGCGCTCCGGCCGGTAGCCGCCCAGGCTCCACGGTTCGGCGATGAGCAGGCAGCGTCGGTAGGCCGCCCGGCAGGCGTCGCGTAGCTCGCCCAGGCAGCGGTCGTCCAGTATTTCGCCGAGGTCCAGGCGGATGCCGTCGACCCGGTACGAGCGCAGCCAGTGCACCGCGCTGTCGACGATGAGTTGCCGCATCACTGGGTCGCGACCATCGACGTCGTTGCCGCAGCCGCTTTTGTTGCGCAGCGATCCGTCGCGGTTGCGCACACGCCAAGTGCCCGGGTCCAGCCGCGCCAGCGGGTTGTCGTCGTGCAGCGACACGTGGTTGAAGACGAGATCGACCAGCACTGCCAACCCTTGGGCGTGCAGGGCCTTGATGGCGGCGCGCAGTTCATTGCCCGGGTCGTCGAAGCCGCCGTCGGGGCGCACGCCGACCCACTGGTCGGCTTGGGCGCCGACGGCGCTTGAGGCATAGCGCTCACTCGCCGCCATCCAGAAGGACGGCATGTAGCCCCAGTGGTTGATACCGGTCGGGTTGTGTGGCGCGACCGGCTCGAAGATCGTACCCGCAGTGACGGGCAACAGCTCGACGGCATTGACGCCGAGGTCGCGCACGGCGCCCAGGCCCGCGATGCGGTCGCGTGCAAGTTCGGCGAGGCCCAAGTAGGTGCCCGGGTGGCGCACTGCAGACGACGGATGCGCCGTGAAGTCGCGCACGTGCAGTTCGAGCGCGACCAACTCGGCCAACGGCAAGGCCGGGCGCGCATCGCCGCCCCAATCGAAGGTGTCGGGCTGGGCCACCGACCACGCCGGATGGCCGAGTTGCCACTGGCGCGCGACCTGGTGCGAACGCGGGTCGGCGACATCGCACAGTTCGTCGCCCTGGCGCACGCGGTACCGGTAGTAGCGCAACGGCGCGCGCTGCGAGATTTCCCAGTAGAGCATCCCCGGGGCGCGGCGGTGGCGGGCCGGCGTCACCCGCTCGCTGGTGACGTCGTCGGGGTGTGCCCGCTCGACCAGCCACACCGCCTCTGCGCGCGGGGCAACCAGCCGGAAAAGTCCGGCCTCGGGCAGCCACCCCAGGGGCACCGACGGCGTCGGCAGGTCGTCGCGCACGCGGTGCGGGCTCACGGCGTCGCCAGCCCCGTGCGTCGCAGTACCAACACGCCGAACGGCGGCACGTCCAACTGACCGTGGACCCGCCCGTAGATGTCGATCGCGTCGCTGTCGGTCTGCGGTTCGGCCCGGTCGCCGCCGAACCGCTGCCAGGCGCTGTTGACGATCACCTGCCAACGGCCCGCTGCAGGCAGCGGGACCCAGAGCCCCTTGCGGTCCACCGGCGTGAAGTGCAGCACTGCGACCAGCGACTGCGCGGGCGAGGAGCGCTGCCACACCAGGATCGACTCGGCGCGGTTGGCGCCCTCGACCCACGCGAAGCCGGTCTTGTCGCTGTCGCCCGCGTGCAGGGCCGGGTGCGCGCGGTACAGGCGGTTGAGTTCGGCGACCCACGCCAGCAGGCCCTGGCGCACCGGATCCGTAAGCAGGTGCCAGTCCAGTCCGACGTCTTGGTTCCACTCGCGGTCCTGGCCGAACTCCTGCCCCATGAAAAGCAGCTTCTTGCCCGGATGCAGCCACTGCAACCCGAAAAGCAGGCGCAACTGGTCCAGGCCGTGCTGCCACTGCCCGCCCATCTTGCGCACCAGGGAGCCCTTGCCGTGCACGACCTCGTCGTGGCTCAGCGGCAGCACGAACCGCTCGGCGTGCGCGTAAGTGGTCGAAAACGTGATGCGGTCGTGATGCCAGGCGCGGTGGATGGGGTCCAGACCCAGGTAGCCCAGCGCGTCGTGCATCCAGCCCATGTTCCACTTGTAGTGGAAACCGAGCCCGCCCGAGGCCAGCGATGCGGTGACCCCCTCGAAGGCCGTGGACTCTTCGGCGATGCACAGACAATCGGCAAACTCTTCTTGCATCATGCCATTGAGCGCCCGAAGGAACGCGATGGCCTCCAGGTTGTGGCGACCGCCGTCCTTGTTGGGTGTCCAGGTTCCCGCCGGCCGCGAGTAGTCGAGGTAGAGCATCGACGCCACCGCATCCACCCGCAGGCCGTCGATGTGGAACTCGCTGAGCCAGTAGTGTGCGCTGGCCAAGAGGAAGCTCTGCACCTCGGGCCGACCGAAGTCGAAGATGAGCGTGCCCCAGTCCGGGTGCTCGCCGCGCTGCGGGTCGGGGTGCTCGTAGAGCGGCGTGCCGTCGAACCGCCACAGTCCGTGGACGTCGCGCGGAAAGTGGGCGGGCACCCAGTCGATGACGACGCCGATGCCGGCGCCGTGCAACTGATCCACGAGGTAGCGGAACTCGTCGGGGCTTCCCCATCGCGAGGTCGGTGCGAAGTAGCCGGTCACCTGGTAGCCCCACGACGGGTCATAGGGGTGTTCGAGCGGGGGCAGCAACTCGACGTGCGTGAAGCCGAGCTTGCGCACGTGGTCCACGAGCGGTCGCGCCAGTGCGCGGTATCCCGGTGGGCCGTCGCCCCAGCGCCGCCATGACCCCAGGTGGACTTCGTAGATGGACAGTGGCTGGTCGGTGCGGTGCAGCGCCGGGCGCTTGCGCAACCACGCCGCGTCGCGCCAGCGGTACTCGCTCGGGCCGCACAGCCGACTGGCGGTGCCCGGGCGCAGTTCGGCAGCGCGGGCAAAGGGATCGGCGCGCTCGGTGCGCAGGCCGTGCACGTCTTCCACGACCAACTTGTACAGTTGGCCCTCCATGGCCCCGGCCAGCAAGCCCCGCCAGAAGGCGCCCTCGCGCTCCAGCCAATGCGCCTGCCATTGGTTCCAGTCGCCGATGACACCGACCCGCTCGGCGTTCGGCGCCCACACCGCCATCTCGAACCCGGTCAGTCCCGCACGGGTGCGCGGCCACGCGCCCAACCAGCGCCACGCCTCGTGGCCGCGGCCCGCGAGGAACGCCGCGTGCAGATCCTCGCGGCGCAGCTTCTTGCCCGTGCTGTCCGGCTGGCTCACGGACCGCACACGCCGGACGTACACGACTTGCCGCCGCCCGCACAGGGTGTGCCGTCGGCTGCCTTCTGGGTGCCCTTGCACACCCCGGCGTTGCACGCCGCCGCCGCCTGGCATTCGATGGCGCAGGGCGCGCCGGTCAGCACCTTCGAGTCGCAGCCCTTGGCCTTGTCGCAAAAGTCCTCCGTGCAGGGGTTCTGGTCGTCGCAGGCGATGGGGGTTCCGCTACAGGTGCCTGCGTTGCAGACATCGCTCTGCGTGCACACCGAGCCGTCGCTGCACGGGGTGCTCGGGTCGAGGGGCAGGTGGACGCAGCCCATCTTGGCGTTGCAACTGTCCTTGGTGCAGTACTGGCCGTCGTCGCAGGTGGTGGCCGCCCCGGCGAGACACACGCCGCCGCCGCATTGGTCGCTGACGGTGCACACGCTGCCGTCGTCGCACGCGGTGGCCGGGCCCGGCAGGTGCGCGCAACCCTTGAGCTTGTCACACGAGTCGAGCGTGCAGGCGTTGCCGTCGTCGCAGTTGACGGGTGTGCCTTTGCAGGCGCTTTGGGTGCAGGTGTCCGGTAGGGTGCAGGCGTTGCCGTCCACGCACGGCTTGCCCTCGGCACTGGTGGCCGTGCAGCCGGCCGCGGCATCGCAGCCATCGTTGGTGCACGGATTGGCGTCGTCGCAGGCCTTGGCCGCGCCCGGCACGCACTGCGCGTCCTTGCACTTGTCGGCGACCGTACAAGCGTTGCCGTCGCTGCACGGGTCCACGTTGTGCACGACCAAGCACCCCGAGGCAGGCTTGCACGTCTCGTCGGTGCATGGGTTGTTGTCGTTGCAGTCCAGGATCTTGCCGACGCACACGCCGTCCTTGCACGCGTCGCCGGTCGTGCACATGGTGCCATCGTCACACGGGTCGGTGGTCTTGCTGTTCACGCACCCCTTCTTGGGGTCGCAGGTGTCAGCGGTGCACGGGTTGCCGTCATTGCACTGCTTGACCAGCGGAGCGTGGCTGCATCCGAGCGGGCCGTCGCAACTGTCGGTCGTGCACGAGTTGCCGTCGTCGCACAGTGTGCCCTCGTCGGCCTTGCCGTCGCAGTTGTCGTCGCCGCCGTCGCAGACCTCGATCTTGGGGGTCTTGGCGGTGCAGTCGCCCAGCCCGTTCTTGCCGCAACTGCGGGTGCCTTTGCAGGTGCCGATGTGGGTGCCGCCGGCCGTTTTGGCCGAAACGAAACACGGCGTCTGCGCCAGGTCGTCCTTGCCCAACTGCGAGCAGACGCACACGCCGTCGTCGGGCACGCAGTGGGCGCCGGCGTTGGTGCCTTCGACGGTCAAGGTCTGCTTGCACTGGTAGCCGGTTGGGCAGTCGGGCGCATCCACGCACGCCGGCGCGCAATAGAAGCCGGTCGCACCTTTGTCACCAGAGGCTGCAACGCAGTTGCTGACCGGCTCGGTCAAGGTCTTGCACGCCTGCGACGCCGAGCACGCTTCGCACAGCCGGCTCAGCCGCGCCGCGCACACCTTGGCTGCGGCCCCGCTGGCAGTCGTCGCCGACTTGCAACCGAACCCCGTCGGGCAGGCGCCCTTGTCGCTGCACGGCCCTGCGCACTGCTTGCCCTTGTCGGTGGGCAGGCACGCGCTTGCCGGGCAGTCCTTGTCGGTCTTGCAACCGCAGCCGGCGCCGCCCGGGCAGGTGGCCGCCGTGTCGGGAGCGGTGTCGGGCTTTGCAGGCGCGTCGGCCACAATCGCGGTCTCCTGCGGAACTGCGATGTCCGCGGCGACTTCAGCGGTCGCGGCCGCGTCCGGTTCGGCCTTGGTCAGCAACTGGTCGTCGGTGCCACAGGCGGCGATCGCCAGCACGACCGAGGACCACGAGAAGAGCGAGCGAAACATGCGGCGGACCGGGCGCAATCGGCTTGCGCGGCGGCAGGATAGCATGCGGCGGTATATGGACAAGAATGCGGGCGCGGTGGTCCCTCCCAGAATCCACCGCCCCGCGCCGGCCAGCCGCGGAGCGGCGGTGCCGGCGCCTTTTTTCGCCTCCACGCCGTGCCCGGCAGCGCCCGGCGGACCTTTTTTGCCCCCGGTTTTGCCGCCCCCCGCTGC
>VGRO01000236.1 GCA_016875335.1 Deltaproteobacteria bacterium | reverse complement strand
GCCTCGCGCTCGCCAGCGGCACTGCCATGGTGCGCTACGGTGGTTGGGCCGTCAATCGGCCGACCTGAGCACGCGGCTCGACCAGAAAATCACATGAAATCATGGATCTGAACAATGGGGGGGGGGCGTGCACGCCGCGTTCGCGCTCGCCGGCGGCGCAGCCCCGTTGCGGCGCGGTGGAACGGGCGCTTGCAGGCCGGCGGCACGTCTGGTTCGACTAGAAAAATTTCCCAAAATCATGGATCTGAACAATGGGGGGGGCGCGCACAGGGAGACCAGTGGCGACGCAGCCCCCGTGCGCTCCCGTGCGCTGCGGCGGCTCGGGCGCAGGTTGGCCAGCGGCACGCGGCGATCAGCCAGAAAGATTCGTAGAATCATGGACCTGAACAATGGGGGGGGTGCCAAGTGCCGGCCTACCTCACCAACACCCACACGAACGCGGCGAAGCTGACGCCGCCGTTGTCCGGCAACCACGATCCATTGGCGTAGTTGCCGGTCGTCACCCCAGAGCCACCGGTGCAGCCCACGCCCAAGAACGAGTCCGGGGTTGCACAGTCGTTCTCCTGGTTGTTGAGGATGCCCATGCGGCACGCCAGCCAGCCGCCGATTTGAGTATTGAACCCTTCCTGGTTGCAGTTCAACTGCAGGCTCGACCCAGCCATCAGCGCCTTCCAGGCCACCCGACCGACGGCGGTCTTGGTGTAGGCGCCGCTGGCGAGAAGGGCGTGCAACGACGTCGCAGTCGCCGGCAGCACCAGTGTGTTGGTTGCCGTGCCGACCTTGGCGACCAGCAGCACCTCCTTGTGCGCCACCGCGACATAGCTGGCGAGCTTGGCCTCGGTCGCGTCCAAGGCGGGCGCATCGGCGTTGTACGGCAACGTCGTGGTCCACATGCCGCCGTTGTAGCCAAACGTGCCTTTGGCGCCATCGGCCTTGAGGACCAACGTCCAGCCGCCGCCTTGGGTCGCGAGGTCGCAATACGCTTGGTACGTCGTCTTGGTGGGCCCGGTGCCGTGATACAGGTAGTACACCGCGCTCTTGCTGCCCGGGAGGGTGTCGAGGATCTGCTTGCACGAGGTGGCCGGGTTCAGGCTGCTGCCCAAACTGCAGGCGCCGGCGATGCACAGGCCGCCGTTGCCCGCGCCACATGGGGTGTTGTTCGCGACTGCCGGGTTCTGGCAGCCCATTTTGGCATCGCAACTGTCTCCCGTGCACGGATTGCCGTCGTCGCAGGCGATGGCCTGGCCGGCGCATTTGCCCGCGCCGCAGACGTCGGCCTTGGTGCAGGCGGTGCCGTCGTCGCACGGCTGGGCGTTGGCGACCGTCTGGCAGCCTGTCTTGGCGTCGCAATAGTCTGTGGTGCAAGGGTTCTTGTCGTCGCAAACCACGGCTGCGCCGCCGCAAGCACCCTTGATGCAGCCATCGGGGCCGGTGCATGCGTTGCCATCGTCGCAGCCAAGCGCGTTGGGCCCAAACGTGCAGCCTGCCTTGGGGGCACAGGCGTCGTCGGTGCACGGGTTGCCGTCGAAGCATTGCAGCGACTTGCCGCCCGCGCACGCCCCCGCTTTGCAGCCGTCGCCCACCGTGCACAAGTCGCCGTCGTCGCACGGCCAGTTGTTGGCGACCGCAGTGCAGCCGGCCTTGGGGTCGCAACTGTCGGTGGTGCAAGCGTTGCTGTCATCGCAGTTGGTCGGGGTTCCGGGCAGGCAAACGCCGCCCTTGCAGGCGTCGCCGGCCGTGCACGCGCTGCCATCGCTGCACGGGTCGCTGGTCGCGGCGAAGGTGCAGCCGGTCTTGGGGTCGCAGGCGTCGGCGGTGCAGGGGTTGCCGTCGGCGCATTGCAGGACCGATCCTGAGGCGCACGCCCCGACCTTGCAGCCATCGCCCGCGGTGCACGCGTTGCCGTCGTCGCAGGGGGCGCCGTTGGCTTGGTGGACGCAGCCCTTGCCCGGGTCGCACCAATCGTTGGTGCAGGCATTGGCGTCGTCGCAGCCTTGGGTCACGCCGGCCGCGCAACTGCCCGATTTGCAGGAGTCATTCGCGGTGCAGGCATTGCCGTCGCTGCACGTGGCGGCGTTGGGCAAGAACGCGCAGCCGCTGGCCGGATTGCAAGCGTCGTCGGTGCACGGATTGCCGTCGATGCACGCGACAGCCTTGCCCGGTACACAGCCGGCCTTGGCGCAATTGTCCCCGCCCGTACAGGCGTCGCCGTCATCGCAGGGCAAGGTGTTCGGCACGTTCTTGCAGCCTTTCGCGGGGTCGCAGGTCTCGGTGGTGCAGGGGTTCTGGTCGTCGCAGACGGGCGGCACGCCGGCCGCGCACACGCCGGCCTTGCAGACGTCGCCCTTGGTGCATGCGTTGCTGTCGTCGCAGGCTTGCTGGTTGTCGGTGAACGCACAGCCCTTGGCCTTGTCGCAGGCGTCGTCGGTGCAGGGATTGCCGTCGCTGCACGGCAGTGGCTTGCCTGGCGCGCACGCGGCGTTGGCGCAGGTGTCGCCGAGCGTGCAGGCGTCGCCATCGTCGCAGGGTTGGGCGGTCGCCGCGAAGGTGCAGCCCTTGGTCGGGTCGCAGGTATCGAATGTGCAGGGGTTGGCGTCGTCGCACGCGATGGCCTTGCCGGGTACACACGCGCCGGCCTGGCAAGTGTCGCCTTGGGTGCATGTGCTGCCATCGGCACACGGCTCGGCGGTGTCGGCAAATGCGCAGCCTTTGGCGGGGTCGCAACTGTCGGCCGTGCATGGGTTGCCGTCGCTGCACGTGGCCGCTTTGCCGGGAGCGCAAGCGCCGTTGTTGCAGGCGTCGCCGACGGAACAAGCGCTGCCATCGCTGCACGGCGCCGCCTGAGGAGAGTGCTGACAGCCGAGCTTGGGGTCGCACAGGTCGCCGGTGCAGGGATTGCCGTCGTCGCAGTTGGTGGCGGCGCCGGGGATGCAGACGCCGGACTGGCAGGCATCGCCTCCGGTGCATGCGCTGCCGTCATTGCATGGGCCGGCGAGGTTGCTGAACGCGCAGCCCTTGGCCGGGTCGCACGCCTGGGCTGTGCATGGGTTGGCGTCGTCACAGTTGGCGGCGGCGCCGGGCTTGCACTCCCCTTGTTGGCAGGCATCGCCCAGCGTGCACGCATCGCCATCGCTGCACGGGCCGGCTTGGGCGATCGCGGTGCATCCCGTCTTGGGGTTGCAGCCATCCAGCGTACAGGGCTTGCCGTCGTCGCACGCAGTCGCCGCACCAGGCAAGCAGGCGCCGTCGTTGCAGGCGTCGCCGACCGTACACGCGCTACCATCGTCGCAGGGGCCTGTCAGCTTGGCGAACGTGCAGCCCGCCTTGGCGTCGCAGCCGTCCTGAGTGCACGGGTTGCCGTCCGCGCAGGCCAGCGGGGCGCCTGCCGCACAGATGGCCGCCTTGCACGCATCGTTTTGGGTGCAGATGTTGCCGTCGCTGCACGGGACGTCTTGAGGTGCGTGCGAGCAGCCGGCCTTGGGATCGCAGGTGTCGGCGGTGCACACGTTCTGGTCATCGCACAGATCTGAGGCGCCTGCCACGCACTGGCCTGCGGTGCAGGTGTCCTTCAGGGTGCAGGCGTTGTTGTCGTTGCAGGGGCTGGCCTCGGCCGCGTCGGCATAGACGCAGACGTTGGCGGTACATGCGGCGACTTTGCACGGCAGGGCGGGGCAGTCGGCGGTGGTCTGGCAAGCCGACGGCGCGGTGTCGGCAGCGATGTCCGCGCTATCCGGGCTGGCAAGGCCGTCGCCGCTGTCGCCACTGTCGGGGCTGTCGACGCCGTCCGCAGTTGCGTCGGTCAAGGCGACGTCTTCTGTCGCCACCTCGCCACTGCTGCCAGTCGTGTCCAACGGGGGCAGGTCGCCGGCCGCTGTGTCGGCGGGGGCGCCGCTGTCCCCACCGGTCGAGTCGGTGGCCGCGCCGAGGTCCGCGCGGGTGGCGGTGCCGTCCGCGCCCGCGGCGTCTACGGGTTCGGCGATGACGGCCACGCCTTCGTCTCCGCAGCGACAGAGCGCGAGGGCGAGCACGGCGACGGTGGCAGCGGCAAGGGTGCGCATGTGACAGACCAGGCGGCCAGCTAGGCCGCGCGGCTTCACGCTACGCTCTTGCAGCGTGCGGGGTCAAGAAAAGCCCGATGATCCGGTTCACGCCATCGGAAATCGGTCAAGCGGCCAAGCCCCGCCGGACGCATCGCACGCGCTCGCGCAGCGTTCGTTCCACCGCCTGGACTGCGCCGCGCACCAAGGTCGCCGCCGACGCAGACTCGAGCGCCGCCCACTCGGTTTCGACCCGAGCGGCTACGCGGAGCACGAGGTCTTCCAGCCATGTGCCGCCGACTTCGCATGCGGCTGCCAGCGCTCGCCAGTGCTTGCGCGTCACTGTGCCCGGCTCCACGGCGCCGCCGACCGACATTGCCGAACGGGTGGACAACTGCCGCCAATGCCGCGTGCAGACGAGATCATAAAAGGGCGCAAGTCGGATAGAGGCATCCTCGCCATATAACAAGGCAAGATTCTTGGCGTGTCGATCGGCGTTGCCCACCACCACGCCGAACGCCACCCACTGTAGTAGCCGCGCAATGTCGTCAGCGGGGGTTGTGCTGTGGGCATTCAGGCACGCGGCGATGGCCGCAAGCGGCGGGCCGCCATCTTGTTCGTACTTGCGGGTGGGCGGCAGGGACAGCGCCTGGCAGAAATCCTCCTGGTGCAGACGCTGGCCGGCGCGGCGGTCAAAACGCTCGATGAGCAGGCCCGGTTCGCGCCCGACCGGCATCGGCCAAAGCTGTGCGGGTGGCACGCAAAGCCCGCAGCGGCGTCCCAGTTCCATCACCAGCCACTCGTTGCTGACGAGGTGCGCGAAATGCGGCGTCGGCAGCTTGAGGATGTGCGTCGCCGCCGACACACCATTCGGCAATTAGAGCACGCCCGCGTCCATGCGGACGGGAAGCTTGTCCTGTGCGCCCGCAAGCGACAGCCGCATGCCATTGTCCAGCAGCACAGTGGCGCTGCCCGATCGGACAGCGAGGGCCAGCATGGCGTCGGTTAGGGTCAGGAAATGATTTACTCAATCATTTCTCGGGCCCGTTTGCTTGCTCCGTGGGTCGCCAGCTCGCGGACCAAAGGTCCGACTCGCGGCTCCGTCCTGATGTGAGAGTGATCGACTTATTATTTTCCAGTCCCTTACGCGGGCCGTGTGACGTCGCGCCTTGACGACGCGGTGCCGCGAAGGGCAATGCCGTGATTCCCGATAATCGGGACCTTGACTACCTGAATTGCAGGAACCTGGCGACCCGCCATCAGAGCAGCGACAAGAACTGATCCACGCTCAGGCCGGCAACTCGAATCAGCGCGCGCAGCGTCCCCGTCGATAGTTCGCGGTGTTGAGGTACGGAGAGGTTGGCGCGAACGCCTGGCTTTGAGAGCATGACGTGGCTGCCAACCTGACCGACCACCTGCCAGCCCGCGTGCTGAAAGGCCCGCACTGCCTCGGCGCCCGAGATGTTCCCCAACCTGGCCAAGGCTACACCGAAACCAACACGGTAGTCGTAGCCGGGCCTTGGTCCGTCCTCTGCGCTGCCGTCTTCTGATCCTCCGCCCACAGCCAGCCCACGATTGCTTCCTTGATGTTGGCAATGGCCTCTTGTTCGTCGCGACCTTGCGAAATGCAGCCCGGCAGGGCCGGGCATTCCGCAACCAGCCAACCATCTTCCGTTTTTTCGAGCTGGACATGGAACAACATGCGTTACCTCCTGCGTGTCGGCCTGTAGACGCGATCCCGGCGCCTGGACCGGTGCGCGGCAATCGCAGGGTAGCCGCCCATGCGGCCCGTGACAAGGAACGGGGCGAAACGAAGGGGCGGTGGCATTTTCGCGCCGGACGCGCTCGCACGCGGCGGTGGATTGCAGTGCTTCGGGCGGCGCCAGGCGGCAAGGCCGGTTGACAGCCCCGCCCAGTCCACGCCTCGTCGAATTCCGGATTCGCCGGACCCGCTGGCCGAGGTCAGTGCCCGCGCTTCCGGCGCCGCTGGCAAGCCCGCGGCTACGCGTTGTTCGGCGCCGCGCTCTTGTGGACCTCGACCTCCGGCATCGGCCCGACCTTGTCTGCGGGCGACGGCAGGGTGGCGGGGCCACTGGCGGCTGTCAACGCGCGAAAGTGCTCGATTTTTCCCAACATCCGCCGCAGCCGCGTTTCGAGATTGGTCAGCCCGGCGTTGCCGAGTTCGTCCAAGGCCAGCTTATCTTCGTTGACCGTCAGCGTGGTGCCCTTGAACTTGACGCCGGTCTTGCTGCGGCCCGCCGCCACTGCGAAATACTGGCGAACCCGTGCCGTGAACACCTCGGCCGGGCAGGGCTTGAGCTTGTAGGCCATCAGCAGCTTGTCGATGTCGCGCGACGGCTGCCTCTTGAGGGCCACCATCAGCGCAACCGCGTGGTTGACGGTGAAGCCTTGGGTACCGACCAGGCGGCGCACGCTCTCCGGCAGCCGCAGCCACGCGCGTCGCGCGATACCGTGGATTCGTTGATATCTATGGCGACCCAGGCGCGAAAGCTCGGGCAATGCCACAGTTCGGCGAGGTCGTGGCAGCGGAAGGTTGCGCGCTGACGTGAAGAGGAGGAGTACTATTGCGCGGTTTCAAGTCGAATATTCACGAAATTCAGCTGATTGCTCTTGCCGACCTTCGGAAGCTGGAACTCCCTGCCGGGCAAAGCTCCAGGCACAGCCAGCAAACCGTCAGCTTCGGCGTCTCCGATGGGATCGTTTTCCAGCAAGTCCTTGTCCCAGACAGAAATTCGGAGCTTCGTCCCCTGAGTGATGGCTATTCGCTGCCGAAGCGGGAACACGGCTTGGTAGCTGTTCTTTGCAAAGTGCGTACCCAACGGCGTCCAGGCTTTTTCGCCAGGCTGCATTACAAAAATCGACACAAGTGGATCGGGCGGGTCGCCCAGGCCGTCCCATTGGCGGCCATCGTGCTTCGTGCCCATGACCTCAATCGAAACCGTACTCAAAGTGTATGGCCCAGGAACCAGCTTTGGCGAATCCCAATCAAGGACCTTTGACGAAACATCCCTTAGTGCACGGTACTCCACGAATACTGGGTAGGACTCCGCGGAAACCACGTAGTTCTTCTCGATTTCGTCGACCGAGGACACCAAGCCGAATGATGTATCGGGCTTTGTGCTTAGGCCTATCGCGTGGAAGCTGGTGGTCAGGCTATTCTTCTTGACGACCGTACTCAACTCGCCGCCTGCGCGTTGAATACTCGCAGCAAGTTCAGCTGTAAACTTTCGCTGATCGCCCTCAATTACCATGTATAGAGCCCACCCGTAGTGGATTGCTTGGGCAACGTACGCCGCGCTTGTCTCAGGCTGGCCCTCGTCATCCAGCATTACGACCTTCTTGATGTTGTAGGCGCAAAGGACCATGTACCGCTTGTTCGCCTGCGCATTGACGCCGGCACTCACGAACAGGTACCGCGCTTGCGCCGCCAGTTCGAATTCATCCTCAATCTGCTTGGTGTAGACGCTTCGATCATTTGACGGCGCTTCAGTGTACTTCGAGGGAAAGACGCGCTTACGCTGGCCGTTTGCGTCGCGATCCGAAAAATCCGGCGAGTAACCCAGGCCGAGAATGTTTGGCGACGTTCCAGGCCCGGCTGGTAAGCGCTTCA
>VGRO01000235.1 GCA_016875335.1 Deltaproteobacteria bacterium | reverse complement strand
CCGCGTCGCACAGATCCTCGACACAGCGGCTGTTCTTGCAATGGTAGGCCGCGCCGCAAGAGAAGTCGCCGCCGCACACGTAGGTGTCGTACGGCACGTCGCCGCTGACGCTGGCGGAATCGCCGTCCATGGCGACACCCCCGGTCGCCGGGGCGGGTCCCGCGCAGCCGACAAGCAGGGCGGCGAAGGTCCAAAACGTGATCGTCGCTGCGCTGGCCATGGCACCTCAAACGTCAACAGTTCTGCCGGCTTGTCTACGTCATCGCGGTCCACTACCGCAAAGCACCGCCCCGGCAACGACTTTGGACAGGCTCTGGTCGGTCGCAGGCCACATCGGGGCCCTCGGTCCCATACAGAGGCGTGTGCACCCCGATGCGCGCCGTTGTCCTGTAGGTCACGTCGGGACCGCCGTCGCCGTCAGGTGCAGCGTCGCGCCGTCTTTGCTGCGCAAGGCAAAGCGCACGCCGTCGCCATCGTGGACCGCCTCGAACACGGCCGTCGTCGGCAAGAACACCGGTCGGCGGAACTGGCAGTCGAGCCGCATGCCGCCGGGCGGCAGGTCGTCTTCACACTCGGCCACGCAGCGGGCAAGCGACCACATGCCGTGGACGATGGCGCGCGGAAAGCCAAACAGCTTTGCGGTCGTGGCGTGCAGGTGGATGGGGTTGTAGTCGCCCGCGATGGCCGCGTACTTGCGGCCGGTGTCTTCGGGTACCCGCACCAGCGTGCTCCGCGCAGCGCCGGTGGTGGCCGCGCCGGGCAACGCCGGATCCGCGCCCTTGACCTTGGCGTTTTTTTCCTTGGCGACCTGCGGCGACCGGGCCAGCGCGGTAATCGTGCTGGACCACACCAATTCGCCGTGCACCGTTGCCTTCGTCACCAGGTCGATTTCGATGCCCTTGTCGGTCGGTCGCGCCGGCTCGAGGTGGCACGCAAAGTGCACCGCGTCGTCGACGCCGATGGGTTTGCGCTGTTCGATGACGTTGCGCACATGGACGACGCCGGCCGCGGGCAGCGGAAACTCCGGATCGGTGAGCATGTGGATGTGCAGCGCCCCGGCCATCACCTGCGGAAAGGTCACTGGCAGCCACGGGCCATCGACGAATCCGCACAGGCGGCGGTAGCGCGCAAGCACCTTCGGTTCGGCCTTGGTCGGCCATAGCTCGTGCTCCAGGCGCGGAAAGGCCACGGACGCCAGGTCGCTCGGCGTCTTCTTGCTGCCCGCGGCCACGGCGCGCACCCACGCGGGCACCAGGCTGGGCGGTCGTTCATACACGCGTCGGGTGTCGCCCACGCCTCACCCCTTGACCGACGGTAGTTTGTTGCTGATGGCCGAAACCGCCGGAAACGACTCCGGCCACAAGGCCGCGCGTGACCAGCCTGCCGGCCACGCCGAACCGCGGTTGCCGGCGATCTCCTGCCCGTCCGGTCCGGTGGCGAAGTTGCCGAGGTCGCCAAAGGCGCGTTCTTGGTTCTTGCGGCCGCCGCGTTGGCGCATGGGCTGCAGTTCGCCGGCCTCTTCGACCGCGCACAGCTCGTGGGGTCCCGGCCGCAGGTCGACCAGCGCCCCCTGGCGCGCCGGGTTCATGAGCTGCTCTTCGTTGCCGATGGGGTCGGCGACTGTCTTGGCCTTGAGCGTCCACACCAGCAGCGACGTCGGGTCGCGGTCCGGCCACGCCTTCTCCAAAAGGTCGCGAACGCCATAGAACTGTTTGCCGATGTCATTCTGGTTGACCGGGCCGGCCATCAGGCAAATGCCGCACAGCAGGTCACAGTCCGCAGCCAGGGCGACGGTGCCCATCAACTCCGCGTAGAGCGCCGACCGCGACGACGCCGCACCGACCGCGCGCACGGCGTGGTCCCAGTCGAGGTCCGCGCGTTCCAAGTCTCGGCGACCCAGACCGACGATGTAGATGCGCTGACCGACCAGCGCAAACGCCTTGCGGCCCTTCTCGGCGTTGCGTGACAGGGCCTTGCCCATCGGCAGGTCCGCCCACAGCGGCAATTGCGCAATCAGCTTGTCGGTGACCAGGTTCTGCTCATCGCGCATCGCTGCCAGCCGGGCCTCGCCGTCGGGCGTCAGCACGTCCACGCGGTCGAGCAACAGCAGGTCTTTGGCCCGTTCGCGGTCGCAGCCCGCCCAATGCGCGAATGCATTGTAGGCGGCGCGTCCGGCCATCACCGTCAGTTCGTCGGGCACGTCCATGCCCTGCGGCTGCTGGTATTCCGGCGGCGCCTTGGCTTCGGCGTTGACGCCCGGCAGGATGCGTTCGCTGCGCAAGGCCAGCAAGCCGGCCCCCAGCTTGCGAAACGTGTCGGGGGCCATCGCCACGCGCTCGTCGGGCAGCGTCCAGCCTACCTGCGCCACCAGCGCGACCTTCCAGCCGAGCGAGCGCTCTTGCAGCGTCAGGCCGCACAGTTCCTCCAGCGCGTGCGCCAGCGGCTTGTTCTCCTTGCGACCGCGCCCACAGAACGGCGCCATGAACACCTGCGCGCGGCGCCGGCCTGCCGAGGCCACCACGGCTGCGCGCTCCATCGCGTCGGCCAGGATGCCCACGTGCAGGTGTTGCAGGTAGCCGATGGTCGGGATGTCGTCGCTGTGGCGCACCCGCTTGTCCCACGCCCGCAGCGGCACGGTGCCGAGCGACAACACGGGCTTGTGGCCGACGAACGTCAACAGCAGCGTGAACGGCGTGCGGTACGGCCGCGCCAGGACGACGTGGGTGTAGGCGACGTGGTCGAGGACCGGGCCCTCGAGGTATCGCATCCCGCGCAGCAGGTGCCCGATGCGCGCGCTGGTCTGCGGCCCGAACGTCGCCTGGCGCTGGCCGCGAAAATTGGTGCTCTGCCGCGCCGTCAGCACGCCCAGGCTCGACTCTTCGAAGATCTCCTGCTCGGTCACCGGTCGAATGGGCGCAAAGCCGCTTGGGCGCTCCAGCGCCAACAACTGCATGGCGTCGGTCGCTTCTGCGATGGTCAACGGCACGCGCGTGCGGTAGCCGACCGGTGAGTGCGAGTCCAAAAGGTTCGGCAGGTTGTAGCGCGTGGCCTTGGCGCCGCTGGCGGCCGGTACGGCTCGGCGACGCGCGCGCTTTTCCACGGGCGGCGGGTCGATGGGGACGACGAAAAGGGGCTTGTTCTCGGTCAGGTCGGCCATGGGCTCGCCAGCGGTTGGGGCGGCGACGATAGCACGGCTGGTGGGGTTGGGGGAAGATCCCCCCCTTTGTTCAGACCGTTGAAATGCTTGCCTGTTTTGGGAATCCGCGAGAACATCTGCTCGTCGGGGAGCCCTCCTTGCGCCGCCGCCGCGCCACGCGCACGCTGTCGCCGCGGCCCGCGCGCCGCGGATGCGTGCCATGAATTCGACCCGCGTCGGCCCCGGTGTCCCGCCAGTTGGCTGGCGGCGTCTCGCACTGCTGTCGCTCCTGTCAGTGGTCGCGTGTACCGATCCCGTGGTATCCGCGCCGGGCGACGCCCATTCCGGCGCTGATCCTGGCCCTGTCCCTGACGCTGGCCCTGTCCCTGACGCTCGCCCTGTCCCTGACGCTGGCCCTGTCCCTGACGCTCGCCCTGTCCCTGACGCTGGCCCTGTCCCTGACGCTGGCCCTGTCCCTGACTCTGGCCCTGTCCCTGACCCTGGTCCCGTGCCTGACCCTGGCCCTGACCCTGACCCTGACCCAGGCCCTGTCCCTGACTCTGGCCCTGTCCCTGACGCCGGCCCTGTCCCTGACCCTGGTCCCGTGCCTGACCCTGGCCCTGACCCTGACCCTGTCCCTGACTCCGGCCCTGTCCCTGACTCCGGCCCTGTCCCTGACCCTGGTCCTGTGCCTGACGCTGGCCCTGTGGCTGACCCAGGCCCTGTCCCTGACCCAGGGCCCGAGGTCTCGCCCGATGCCGGACCCGACCTGCCCATCGACACCGGCCCGCCGTGCCCGGGCACCACGCCCAAGCCCGACAAGACGTGCTGTCCGCCCGGGCAGTCGTGGGATGCCGCCGCCAATACGTGTGGCACGCCTGGGCCTTTGGGCTGCACCGGCGGCGCTGCCGAGTGCCAGCCCAAGTGGTGCCTGGACTGGCTGGATGCAGCAGGCAAGGCGTGTCCGGCGTGGTCGTTTGCCTGCACGCCTCAGGGCAGGGCGTGCACCGCCAGCGAGGTCGCCGCCGGGGTTGGCTGCAAGCCGGGCGAGGTGCCCGCGTTGGCGGGCGGCGGGTGCGAATTGGCCGGCGGCGGCGTGCCGTTGCCCCCCCGGCGCGGCGTGGCAGGGCGACGACGTGGCGCTGCCCGCGGGGTTGCAAAGTCAGGTCCTGGAGGAGGTCAAGCCGTTGGAACCGGCCAAGGGGAACAAGCTGACTGCGCCGTACTGGTGCGTGACGGCCAACGGCCCCGCCTACTGCGCCGACGCCAACCCCCCGGGCATCGGGGGAGCGCCCGAAGCAGTTGCCTGGGTGCCAACGCCCGGCCCCGGCTACCCGTGCCCGCCAGGTTTCGTCGCCGGCCCGGTTGGCGGCGCCGCGTGCGCACCAGATCCTGCGGCCTGCCCGGCCGACGCGTTCGCCGGCATCCAAGACGGCGCCAACACCGTCTTTGTTGACGCCAGTTTCGGCGGTACCGCGACCGGCAAGCGGGCGGCGCCCTTCAAGACCCTGGTCGAAGGCACGTTTGCCCTGGCCAAGACCGGCGGCACGCTGGCCATTGCAGCCGGCACCTATCCCGCGGCGGTCATCGACACCGACAAGCCGCTGACCGTCGTCGGCCGCTGCGCCAAACTGGTCAAGCTGCAGGGCAAGTCCGACCAAGCTGTGCTGCACGCGGGCGGCGCCGGCGTTCTGCAGGTCAGCGGCGTGTCCGTCAGCGGCGGCGTCGAGATGGTCCGCGTCGACGGCCCGGCCAGCGCGACGTTGACGAGCGTGGACATCGGCGACGGCGCCCGCTTCGGCGTGGTGGCCAAGGGCGGCGGCAAGGTGGCGCTCAAGCACGTGTTCATCCACGACCTGCTGCCGACGCCGTCTGACGGATCGCAGGGCACCGGGGTGTACGTCGACGGCGGCGCGTCAGCCACCCTGGAGTACGTCCGTGTGACCAAAGCCCGCAACCGCGCCCTGCACTGCGAAGGCGCCGGTGTGGTGTGCAAGGTCACCAACGCCTACCTGGACAACACCTTGGTCGAGCAGAAGTCGGGCGAGGGCGGGGCAGGCGTCAGCGCGGCCGGCGGGGCCAAGGTCGAGGTCGTGGGCGCACGGGTCTGGAAGAACCGATCGGCCGGCATCTTGGCCCACGGTGCAGGCACGGCGGTCGGTTGCAGCGGCACCAACATCAGCCTGACGACGCCTGCAGCCGCCAACGCAGCCAATGGCATGGGAATCCTGGCGCTGGCCGGCGCAAAGGTCACCTACGTCGGCGGGACCGTTTCGGAGAATACGACCGTTGGCGCGCGGGCCCACGGCGCCGGGACTGCGGTCGCTGTCATCGGATCGATGATTTGGTCTACCCAGCCTGCGGTCGACGGGTCCGGGGGCCAAGCGATGACCGCGGGCGGCGGCGCCACGGTGACCGTCGAGGCCTGCCTGCTCGCCGGCACTGGTGAATCTGTGGTGGTCAGCGACGCCGGGACCACGTTTGCGGCGACGTGGACGTCGATCGGCCCCTCAGAGCCCTTCAAGAAAGACGGCTCAGGCGGCGTCGGCGTGGCAGTCGCAGCCGGGGCAACGGCCAGCCTTGCCAAGGCCAGCATCTACAAGTCCGCCTACGCCGGCCTCTATTGCTCCAACGCTGCGGTTGCCCTCCATGACGTGCACATCGAGGACACCCAAGGCTTGCCCACCGCCGGCGGCTACGGTGTCATCGCCCAACAAGGCTGCCAACTGACCGGCAAGGGCCAGGTCTGGCTCGACAAGAATCGCACCATTGGCCTCTACGTCACCGGCGCCAACACCGCCGCCGACTTCCAAACGCTGCTCGTGTCGAACACCTTGCCCCGCAAGGGCGACAACTGGGGCGGCCGCGGCATCCAGGTCGACGAAGGGGCCAAGCTCAAACTCGGCAGCGGCTCGCGGGTTTCGGCCAACCGCGATCTTGGCATCCAGGTCTCCAGCGCCAATTCGGCGCTCGACGCAACGGGCCTTGTCGTCGACGGGACATTGCCGCGCGCCGACGGTTGGTCTGGGCGCGGGCTGCATCTCGAAGCCCTGGCGGTGGCCAAACTCGCCGACGTCAAGCTCCTCGGCAACCGCGACGTCGGCCTGTCCGCCGCTGGCGATTTCGCGACGCTCAACGTCGCCGGTCCCCTTCTGGTCGGCGCAACGCAGCCGCGGGCCGACGGCAAGTCGGGCCGAGGCATCCAAATCATGGGCGGCGCGGTGCTGTCGGCGGTGGGTGCCAACAACTGGGTCCGCAGTGTCGGCAACGCCGAAGCCGGCGTGGTCGTGCTTGGCAAGAACACGGCGCTGCAAGTGACGTCTTTGCAGACCCGCGCCAACGGCGCTCGCGGCACCGCCGTGTTGCAGGCCGCGACTGCGGATGTCGGCCTGTGGCAGAGCCTTTTCGATCAGGGTGCGGGCGTGTGGGTGCACGGCGCCGGTTCGATGGCCCGCACCAAGGGCCTCGCCGTGCTGGACCCGCAGGGCCGCGGCATCGAAGCGCAGTACGAGGGCCAGGTCGTCGCGCACCGCGCGGTTGTCGCCCATGCCACGGGACTCGGCGCGTTCGCCCACGGTGCCGGCGCGCGCATCGCACTTGTCGGCGCCCGACTGCCGCACACCAAGGCCGATGCCCAAGCTCAGTTCGGCCACGCCCTGCAAGCGCAAGACGATGGCGAGGTGGCGCTTTTCGGCGGCGACATCGCGGGCGGCCGGCAGTTGGCGGTCCACGCGCGGGTCGGCAAGGCACGCCTCGCAGGCGCGGTGGTCGCAGGCGTGCAGGCGCTGCCGGCCGACCCGGAAAAGCTGGCCGCGGGCATCGCTGTCTCGCACTACGGCCAGGTATCGCTGGCCTCCTGCCGCCTGTGGAATCTGGCCGGCGCCGGGGTGATGAACCTGCAAGGCCTGGCAGCACTCGACGCCGTGGTCGTGACCCAAGTCGCCGCGGCCGGCAATCTGGCAGCAGACGCGGTCGCAGCGCAGATCCCGACCGCTCTGACCGGCCAACGCCTTTGGCTGGCGGGTTCCGGCCGGGCTGGCCTATTGCTCGTGTCCGGGTCGGCGACGCTGGCCAACTCCAGGGTCACCGGCAACGGCCTCGGCATCGCCACCCAAGCGCTGGGCTCGGTCGCGTGGCCCGCCAGCGTCATCCAAGGCAACGGCAAGGACTTTGCCACCGACGGCGGTTGGGCCCTGCCGGCCATGCCAGGTGCCGCTGTTGTGTTGCCCGTCGTCGATGTCAGTGGGTTGTAGGCCAAGGAGGTTGGCCATGACCAATCCACCGCGCACCAGGCCTGGTACTGGGCTCGCGTCGACCGACTGAGGCGTGCTTCGGGCACGCCGCAGGGCGGGAGCAAGGAGCAACAATGCATGCTGGGATGAATTCTGAGCGGCAGTCGGCGTTCTTTTGAATTCACCCTCTTAGGGACTGGAAAACAATAAGTCGATCACTCTCACATCAGGACGGAGCCGCGAGTCGGACCCTTGGTCCGCGAGCTGGCGACCCACTGAGCAAGCAAACGGGCCCAAGAAATGATT
>VGRO01000234.1 GCA_016875335.1 Deltaproteobacteria bacterium | reverse complement strand
GCTCGCGTGGCCCCACCTGGCGCCCGACGCGGGTGCCGCCGGGGAGGTGCACCAGGCCGTGGCGCCGCTGTCGCGGCGGCTGCACGCGGCCTTGCCGTGGAACGCCGCAGCCCTGCGCGCCGCCATGGCAGAGCCCGCGCCGGCGACGGCCACGGTGGCCTTGCCGGAGGACAGCAGCGGTTCGGCGGTCCACGTCCACAGCCTCTTGGCCGCGTATCCGGGCGTCTACAACGTGGCGATCACCTTCAGGGTGCCGGCGGACGGCCGCTGGACGATCGGCCTTGCGCCGCCCGGCGCGGCGCTGGCGTGGCTGGACGGCCAGCCGTGGCCATCGGCCGAGCTGCAGCACGGCCCCATCGCGGCGGACCAGGCGTTGCCGGCCGGCGCCCACGTCCTGCACGTTGCTCTGGCCGTCGCCGAAGAAGGTGAGCGCCTGCGGTACCTGATCGGCCGCGCCCCCGCCGATGCGCGACCGGTCGCCCAGGCGGCGGACGCCACGCAGGGCCCGCCCCTGGCCGCACTGCGCGCGCTGCTGGCCCATCCGGCCGGCGCTGCCCGCCAAGCGTGGGGGACCCTTTTCGAGCGCAACCTCGCAGCCGACCTGCTGGACCTCGCGCTCGCCCGCGGTGCTGCCGAGGTGGGCGCGGCCATCGACCGCGTCGCGGCGTCGATTCCCGGCCACGTCGGCGCGCTGCTTCTCGACGTCGAGCGCCAGTTGGCGGCAGGCAACGGCCAGCTGGCGCTCCAGCAGGCCGGTCGGCTGTCCGGTGTCGCCGAGACCTCGGGGTGGTTCGAGGGCCGCTGGCTCGACGGCCGCGAACGCAGCGATGTCCACCTGGCGCGCGCCCGCGCCTTGCAGGCCGCCGGCTTGCCGGATCTGGCGATGCGCCATGCCGCAGCCGCAGCCAGGGGTGCCGGGGGCCGCTGCCGGCCGTGGCTGGACGCCTTGTCGATCGCGGTCGACGCCGGGCGGGGCCACGAGGTCTGGCAGCCCGGCGACATGCAAGCCCTGCGCGCGGCGTGCCGCGACGAGGCGCGGTTGCCGACTGGCTTGCACGCCGTCCGCTCCGTGCAGGCGGCCCATGGCAAGGCCGCGGACCTTGATGCCTGGCTCGGTCCGCCCACCGCCCGACCCGCGCGCTGGCGCCTGGCCATGGAGGCGGGCGACGTCGGCCCCGCGCCGCAGTGGCTTGCCGAAGGCCAATGGACGGCGGTGTGGCGACAAGTGCAGGCCGCCTGGTTGGGCGGCGACCCCGGGCGCGCCCAAGCGCTGCTCGACGGCGTGCTCCTGCGCCCGGACATGCCGATTGCCGCCAAGCAAAAGGCGTTGCTCGTGGGCGCGACGCCGCCCTGGCGACCCTTCGTGCGCGAGGGCTTGGCCCTGGCCCGGTTGCCGGACGACCCGGGTTGGTCCGAGGGTGCGCGCACGGCGTGGCTGCTCGACCAGGAGATCCTGGTCTTGCTGCCGGGCGGCGGCGCCCTGCGGCGGGTGCACCAGATTGCCCGCGTGTTGCGCGACGAAGCCGCGGAGGCCGTGGGCGAAGTCCGGGTCGCCGAAGGCGCCGAGCTCGAACTGGCGCGCACGCTGCTGCCCGATGGCAGCGCGGTGCCACCGGCCGACATCAGCGACAAAAGCGCGGTCTCGCTGCGCGCCGTCGCGGCGGGGTGCGCCGTGGAGTTCGCCCAGGTGGCCTGGGTGCATCCCGACGACGCGGCGACCGGCGCGACGTGGCACGCGCCCTTTCTGCTTCAGTCGGCGGATGCCCCGCTGCGCATCAGCGAATTGGTTGTGCTGGTGCCCGCTGGCGTGCCGGTGCAGTTCGACCGTTCGCCCAGCGCTCCGTCCGCGCGCGTCGTCGCCGCTGGCGCGTGGACCGCCCACGTGTTCACTACCCGCGACTTGCCCGCGGTGGCCCAGGAGCCCCGCGCCATCCGGCCGGAGCGCCACGTGCCCAGCGTGACGGTGCGGGCGGCTGCGAGCCTCTCAGCACTGCTCGAACCGTGGGACGAGCGCCTCGCGGTTGCGCAGGCCGCGCCCACCTTGCCGCTGCGCCAATGGTTGGACGACGTGCGGGCCGCGAACCCTGGCGGTGACGGACGCCAGCGCTGGCGGCACCTGGCGCGGCGCATCGCGCGCGACATCGAGCACGACCATGGCGGCGGTCCGCCGGGCGACCCCAACGCCACGCTGGCCCAGGGCAAGGGCGATCGAGCGGCGCTGTTCTACACCCTGGCGCGCCTGGCAGGCGCCGACGCGTGTCTGGTGCGCGCCAATGCGCTGGTACGCGACGGAGCGCCCGAGGTGCCGGACCCTGCGGACTTTTCGATGCAGTTGGTTGTCGTGCCTCTGCCCGACGGTGCCTCGCTGTGGTACGATCCGGGCCTCGAAGGCGGCGTCGTCGACCACGTCCGCAGCGGCTTGCGCGGCCGCCGCGGCTACGTCGTGGGCTGCCATCGGGCCGACCGGACCGTGGTCGTGCCCGCGCTCGGTGTCGGTCTGGACCTGCGCGACATCGCGGTGGACCTGCAATGGGCGGGAGACGGTGCGGTGACGGGCACCGTGACGGAGACGCTGTACGGCGCGACCGCAGCCTACGTCGGCGGGTGGCTGGCCGAGGCGTCACCTCAAGACCGCGCCAAGCTGCCCGCGCAGCTGGCCGGCGGCGTGTTTCCAGGCATGGACCTGACGCTGGTCGAGACGGCCTCGCACCCCGACGGCGGCGCATTGCGGATCCGCTACGGCGTCGCCGGCAAACCCGATGCGGCGCGCGCGCGCACGCTGGATCTCGGCCTTTTCCCGAGCGAAATCGGCAAGACCTACGCCGTGCTCGAGCGCCGCCAGACTCCGCTGTCGTTCGGGTTTGCCCAGGATCTGCGGGTGCGGGTCGCGGTGCACAGCGCGGCAGGCCCGATGACCACACCGCCGGCTGCGCAGGGTGAGCACCGACTGCTCGCGTGGTCGCGGCGGGCCCACGCCGAAGGCGACAACCTGACGATGGAGTTTCGCCTGCAAGCCGAGGCTGGCGTCGTCGCTGCCGGGCAGTACGCTGCGTTCTCGCGGGTGGCGCGCGGCGCGGATGCCGCTGAGGTTGTCAGGTTGGCGCGGTGATCGCGCTTGCGGCGTCGCCGTGCAACCGGCCGGTGGCTTCGTATTCTTCGACGAGCTTTTCGGCGTCAATCGCGGCCATGCATCCCATCCCGGCGGCGCTGATCGCTTGGCGGTAGCGCGAATCGGCCACGTCGCCGGCCGCAAATACCCCGTGCACCGAAGTCTGGGTCTGGCCCTTGAGTGCAATGTAGCCGTCGGGCCGCAGATCCAAGTGGCCGGCGAAAACCTGGGTATTGGGGCTGTGGCCGATGGCCATGAACACCGCACCGCACGGCAGATCGCTCAGCGACCCGTCGACAGTGGACTTGAGGCGCACCGCAGTGACCTTTTTGCCGTCGCCCAGGATTTCCTCGACGGCAGCATTCCAGAGCACGCTGATCTTGGGGTGCTTGATCACGCGGTCGGCCATGATCTTGCTGGCACGGAAGCTGTCGCGGCGATGCACCACCGTGACGCGGTTGGCGTAGCGCGTCAGGAACGTCGCCTCCTCCATCGCCGAATCGCCGCCGCCGACCACGACCACGTGGACGTCCTTGTAGAAGGCGCCGTCGCAGGTCGCACAGGCCGACACGCCGCGGTTCATGTAGGTCTGCTCGCTCGGGATGCCCAGCCAGCGCGCGTTGGCGCCGGTCGCGATGATGACGGTCGCTGCTTCGATCCAATCGCCGCCGCCGGTGCGCAGCCGCAGCGGAAAACCGCTGAAGTCCACGGCGTCAATGACGTCTTCGCGGTGGTCCGCGCCGAATCGCTTGGCTTGTGTCCGACAGCGTTCGACCAGCTCCGGGCCGGTGATCCCTTCGGGAAATCCAGGGAAGTTCTCCACTTCGCTGGTGATCATCAGTTGACCACCCGAGGTCATCAGGTCGCCCGACGACAGAAACCCGCCCTCAAACAACAGTGGCTCGAGTTGCGCGCGGCCGGCGTAGATGGCGGCCGTCTGGCCCGCGGGCCCCGAACCGATGATGACGACTTTGTGCAGGGCCATGGCGGGCACCGTTCGCGCCACAGGCCGGCGCGGCGGCAGCCAAGGTAGCGCGCACATCCTTGCGTGCAAGGCCAGCCGCAGCGCACCGCGAGAGCTACGGTTGCGGCGGCGCCAGCAATACCTCGAACAGTCCGGCGCCGTCCGACAGGGCGCTGCCAAGGAGCAAGCTGTCCACGGTGACAGCAGGGCTGGCCGATCGCGCCCCCTTGCCTTGCGGTCCACGCGTCACCGCAGGTTGGGGCGCCGCGCTGCGCGCCAGGATCTCGACCGCGGCGTTGGCAACCGGCGAACCGGCGGCCGTGACCACCTTGCCGATGACCAGGATCGGGGCGGGGACGCTGATCTGCACTGCGGTGTCGCTGCCGGGCGTCACCTCGACCTTCGCGGCCAGCCAGCGCGGCAAGAGGTCGGCCGGGCGCGGATGGACCCACAGCCACCAACCGCCGGCATCGACGGGCAGCTCGAACGCGCCCTGGGCGTTGGTCACGGTTTCAAGTGGCACTTCGCCCAGTTGCGCTGAACCGGCCAGCTCCGACGCGTTCTCGCCAGGTTGGGCTACCCGGCGCAACCACACCTTGGCTGTGTGCAGCTTGCGGCCGGCATAGTCCGTCACGACGCCCTTGACCAGGCTGCGGCGCGTGCAGCCGATGTTCGTCCATCCCGCTGTCATCTCGACCTTGCCGGACCAGCGCGCAGCGCGTGAACCCGACGCCGGCAGCACGCTCAAGAGCGCCGGCCCGGCCGGCACGTGCAGCACTACCCGCCCCTGGTGGTCGGTGTACCCCTGCACCTCGACATATGCCTGCACGCTCTTGCCCTTGGCCTCGCCGTGGGTTTGGACGCGCACCAAGGCCCCCACCTCCGATTCGCCGATGTCGCTCTTGACCTCGACGGTGGCGGTCACCGCCGCGGGCAACTTGCCGGTGTCCAACTCGCCCAGCAACAGGGGCTTGGGCTTGGCCTCGGCCTTGAAGCGACCGGCCACATCGACCGCCTCTTCCAAGCGCCCCTGCGGCAGCGCCAGCGAACTCTCGGTCGGTGCAAACGTCAGGTGGCCGGCGACGGCGCTCGGACCGACGTGGATCGCGAATGCGCCGGTCTTGTCGGTCAGCGCCGAGGTCGAAATCGTCTGGCCCGCTGCGTTGACCAACTGCGTACGCAAGCCGACCAGCGGCTTTTTGCCAGCCACCAGCTTGCCGCGGATTTCGACCAGCCCGTCGCCTTGCGGCAACGTGATTGCGCCGTGGTCGAACGACGCGCTGACGGTGATCTTGCTGTAGTGCGGAGGCCCGTCGACGTCGGCGGCGGGGTCGAAAACCAGGTCGTAGGTCTTGCCGGGCTGCACACTCAGTTCGTAGCCACTGAACGCCTTGCCATCTTTGCCGAAGTAGCGGGTCGCCTCATAGCGCAACAGATTGCCCTTGACGTCGGTCTGCGCGGTCGCGACCAGCTTGCCTTGCACCGGCGTCAAGTTGAAGGCTGCGCTGTAGGTCAGGCGCACAACCGCGGGTTCGCTGAGCATGAGCGCCACGGGTTCGTTGCGGGTATGGGCGTTCAGGTCGAGCTCGAAATGTTCGACCAGCTTGCCAGACGCTTTGGGCGGCGTCAGGCGTATGGCGACCGTCTCGTTGGGTGGCGCCGACGCGATGCAGATGCGCGACTGGTAGCATCGCAAGCCTGGCCCGCAATCGGCGTCGGAGCTGCACCGGCTGGCGACTTCGTCGCTGTCCACGCATCCCACCGCCAGCGTCGACCACACCGCGGCGCACGCGGCCAGCCCAAATGCCCGCGCGACGACCGTCATGGCGACCTCGAATCGGCAGGATCGGTCATGGGCAAGTCTCTGACAGTTCGAGGGGCCACGTCACATTGGCGGACAGCGTGCCCGCCGGGATCTTGACCAGTTGCTTGCCGTCGACCGACTGTTTGGCATCGACTGGCAGCGCTTGATCGGACACATAGAGCGACAGCGTGTGCTTGTCGACGTTGTTGTCGGACAACAGGCACACAAACAGCCGGCACACGGGTTCGTTGCCGCACGTCTTGCGCGCCACCGGGCTTGGACCCTTGGCCAGATCCCAGAACCAGTAGTAGTACAGCGGTTGCCGCGTCCCGTAGGCGCGTATGGCCTGCTTGACGCTGAATTCGGTGCCGTCCGTGTTGGATCGCATCACCTTGGTGGTCTCCAACTGGGGCGACAGATCGCTGGTCTGGATGACCAGCAGCGGCGCGATCGGTGGCGACACCGGGTCCACGGGGGCCGGAATCACGCAGCGGGTCGCCGCAAGCGCGAGGGTCCACACGGGCGCGCGCCACAGGCTGCGGCGTTTCGGCGCGGGCGAGGGGATGGTCAAGCACGGCTGCACAGGCGCGGCGGTGTTTCGCAGTCGGACGTCGTCCGGACCGACCCGATCCGCGCCGCCGCCGATCCTAGCGAAAACCGTGCCAATCCGTGGCAGGGCATGGACGGCTCGACCGATTTGTCGCGTGATCTTGGGCAATTGCGACCGAAACGAACCAGAGCAGCGCTTCCCCGGCACGGGTCTGGCGCGGCCCGATCATGGCACAACTGTCAGCAGTCAGCCATGAATCCGAAGGACCTTCGGACAAATCCATTCCATGTCAGTTGGTTGCGGGATTTCCGAGCCGTGATCCGCGCGTCGCTGCACCCCGGATCAGTTGGGCTGGGCCGCCAGTTCGGCTTCCGCGTCCTTGAGCATCTGCTTGAATTTGCCATTGGCCGGGTCGCGGTCCACTGCCTTGCGCAGGTACAGCACCTTGAGCTTGGCGGTAGTGGCCTTCTGGGCCAATGCCGCGAACTTGGCGGCCTCCTTTTGGGCATCGTTCGCCTCGCCGGCCGGGGGCGGTGGCGGCGGCTTGTCGGCCTTTTCGACCTTTTCGACTTTGACCGGTTTGGCCGCTTCTTTCTTGGCAGCAGCTTCTTCTTTCTTCTTGCGTGCCTCTTCCGCCTTGCGCGCCTTGTCTGCTTCGACGGCCTTCTTGCGTTCCTCGTCGGCTCTGTGGCGGTCTTCGTCGGCCTTCTTGGCGGCAGCGTCCTCTTTCTTCTTGCGTGCCTCGTCGGCCTTTGTCGCTTCGGCTTCGGCTTTCTTGCGGGCCGCTTCGGCTTTGGCGGCATCCGCTTCCTGCTTCTTGCGGTCGGCTTCGGCTTGCTTGGCGGCCTTTTCGTCGGCCTTCTTGCGCTCGGCCTCGGCCTTTTCGGCTTGTGCCGCTTGCAGCTTGGCGGCGGCCTCATCGGCGGCCTTCTGCTTGGCCTGCGCTTCTGCCGCTGCCTTGCTGTCGGCCTCGGCCTTGGCGGCGGCGGCCGCTGCCCTGGCGGCTGCGTCGGCCTGCTCCTGCTCGATCCGCTTTTGCAGTGCCGCGGCTTCGGCGTTGCCCGGGTTCAAGGCCTGGGCCTCTTTGGCTTTTTCGAGCGCCTTGTCCAACGTGCCGTCGCGCAGCAGGGTCTGACCCTCGCCCACCAGCCGCGCGGCCTGATCCGCTGGCGTCTCGGCCGTCTCGGCGGCCACATCGGGGGCCGTCGGCGCCACATCGGCCGCGGGCTCAGGCGCGGCGGGCACCGCTGCGGCAGCGGGGGCAGGCGCCGGTG
>VGRO01000233.1 GCA_016875335.1 Deltaproteobacteria bacterium | reverse complement strand
ATTTACTCAATCATTTCTCGGGCCCGTTTGCTTGCTCCGTGGGTCGCCAGCTCGCGGACCAAAGGTCCGACTCGCGGCTCCGTCCTGATGTGAGAGTGATCGACTTATTGTTTTCCAGTCCCTTAGTCGGCGACCACGCTATGCAGACCCGCGAGGCCGCTGGCGTCGATCACCAACCCGGCGGATATTGAGCAAGCTTGACCCCTGATTTGGAACCGCGCCCGAATGGTCGCTTTCACGTTGACACTCGGCCCCGAAAGGCGTAGACGACCCGCAGTTGGGTTGCGTGCTTTGCCTGCGCCCCCCGGGACTCTGTGCAGCGTCCGCCCGCCCACAAGCTCGACGTCCGCCCACGGCCCGCCGGCTTGGCGCGTCTTCTGCTGCGCGCGGCTTGGCCCGTCGTGTTTGCGCTGGGTTGCAGCCCGCAACAACCTACTGCGGCGCCCGAAGGGACCGATGACGGCGACGCGACCGATGGACCTGCCGAAGCAACCGATCCGCCTGATCTGTCGACCTCAGGCGAGGCACTGCCGGCAAAGGACGCCGAATCGCCACCTGGCCCTGCGCCCGTGCTCGACGTTTCCGACAGCAAAGACCTCGGGGACGACCAGCCCGACGGCGCCCGAGGCCAGCCAGACACCCCAGCCGCCAAGCCCGATGGCGCAGGCTCGCCGTGCCCCGATTGCGACGACGACAACGCCTGCACGCTCGATGTGTGCAGGCCCTGGGGCGTCTGCGAGTGGTTTGCCAAGCAGTGTTTCGACAGCAACCCATGCACGGTCGACAGCTGCGATCCTGCTGTCGGTTGCGTCGCCAAGCAGGTTTCCTGCGACGATGGGAAGTTCTGCACCAACGACCTTTGCTACCCGTGGATGGGCTGCTACCACACCAACAAGTTCTGCAATGACGGCAACCCCTGCACCCTCGACGCCTGCAAACCGTCGGGCTGCACGGCCGTGCCGGCGTTTGAAGGGCACGTATGCACGGGCGCAGCGTTGGGCACCTGTGCAAAGGGCGCTTGTGCGCCGTTCAATGGTTCACTGTGCGCTGGGCTGCTCGGCCCCGTCGGCCTGCCCACCATCGGCGTTGGCAGTACGGTAGTGGGCCTGCTGGCGTGGCCTGACGGCTCGTTGGCGGTGGCGACCCTTGACGCGGGCCAGGCGACCGTACGCTGGCTGGGTCTGGACGGCACGGTCAAGACCTCAGCGACCGTGGGCACCGAAAAGTACGAGGTCGTAGCGGTGGCCGCAGCCGGCAACGGTGCTGCGTGGCTGCTTGGCATGCATCCACAGGGAGCGACCACCCAATTGTGGCGGGTCGGGGCACCCGGCAGCGCCTTCGCATCGGCAAAGTCCGTGTTGTTGCCTTCGGTTGCGTCACCCAAGCTGGCCGGGATGAAGGATGGCGGCGCGGTGGTCGCCGGCACAAATGCGACGCCACCTCAAGGCGCCCAAGCCTTGCGCTTGCTGCGGGTCAGCGCGGAGGGCGCCGTCCAATGGGACACGACGATGGCCGCGCCACAGCCGGAAGGCACGGTCGACTGGCAAGTTGCGGCGTGCGGCAACGGACGTGTGGTTGCCTTCGCCCGAGGGGCGAAACAAACCGGCCCCATGTCCATCTTGGCGCTCTCGCCGACAGGTGCTTTGCTCTGGCAGACCCTTTTGCCCCCCGGCGACGCGGGCTTCTTGCGGCTGGCGTGCGATGCTGCGGGGGCCGTCGCGTTTGCCCATTTGAACCGCATCGGCTGGCTGGCCGCCGACGGTGGCCTCGTTGCGACCAAGACTACGCCTGGATATCCCAATGCCGTCTACTACGCGGCGAGTCAGGTGACCGGGGTGCTGTGGGTCCCCATGCCGACCGCGGCCGAGATCGCGCCCACCCTTCAGCGTTACGACGACGCCGGCAACCTGACCAGCGCCGTTGCGCTGCCCGGCGCCCCGGGGAACCTGGGGCCCATTGCGCAGATGCCCGACGGTCGCCTTGCCGTGCTTGGCATGGTCGGCACAAGCACCGAGTTGCAGCGCTGGATCGCCATCGCCACGCCGTGGGGCCACATCGGCTGCGCGGCGGCGGGAGCTTGCGCACCAGTGAGCGCGTGCGACGACGGCAAGCCGTGCACCGCCGATTCGTGCGAACCCGCCACCGGTTGCGTCGCCGCGCCCTTGCCCAAGACCGCAACCTGTACCTGATGGAGGAGCCATGTTGTATCGTTCCGTAGGCCTGCGTAGTCGTCCCACTCCCAAGGCACTGGTCGTGGCCGCGCTGTGGTTGCCCCTCGCCATCGCCGCGTGCGTCGGCGTCAGCCTCGTGCCGCGGGTCGGCCTTGCCTGCGGCGGGTGTTTCGGCGCGCCGATTGCGCCGGGCGAACCGGTCAACCAAGCCGTGCTGCAAAATGCCGAACGCGTGCTGTTTGTGCGCGACGTCGTCACCAAGCAGTCGACGGTGTGGGTGGAAGTGCGCTACGCCGGACTGGCACAGGACTTTGGCTGGGTCCTGCCGGTGCCCAAGCTGCCCAAGGTCGGCGTGGGCGTCGCCAAGGTGTTCGACGCGCTCGATGTGGCCATGCGCGCCCGCGTGCGCGTCACCGGCGGACCGCCCGAGAACTGCGCTGACCCAGCGATCGGATGCGCGAGTTTCGACGATCCGGAAGTCGGGGACAGCGCTGGTTGGATTTCGGACGCCGCGAGTTCAAGTGACGGCGCCGCCAGCGCCGGTGGCCCGGGCGGCGTGCAGGTCTTGGATGCCGGTGTCGCCGGCCCATACAACTACGTGGTGGTCAAGGGAAGCGAGGCCGCGACCTTGTTCAACTGGCTGAACAACAACGGCTACGCGACGCCTGCCAAGGCCACCGCCATCTTGCAGAGTCACATTGCGAACGGCGACCTGTTCGTCGCCATCAAGCTGCAGAATGGCGCCGGCATCGACGCCATCCGTCCAGTGACCTTGACCATGGACGACGCCGAGCCCTGCGTGCCGCTTCGGCTGACCGCGATCGCAGCGACCGCCAACATGAACGTCGTCGTCACCGTGGCTGGCCCGGCCCGCGCCGTGGTCAAGAACCACCTGGACGTGACGGTCAATCCGCTGCGGCTGACCTTGATGGACGGTCCATTCGTGGCCTGCGAAGTGGGCAAGCCTGCCGTCGGCAACTGCCTCGTTCCGAAACACTACAGTCAAGTCGCAGCATTGGCCATGGACGAAGCCGGCGGCCATGCCTTCGTCACCGAATACGCAGCGGCTGGCGCGGCGACCCCGAACATGGTCGTCTTGGGTTCACAAGCAATGGCCAATCTCGCTGGGGTCGAAACGATGGCCCAGTTCGTCGGTTGGGTGCAGGGCAATGCGGGCAACGACCCCGAGTATTGGCCCGCCTACGCGCCCCATTTGGACACAAAGGCGATTCTGCCGGGACAACCCATCGGCAAGGCCATCGGCTATCTGCTGTCGTGCGCGGCGTTCGTGCAGACTTCGATGGGCCAGACCGTGTGCAATTGGCCTGGGGGCGTCACGCTCGACTGGCCAGTGGTCAGCAAGCTACCCGTGGACGGGGCCGCCATGGCCGCTACGCTGGATAAGGAGATCGTACAACCCATGGCCGCGATCGCCGCGATGGTCGCCAAGTCCGCCAAAGTGACCCGCTTGTCGATGGTGATTTCGCCCGAAGAGATGGACCGCGATCCCGTCTTCGCCTACAACCCGGCCCTTCCCGACGTGTCGCAGATAGCGGTTGAGGTGTCGAACAACAAGGTGTGCCTGTCTGGCTGGACGACGATGGCGACCGCGCAGCGCATGACCTTGGCCAATCTGGGGTCGTGGTTGCTCTCGAACACCACCATTGTCGACCCGATGTTCTACACCTTGCCTGCGGCGGCTGCTGTTGTGCTGCTCGATGAGACCGGCGGCCCATTGCCCATAGCCCCGGACCAGGCGAGCCTGGTGGACGCCGCCATCGCCGGAGCAAAGCCTGGCAAACCCAGCTTGCCGTCCGGGCTCGTCCTCAAGCCTGCGCCGAAGTGGGCCGTGCCGCCGAGCGACCCGCTGGTGACGACCATCGGCGGTTGGCCGCAACCGTACGGCTGTGTGCCGAAGCCCGGCTGGGTGCAGGGCCTGCCACCGCCCAAGTCGCCACCACCGGATGCCGACGCGCAGGACACAAATGCAGGCACGTCGTCCGACGCCGACATCGCCGCTGCGCCCGACATTGCCGCAGACGTCGCAGCAGACGTCGCTGGCCCCGTGGATGGCGGCCCTGTCCCGGGAGTGGATGCCCAGGGCGGCTGGAAGGAAACGCCGACGGCCCCGCCATCGGATGGCGGCGTCGGGCCCACAGATGGCAGTCCAGCCGCCGATGGGGCCTCTGCCGGACCGACGGCCCCTGCTGCCAAGCCCAAAGCGGAGAGCGGTTGCGTTGCCGCTGGGTCTGCCGCTGGCGGCGGGCCGTGGGCGGTGGCCGGATTGCTCGCCCTGGCGTGGGCTTGGCTGCGGCGTATGCGCGCACGCTACAGCGCTCAAGCCGGCGAACGTCTTGCAGGCAGTGGGGCAACCCGGTGACCACCTGTGCGTCGCAGCAGCCCATGCGCCAGCGGCAGGGACCCAAACGCCAAAGGCGACCGACAACCCCTGGTGAGGTGGCCGGCCGCCCTTGGAGCCACGCTACCGGGAGCGTCCTGGTTGTTGCTGGCGGAGACGGCCGTTTTCTTGCTGTAGGGAATGTGCAGAAGGTTTCCAGCCCTTGTCGTATTCGACATGCCTGTCGTGTGGGCACTCCGGGCAGCAGCGTGCGGGCATCGCCGGCGCGACGCCACCCAGCTACGATGCGCCGGCCGCAGGCGCGAAGTTCGCGCCGGGTTCCGACGCGCAACAGGGCAGAGGTACTTCCGGCCGCGGTTGCGGCCGGACGCTGGGGTGAGCGCGCATGGGCGCGCGAGGGGGCTGCGAGCCCCCTTCACGCAACAAGCAGCCGTACATGATCGGGCGAAGTCCGGCACCAAGTGCCGGACCGGCGATCATGTGCTTGCTGGGTGGGGCGCCAAGCTCGCGTCGGAGCCGACTCGCGGCAACGTCATGACAAGACTCGGTTCACTGGGCGAAACCGATCGCGCCTCTAGTTGGTCTCGTCTGGCCACGGCGGCACGCCGGTCGCGAGGGCGCGGTGGGCATCGCACTCGCACCACTTGTCGTGGGGGTCGGGACACTGGGCGATCCACCGCAGGGCGCGGTCGCCGATCTCGGGTCGCACCACGGGACCCCAGCGCACGGTACTGTCGCCCAGGAAGGCATCGTAGTACTCCTCGATGGAGTACCATCCGCACGCCCCGCAGCGCCAATACGAGTAGATGACTTCGTCGCCGGTGACCAGGACCGAGATGCCGCCCGCGCGCCGCGCTTCCGGCGCAAACCGGAGGCCGCAACGCAGGCAGGCGGCGGAGGAATCCAAGCCTTGCGCTATGCGGTCTGACCGTTTTCCGGGCTCACCCGGACTTTGGTCAGATTCGAGCTGTTTGGTGGGTCTCCAAGCTCGCGTCCGAGGCGGCCGACCCGCGGCGAAGGGCCAGACGTGATCTCGCCGTTCGGTCGGCTTGAACCGGAGGCCCGAGGTTCGCGGTTGGCTCCGACGCGCAACAAGGCCGAGGCACTTCCGGCCGCAACTGCGGTCGGACGCAGGGGTGAACGCGCTGCGCCGCGCGCCTCTGGGCAACCAGCCACCACAGTGCGGCGCGCCCCCTGGACGAAACAAGCAGCTCGCAGGCGAGGCCTTTTGCAGACTTGATGCGGCGTTTCGGCTTGCATCCCGGCGCGAACTTGGAGTTTCGCCTACTAGTTCGCCTGCGGCTCGCTGATATGGATGCCGCAGCGATAGTAGTTGCCCGAGACCTTGGGATCTTGCTTGTCGAACGAGAGCTTGAGCACCAAGTTCTTGGAACCCTTGGGGATGTCCGTCGTGTTCTTGATCTGCAAGGTGACCTTGTCGGTTTCGGCGGCAAACGCAAAGGCCTTGCCGTCTTTGTCGAGCAGTTCGGCCGACAATCCGCGGATCCCTGATCCGTCCAACTGCGCGGCGCACGCCACCGCGATCTTGGTGGCCGTCGCCGGCAGGCCATCGACCGAAAACGCATAGTGGTCCACGTCCTTGTCGGTCAGGTTGCCTTCCACAAAGTACTTGGGCAGGCCGTCCTTCTGCTGACTGGTCAGCACCTCGGCGGTCGCAGCGGCGTTGTTGTCGGCGTCCTTTTGCTCGACCGGGTTTCCGGGACCGAAGCTGTGCACCAGGATGTAGAAGTCGTTGGCCCCCTTCTTGTCGCCCTTGTGCGGCACGTACAGCAGGTACCCGGCGTCGGCCGTGACCGGAACGGACAAGTCTGCCGCGTCGTTGCTGAAATCCGACAGCGCGATCCACTGGGCAGGGGTGGCCGCGCTCGACAAGCCGACCATCCCTGGCGAGGTCGTCGACCCATTGCCGAGCGGACCGCCGACGAACCCCTCGATCGAAGCGGACAACCGCTTGCCCTCGGCGACCGGGATCTCGGCCGGCAGCTTGAACAGAAACACGTCGGTATCGCTGGCGTCGGTGAAGAAGCCGTAGAGCAACGGAGCAATGTAGTTGCCCTGCTGGTTCTTTTTGTACACCACCTCGTTGGCGGCTTTGTCGTCGTTGCCTTTCTCGCTGTCCTGCACCACCGCGGCCTTGGCCGGGTCGAGCACAGCGAAATAGAGGGTGTAGTTGGTCATGTTCTTGTCGAACGGCTTGGCGCACGAGGCACCTTGCGGGACGTTGGTGGCGGTTGCGACCCAGGTGTTGCACTCCTCGACCTTGACCCAGTACTTGCCGTCGGCGGGCAGAACCGTGTAGAGCTGCGAGTCGTTGTTGTCGCGTGGCACCGGGTCGTCGTTGAAGGCATAGATCTGCTTGTCCGGGCCGTAGACGGTCAGGACAGTGTCGATGCTGTCGGCCGCGAATGCTGCGCCGGCACCACCCTTGGACTGCGCCTCGATCGACAGGATGACCAGATCGCCCTTCTTGCCCTCGAACCAGTACCAGTCGACGTCGTCGGTGGGCACGAGGTCGTCTTCGGCGGGCGCCGCCGGGTCGAGCATCGTCGCGCCTTCCATCTTGTCGTCCGCTGGCGGGGCCGTATCCTTCTTGGTGTCGACCTTGGGCAGGTCGGTGCCACCGTCGGCCTTGGCGTCGCCTGTGCCCACGCTGCCGGTATCGCCCGCGGTCTTGGTGTCCAAGCTGGCGTCGCCCTTGGCGTCGGCGGTCGTGGTTGCGGTTTCGGCGGCGGCATCGGCGGTCGCCGTGGGCGCGCTCCCGCCGTTGCTTGAAGAGCACGCGACGATCGACGCAAGGCTAAGACAGGACAGGGCGGCAAACGAAAGCGAACTGCGCATGATCGAAAACTCCGCAGGAGGGCGACCCACCGGGATCGCGGGGGGCGCGAATGATGCCTGCGTGTTCCGCGGTTTGCAAGGGCTTTTCGTCGCCCGGCGTGCGCCTATCCGCCGAGCGCGCGATCGATGGCGCCGCGGTCAAAGCCGTTGATGATCTTGCCCTTGACCGACAAGATGGGGACCCCCTGCAAGCGCGATTCGGGCACGCCGGCCTTGCGCGCCCGCGCGAGCATGTCCTCGCGCGCCCCCGGGTCGCGCTCCAGGTCTTTTTCCTCGAACGGCACGCCCTTGAGCCGCAGGTACTCAGCCGCCTTCTTGCAGTAGCCGCACCAGGCCGTGCGGTAGATGATGACCTGCTGGTCGGTGGCGGCCGGCGCGGCGCTGGCTGCCG
>VGRO01000232.1 GCA_016875335.1 Deltaproteobacteria bacterium | reverse complement strand
GGGGGGCGGCAAAACCGGGGGCAAAAAAGGTCCGCCGGGCGCTGCCGGGCACGGCGTGGAGGCGAAAAAAGGCGCCGGCACCGCCGCTCCGCGGCTGGCCGGCGCGGGGCGGTGGATTCTGGCCGCACCCCCAAGTTGCCACCCCAAGCGCCATCGGCTAGAATTTCGCCCCCCTTGCGCCCGCCGTCGCCGCCGACGCGCCGCACAACGCGCCAAGAACCCTTACGAAATCGCGATCCACCTTTGATCCGCCTCACCAACACGCTGGCCCGCCAGAAACAGCCGTTCGAACCGCTGGTACCCGGCCAGATCGGCATGTACGTGTGCGGCGTGACCGTGTACGACTACTGCCACGTCGGCCACGCGCGGGTGTATGTGGTGTTCGACGTCATCCTGCGGGCGTTGCAGCGGTTGGGCTACCGCGTCCGCTACGTGCGCAACTTCACCGACGTCGACGACAAGATCATCGCCCGCGCCCAAAAGAATGGCGAGTCGTGCGAGGCGCTGACCGAGCGCTTCATTGCTGCATTCCACGAGGACATGGACCGGCTCGGCTGCCAGCGGCCCGATGAAGAGCCGCGGGTCACGACCCACATGGCCGAAATCGTGTCGATGGTTCAGACCATCATCGACCGCGGCCACGCGTACGCGGTGGCCGGTGAATTTGGCGGGCAGGACGTGTACTTCTCCGTGGATGCATTCCCCGCGTACGGGGCGTTGAGCGGCCGGTCGCAGTCCGACAACCAGGCCGGCGCGTCCGAGCGGGTTGCGGAAGATCCGCGCAAGCGCAACCAGGCCGACTTTGCCCTGTGGAAAAGCGCCAAGCCGGGCGAACCGGCCTGGGACAGCCCGTGGGGCGCCGGCCGGCCGGGCTGGCACATCGAGTGCTCGGCCATGTCGTGCAAGCACCTGGGGCCCGCCTTTGACCTGCACGGCGGCGGCAAGGACCTGGTGTTCCCGCACCACGAAAACGAGCTGGCGCAGTCCAAGGCCGCCAACGACGCCGAGTTCGCGCGCTATTGGCTGCACAACGGCTTTGTGACCATCGACTCGGAGAAGATGTCGAAATCGCTCGGCAACTTCTTCACAATCCGCGATGTGCTCGCGCGCTTTCACCCGCAGGTACTGCGCTACTACTTGCTGACGGCCCACTATACGCAACCGCTGAACTTTTCGGACAAGGCGCTCGAAGAGGCCACGCGGCGGGTGCTGTACGTCAGCGAACGCCTGGCGCAGGCCGAGGAGATCCTGTCGCGCTCGGGCCTGATGGAGTGCCCGCCGTGCGCGCCGGCGCAGGCCCTGCTCGATGAGGCGCTTGATGCGCTCGCCGACGACTTCAACACGCCCAAGGTGCTGGCAGTCCTTGCGGAGTTGATGACGCTGCTGACGCCGGCGATGGCCAAGCCCAAGGTGTCGGAGAACGTGGCCACGATTGCGCGTGTCCACGAGGTGGTGCAGCAGTTGGGCCACGTGCTCGGCTTGTTCTGGCCGTCGCCGGCGGGCCTCGCCGCGGAAATCGTCGAATCTGCCCGCACACGACTGTTCCCTCCCGAAAGCGAGCAGTTGGCGTGGGTTGAGCGGTTGGTGGCCGAGCGCACGGCGGCCCGCACGGGCAAAGACTTTTCGCGCGCCGACGAGCTGCGGCAAGAGCTTTTGCGCGGCGGCGTCGAAATTCGGGATACCCGCGACGGCACGGTGTGGCGTCCGTCGTTGGGCGAGGCATAGCAACAGCGGCCGGCAGGTCGCTGCGGAGGGGGACGATGGATCCGGATTTCCTGCGCGAGCTTCTGGTGCTCGCAGTGTTCATTGGCCTGTACGTGTTCGGATCTGCCGCGATGCTGCGCGGGCACAAGGTCGATCTGTCGGCGGTCGCGGCGGTCGGCACCCGTCGTGCCATCGCGCGCACCGACGGCGGCGAAGTGCGCCTGAACCGGCGCCGCAAGGCGCGCCTCCGCGAGGCCCAGGCGCGCGGAGAGGCGGCCGGGAGCGACGTCGAAACCAACGAAGACTAGGCCACCATCGGCCGAGGGCAGGGCAAGATGGACGGACAGGGTCTGGCCGCCGCGGCGTCGCACAAGCCAACCGAAACCCGCGAGGCGGTGGTCATCCGCTTCGCTGGCGACTCGGGCGACGGCATCCAGTTGACCGGTGCGCAGTTCACCGCGGCTTCGGCGGCGGTGGGCAACGACACCGCGACGTTTCCCGATTTCCCGGCCGAAATCCGCGCCCCCGCGGGCACGCTCGCCGGCGTATCGGGCTACCAACTGCACTTCAGCAGCCGCGATATCCTGACGCCGGGCGACCGCGCCGACGTCCTGGTGGTCATGAACCCGGCGGCGCTCGCCGCGCACCGGCGCTGGCTCCAGCGCAATGGCGTGCTCATCGCCAACCGCGATGCCTTCACCAGCAAGAACCTGGCGATGGCTGGCTATGCGGCCGACCCGCTCAGCGACGGCACGCTCGACGAATACCAGCTTTTCTGCGTGGATCTGTCGCGGCTGACCGGCGACGCGCTGCAAGACCTCGGCCTGTCGAGCAAGGAGGTCGAGCGCTGCAAGAACTACTTTGCCCTCGGCTTGGTGTTCTGGCTTTTCGAGCGCAAGCCCGACCTGGTACTGCGCGAGATCGACCAGAAGTTCGCGAGCAAGCCGATCTTGCGCGAGGCCAACCTGCGCGTGTTCCGCGCCGGCTGGGACTACGGCGAGAACACGGAGCTTTTCCGCATCCGGTACCGCGTGCCGGCGGCGAGCGACATCGCGCCCGGCCGCTACCGCTCGATCTCCGGCAACGAGGCGACGGCGCTCGGCCTGGTCGCCGCGAGTCAGAAGGCGGGCTTGGCGCTTTTCTACGGCAGCTACCCGATCACCCCGGCCAGCGACATCTTGCACTATCTCGCTGGCTACAAGGAGTTCGGCGTCCGCACGTTCCAAGCCGAGGACGAAATAGCGGCGGTGTGTGCGGCCATCGGCGCCAGCTTTGGAAACCAACTGGGCGTCACCGCGACCTCGGGGCCGGGCATCGCGCTCAAGTCCGAGGCGATTGGCCTGGCGGTGATGACCGAATTGCCGTTGGTCATCGTGGACGTGCAGCGCGGCGGGCCGTCGACCGGTCTGCCCACCAAGACCGAGCAAGCCGACCTCTTGCAGGCCCTCTACGGCCGCAATGGCGAATGCCCGGTCGCGGTGCTGGCGATCCAGAGCCCGGCCGACGCATTTGCGTGTGCCTACGAGGCCTGCCGCATCGCCGTCCAGTACCGGGTGCCGGTCCTACTGCTCTCTGACGGTTCCATCGCCAACGGCGCGGAGCCGTGGCGGATCCCCGACGCCGCTGCGTTGCCCGCCATCGACCCGGCGCTGCTCGACTCGGCGGAGGCGCTCAACGGCGAACCGCTGCAGCCGTACGCCCGCGACCCGGAGACGCTGGCGCGGCCGTGGATCAAGCTCGGCGTCGCCGGCCTCGAACACCGGATCGGCGGCATCGAGAAGTGGGACAAGACCGGCCACATCAGCTACGACGCGGCCAACCACCACGCGATGGTCAAGCTGCGCCAGGCCAAGGTGGACGCCATCGCCAAGACCCTGCCGCCGAGTGCGGTCACCGGCCCCGACAGCGGCGATCTCTTGGTGGTGACCTGGGGGTCGCCTTGGGGATCGGCGTTGACCGCGGTGCTCGAGCTGCAGGCTGAGGGCAAATCGGTGGCCCACCTGCAGTTGCGCTGGCTGAGCCCGCTGCCCGCCGATGTGGGCGACATCTTGGGCCGCTACAAGCGCGTGCTGGTGCCCGAGATCAACAACGGGCAGTTGGTCAAGGTGTTGCGCGCGGCCTACGCCATGGACTGCCAAGGCTATCAGCGCATCGCCGGCCAACCGCTGACCGTGGGCGAACTCAAGGCCGCCATCGTCGAACACCTGCCGGCGTAGCCGACCGGGAGACCGCCATGACCGCACCCGCGCCCGTTGCGCTCAAACCCAAGGACTTCCAGACCGACCAAGACGTGCGCTGGTGTCCGGGCTGCGGCGACTACGCGATCCTGGCGGCAGTACAGCGGGCGCTCGCCAAGCAGGGCGTGCCGGGGCACCTGATTGCCACCGTCGCCGGCATCGGCTGCTCGTCGCGGTTTCCGTACTACATGAACACCTTTGGGTTCCACAGCATCCACGGCCGCGCGCCAGCGATCGCGACGGGCCTGAAGATCGCGCGGCCCGACCTGCAAATCTGGATGGCGACCGGTGACGGCGACTCGCTGTCGATCGGCGGCAACCACTTCATCCACCTATTGCGCCGCAACGTCGACATCAAAGTCCTGCTTTTCAACAACCGCATCTATGGGCTGACCAAGGGCCAATACTCGCCGACCAGCGAGTTCGGCAAGAAGACCAAGAGCACCCCCTACGGTTCGGTCGATCACCCGTTCAAGCCGGCGGCGGTGGCGGTCGGCGCCGAGGCCGGGTTCGTCGGGCGCTTCATCGACGTCGACGCCAAGGTCGGCGCTGAGGTGCTGGCGGCGGCTGCGGCCTACAAGGGCACGGCGTTCATCGAGATCTACCAGAACTGCAACATCTTCAACGACGGCGCCTGGGATCATCTGGCCGTCAAGGAAGTGCGCGCCGAGCAGACGATTCTGCTGGAACACGGCCAGCCGATGCTGTTTGGCGCCAACCGCGACAAGGGCGTCCGGCTGGTCGGCACGCGGCCGCAGGTGTTCCAACTCGGGCACGACGGCCTGGGCATCGGCGACGCGTGGGTCCACGACGCCCACGATGCCGACCCGGTGCGAGCGTTCTTGCTGGCGCGCATGGAAGGCCCGGAGTTCCCGACGCCGATGGGCGTGCTGCGCAGCGTGCAGCGGCCGGCGTACGACGAACTGATCAACGCCCAGGTGGCCGAAGTGGCGGCGCGCAAGCCGGCGGATTTGCAAAAGCTGCTCGACGGGCCGCATCCTTGGCTGGTCGGGTAGGCCCTTTGGTTCGGCCGTGCGGCGCGCCATGAGAGCCTGGAAATGATTGACTCAATCATTTATTAGTCCAGTTCGCGGACCCAAGGTCCGACGCGCGGCTCCGTCCTGATGTGAGCGTGATCGACGTACTGTTTTCCAGTCCCTAAGCTTCAGCCGCTCGCCAGATACTCCGCGGGCCTGACGATACCTATGCCGCGAAACGGACTCATCGCCAGCAAATCATCGTCGCCGCTAAGGATCCGTTGAGCGCGGCCGTTGACGGCCAGCTCCAGCATCGCATTATCTCGCGGGTCGCGGCATGCAGTGATCCGTTCGGAAATGCGGATCTTGACCACGACCGATGCCACGCGGTCAAGGAATTCGCGCCGAACTTCCGCACCAACCCAGCGGTCAAACTTGGGCCGGTTCAGCACATCGGCCAGTTCGGCAAGCGTGGCGTCGCTGGCCAGCAACGTGGCTTCCGTCATCGCACGGTCGACGGCACGGGCTGGCACCGACTGGGCGAAAAGCAATCGGCTGACGAAAAGGTTGGTATCGACCACCACCCGCATGTCAACGCGGCGTCGCCAGCAGATCGGCCAAGACCTCTTCGTTCATGCCTTGGGCAGCGGCGGCTGCGCTCACACGGTCGCAAAGTGCCTGGAGCCCGGCGACGTTGTGGCGGGTGAGTTGCTGCCACGCGTCCAGCGACAACACCACTGCCACGTCGCGATCGCGGCGGCGAATCACCACCGGTTCGGTCTCGGCGTCGTCGAGCACCTGCGCGAAGTGTTGCTTGGCGGCGGTGGCGGTTACGGTGCGCATGCGGAATCCGGTGGCAAGGCCTTGCCACTTCGGTAGGGTAGCGAGGCGACGGCAGCGGCGCAATTGTTCGCGTGCGCGGCTTTGGCCGAGAGCACCCGGAGTGGTTTCGTGCTGGCGCTTGTCGAAGGCCCAGAGTTCTCGACGCCGATGGGCGTGCTGCGCAGCGTGCAGCGGCCGGCGTACGACGAACTGATCAACGCCCAGGTGGCCGAAGTGGCGGCGCGCAAGCCGGCGGATTTGCAAAAGCTGCTCGACGGGCCGCATCCTTGGCTGGTCGGGTAGGCCCTTTGGTTCGGCCGTCCGGCGCGCCATGACCGGTCGGCCCATTGCCCTGCATTGCTTGTTCTCGCTCACGGCGGCTTGTGCGGACAGCAGTACCGCCAGTGCTGGGGCGGTCGCATCGGGTGACGCGGCCATCTTGGATACCGCCGTGGCCGGCGACGCAACCGCCGCGTCCGCTGAGCGCGACAGCGCCGCGCCTGCCCTGGCCTCCGCGGGTCTTGTCGGCCAGTGGTACGACTGCTCGGGTGACTTGGCGCTGCGCCCCGACGGCACCTTCGAGTGGCAATCGGCCGGCGACCCGTGCCTGGTGCGCGGCGGTTGGTCAGTGGCCGGCGCGACCGTCACGTTTCAGCCGACCGCGGTCGGTCCTGGCTGCGGCAAACCGCCGGGCTGGCTCAAGTCCGGCGTCGGCGCCAGCGTGGCCGAAGGCGTGTTGACGTTGAGTGATCTCGCGATCTTTGGCGGCGGCCACCGCTTGGCCCAAGGCGCCGTGCAGCGCCAGCGCTGGAACCTGACCTCGGCCGGGCACACAGCTACGCTCGACCTGTGCCTGACCGCCAAGGGCACGTTTTTCGACGGCAAATTCGCCAGCCCCGATTGCGCACTTTTGGCCTGCGCGGGCGTGGTCGGCCAGGTCAGCCAGGTCGGCAGCGAGACGCACGTGTGGCTGCAGTGTTCGGGCCAGTGCCCGTGCGCTGGAGTGCTGGTGGCCAAGACCAAGACGGCGGCGGCGATGGCCGGGTCGTGGTCGATGGCCCACTGCGGCGGGGGCAGCGACGGGCAGTTCGAGGCGACGCTGGGGGTGTTTCCGGGACCTTGAGGGCTTTGCGGTTGTGCTTCACTCAAGGGGCTGGAAAACAACAACTGGATCCGAATGGGCGGGTGCCGGGGCCGCGGCTCGGCCCTTCACGACGGTTGCGCACCGGACCCGAGGCAGGCGATTGGTCCTCCGAATCGGGTGAGCAAACCATCGTGCAAGCCCAAGCTACAGGGCCTTGACGACCAGACCCGGCGCAATCGAGTCGGGCAGGCCGGCTTCCGCGGCAGTGATCTTGGTGAATTTCGCAAAAACGCTGAGGCTTGAGCCCGATGCGTTGTTGATGCACAGCCCGTTGCCGTTGTCATGCGACGTTGTCGGCGGCTGCGTTGTCCCGATTGCCTTCCAGGCATCGCCGCCCCAAGGTGCCGTCACCAACCACTGGCTGAGGACAGACGAATAAGCGAGGGTCTTCGGTTGCATGTAGCCGTACCCGACAAGGCCCGCAGCGCCACTGGCATAGGCGTCGCCGGTGCAGTTCTTGCCGGAGAAATACAGGGCAAGTGAGGAAGCCTTGCCACTGGGATAGAGCCCGGCCTTGTGGCCTGTCGCCGTCCAGAAGACCAATTCAGCGTTGCCATCGCTCGCAACCCGCACGGTCAGCAACTTGCCCAAATACACCCCGGCCCCGTCGTACACCCCAAACCCGCCGCCGCTGCCGCCGCCACCGCTGGCGTCGACTTTGGCCTTCAGCGCGGCAATCTCCTGTTGCAGCGCGCCCACCGCCGAACTGGCCGCCAGCGCCGTGCCGGCCACCTTGGCCGAGTCCGCCTCCAGCGCGTACGGCACCGCACCGACCTTGGCCCGCGGCAGCACCACCTTGTTGGGGCCGACCGCGGCTTCCGCCCACAGATCGGCCTTTTCCAACCCGCACGGTCAGCAACTTGCCCAAATACACCCCGGCCCCGTCGTACACCCCAAACCCGCCGCCGCTGCCGCCGCCACCGCTGGCGTCGACTTTGGCCTTCAGCGCGGCAATCTCCTGTTGCAG
>VGRO01000231.1 GCA_016875335.1 Deltaproteobacteria bacterium | reverse complement strand
CCCTGAAGGTGCAGGTTTGCGCCGGTTTCCCCGGGAAACCTGAGTTAATTCGATCGCCAAGGATTCAGGACCTTTTTTTGGCGGTGGATCATGGGGGGCGTTCGCGAGGTTGCCAGGCGGCTGTCGGGGCACCGAGATCTTTCGGCCGCTCACCACGGCCGCCCACAAGGAGCCGCCCTAATCGAGTGCAACCCACGGCACGGTCTGGCCCACCGCCACCGCCGCCTGGCCCGGCGTCCATTGTCGCGCGGCCTCAGGGTGCCCGTTGGGGTGCATCAGGTTGGCGGGGTCGCCGGCAGTGGTGTCCGCGATGGGGTCGGTCAGCCCGACCAGCGGCCCGGTCAGCGCCGCCTCGGTGGGGTGGTATAGCCCGAGCCAATGACCGACCTCATGCGCGGCCGCCTGTGCGGTCCAGGTCGCCGGGCCGCCGAGCGCCACCGCGACCACGGTCGGCGCGTGCGCCACGGCCGCGCCGGGCACCTGTGGGCAGGTCCCCCGCATGGGCGGGCCCGCGCCCTCGCGAATGCGACCGACCAGCGCCATGCGCAGCCCCGGCGGCAGGTCTTGCGCCTCCTCGGCCAGTTGGCGTGCATCGGCGGCATCGCGCCCGGGGTCGAACTGCTGCCAACGGTCGGCCACGGTGTGTACGGTCACGGGGTCGAGGTCCACGCCCGCTTGTCCGAGCAACGACCGTGCCTCGCCCACCGCGGCCCCGACTTCGGCCAGCGTCGCCGCGGAAGCCAGCGAGACCGGGACCAGCACCCGCACCGGCACGCGCACCCCGCGAGGTGGCACTGCGCCCACCAAGGCGTCGACCGTCGCGGTCGCGACACCGGTCCAAGGCGACAGCGCTCCGTCAGGGCCGGGCCGAGTCCACGCCACGACGCGCACCTGCCAGCGACCGGGCGCGACACCCGCATCCGGCCCCTGTGGCCACTGCACCGCAAAGGCGCCAGGCCCAGGGGTCAGGCGGAGCGCGCAGTCCAAGCACGCTTCGCCCCGCGTCGTGTCGTGGTCGCGCCAGTCCTCAGGCGCCAACACCTGGCCTGCAGGCCCGCGAAGTCCGGCGACGGCAACCCACACCCCCGCTGGGGCCTCGACCGTCACCCGCACGCGCTGGCCGAGCGCGGGCACGTCGAACGCCAACGGAGCGCTGCGGCCGTGTTCCACATGGGTCGCGATCGGCGCCCGCAACCGCACCACGCGGGTCGTCAGGTCGTCCGCCGGCTCGACAGATGTGCAGGCGATGGTCAGCAGCGCCAGCGCCGCCCCCCCGCGGCGGGTCATTCGCTGCAACTGCTGACGCCGTCTCCTACAAAGCCGGGCTTGCACGCGCACTGGTAGCCGCCGGGCTTGTTGGTGCAGGTGGCGTTGACGTGACAGCCGGCGAGGCCCTGCGGCTTGCCTGCGAGCGGCGCGCACTCGTCGACGTCCTGGCAGGTCTTGCCGCTGCCGGTCCAGCCCTTGCCGCACGCGCACTGGTAGGACCCGGCGGTGTTGACGCACGCGGCGGCCGGATCGCAGACGTAGGCGCCGGTCTTGCACTCGTCGACATCGGCGCAGGTGCCGGTGGCGTCAGCCGCGAACCCTATGCTGCACGGGCAATTGAACGATCCCGGCGTGTTGAAGCACTGGCTGTTGGCGGGGCAGGTGGCGGTCTTGGCGGCGCACTCGTCGACATCGTCGCATTGCATGCCGTCGCCGAGGTAACCCTTCTTGCACTGGCAGAGGTAGCTGCCGTCCGAGTCCACGCACTGGGCGTTGTCGCCGCAGGCGTAGGTGCCGAGGGCGCACTCGTCCACGTTGACGCACCCGTCGCTGACGGCGGTGTAGCCGTCCTTGCATTCGCACGCATAGCTGCCCGGCACGTTGACGCACACGCTGCCCTTGCCGCATTTGGCCGTGCCGTCGCTGCATTCGTCCACGTCGACGCAGGCAAGGCCGTCGCCGAGGAAGCCAGGGTTGCACGTGCAGATGTAGCCGCCCTTGGTGTTGGTGCACGACGCCTCGGTGGCGCAACTGTACAGGCCGACAGCGCATTCGTCGACCTCGGTGCAGGCGCCCGGCAGTCCCGCATAGCCCTTGGCACAGGCGCAAGCAAAACTGCCGGGTTGGTTCTGGCAGACCGAGTCGGCGGGGCACGCGGTGGCGGCGTCCTTGCACTCATCGACGTCGCTACAGCCGGCAAAGGGGTCGCCGGAAAACCCCTTGGCGCAGACGCAAGTCGCCGATTCGGCGAGGTTGACGCAGTCGGCGGCGATCCCGCAGGACAGCAGCCCTTTCTTGCACGCATCGACCTTGGCGCAGGTGTAGCCGTCGCCGTCGTAGCCGGCCTTGCAGGTACACACGGCCGCCGCGGTCGGGCCAACCGAGCAGGTCGCCTTGGCCGCGCAACCGGAATAGGGCGTGGCGCACGGGTCGAAAGGGCCGAGCTTGGCTTCTGCGCTGCCGGCGGGTCCCGTTTGCCCACCAGCCGTCGCCACGACGCTGCATCCGAGCACGTCGCCCACCTTGACCGGCCACAGCGGCATCCATGTGCCATTGGCCGCGGTTGCCAGCGTCAGCGCGCTGGCCGTTGGCGCTCCCGGCAACGGCAAGCCGTTGAGCGTCCAGGCGTAGGCGTAGCTCAGCGGATCGCCGTCGCCATCCGCCGCGTACGCCTGGCACGACACCTCGCTCGCCACCGTCAGCGGCTGCGGCGCCAGGCTGACCACGGGCTGGGTCGGCGGCGATGGCGCGATGACCACCGACGTCGCCAAGGTCACCTGCGCGCCGAGGATGGCGCTGCTGGTGACGGCCACCGCCAATTCGACCAGGTCGCCGCCGACGATCGCCGCCGCCGGCAGCACAGTGCCGGTCTGGTCCGCCGGCAAGCCGTTGATGGTCCAGGCGTAGCTGACCTGCGACGACGCGCCGAGGCCGCCCAGGGTCAGCGTCGCTTCGAGGTCGTCGGCGCTCGTCGGGGTGGCGGGCGACAAGGTCAACGACACGTCGGTGGGGATGGCCACGACCTCAGCGGTCAGGCTGGCTTGGGCCTGGCCGCCGCTGCCATCGAGCGCCGTCACCGTCAGCACATGCTTGCCGAGCGGCAGCGAGGTTGCTGTCAGCGTCCACGTTGCACCCGCAGTCGGCCCCTGGACCTGCCACAGTGCCGGTCCGGGCTCAGCCTGTCCCACCAACTGCAGCTCGGCCACTGGCGTGTCCGGGTCGGCGACAGCGACCGTGAGGGCCACGGCGGCGCCCACGCCGACGACGATGCCGGACCCCGGGCCGGTGATCGTGACGGTTGGCGGTTTGGTCTTGGTGGGGTCGATGGGGTGGAAGCCGTCGCCCGGGGTGCTGTCCTTGGCCACGCTGGCGGTCTCCAGTTTGGAGTCGCCGCTGCCATCGACGCCGCTGCCGTCGTGGGCGCTGTCGGCCGCGGTCGCGTCGGCCGCGGGCGCCGGTTCAGGATCGGCACATGCCGCCAGAAGTCCCGCCAGCAGGCAACCTCTCGTCAAGGCTCTTGTCCAGATGGTCATGCGTCGGGCCCCCATTGCGTTGTTGCGACCCATCATGGGTCCACCCGCCGGATGCGGTGGTTGCCGGTGTCTGCGATGAAGATGCGGCCCTGGGCATCAACGGCGAAGCCCATGGGATTGCTCAACTGGGCCTGCAGCGCCGACCCGCCGTCTCCAGCAAACCCCGCCTGCTTCTTGGTGCCGCTGACGGTGTAGACCTTGGCGGCGCTCATCGACTGGCCGTAGTAGTAGCCGTCGACAGTCGGTCGGAACGCCACGCGCTGGTTGGCGGTATCCAGCACGTACAGGCCGAGGTTGGTCACCGCGACGCCCCACGGGTTGAAGAGCTCGGTCTCGTTCATGATCCAGTAGTGCATGTTTGCCTGCATCGACTGGCCGAAGTAGCTGCCGGCCTTGCCGGGCCGGAACATCACCACGTCCAGCGTCTGATCGGTGACGTAGAGATCGCCACCCGAGGCCTGGGCGTTCGCCACCGCGACCGATGTGGGGAAGAGGATGCCGCCGTTTTGGCCTTTCTTGCCGTTGCCCTCCACGAGCTTGACGTTCCCGGTGGTCACCGCTTCGCCGAACACCGTCCCGCTCGAGAGGCCAGCGAACATCACCGTGCCGTTGTCGAAGTCGGCGCCGGTCTGGTAGAGGTCGCCGTTGCACGTATCGACGAGCAAGAGACCGCTGGGATGCGGGACGGCCGCCGCCAGGAAGCAGCTCGGCGGTTTTGCGCTCGGATAGGACGTCTTGGTCCACTCCCACGTGCCGTGGAAGGCCGGTCCGACCAGGGCATACAGGAACCCGGCCTTCATCGACAGGCCGTAGTTGCTGCCGGTCACGCTGGACAGGAGCCAGGCGGTGTCGCCGCCCTGCGCCGCCGCGTCCGCGATCGCGATGTCGCCCGCGTCGGTGAGGTAGAGGCTGCGGATGTCCTTGAGGGAAGCGGCGGTTCCGACCACGGCGCTGCCGCCCGTGCCGCCGCCAGCCACCGTATGGACGGTGCCGGCCTGCATCGGCATCCCGAAGTAGTCGCCATCCTTGGACGGCACGAAGCGGATGCGGCCATTGCCCCCGTCGCCGATGGCCAGGTGCCCGGTCGCGTTGACCGCCACACCGACCGGCGCCTTGAGCTTGGCCGCCTGCGCCGGACCGTTGTCGCCGCCAAAGCCCGCGTCGCCGCCCGCGATGGTGGTGATGCGGGGCAGCACGGTGAACGGCAGGGAGGCGCTGACCTTGGCGTTGATCGTGACCTTGACGTCGTAGGGGGCGGCGTTCGAGGTCACGGCGGGCACGGTCACCGTCAGCGCCGTCGCGCTCGCCGCGGTCACCTGGGCCTGGGTGGTGCCGAACAGCACGCTGTTCTCGCTCGCCTCGGCTGAGAAGTTCTCGCCGGCCAGCGTCAGGCTGCTGCCCGCCACACCGCTGCTTGCGCCGAGCGATGTCAGCTTGGGGGCCGTGCCGGCGCACTTGGCGGTCGAGCAGACTCCGCCCGCGCAGTCGCTGCCGGACTTGCACGCTTGCCCGATCGCGCACTTCGCAGCACAGGTGCCGCCGCAATCCATGTCGGTTTCGCTGCCGTTCTTGCTGCCATCATCGCAGGTGGTGGTCGCGCAGACGAGCTTGGCCGAGCAGATGCCGCTGGCGCAGTCGCCGCCAGCGGTGCACTTCTTCGACGTCGAACACTTGGTTGTGCACGGACCGCCGCAGTCGACGTCGCTCTCGCCGAAGTTCTGGACCTTGTCCTCGCAGGTGCTGGCGACGCAGACCTTGCCGTTGCAGTACAGCCCCGCCTGGCAGTCGGCCAGGTTGCCGCAGCCCTTGGCGAGCCCGCACTTCTGGGCGCACGGGCCGCCGCAGTCGACGTCGGTCTCGCCGCCGTCGTGGACGCCGTTCGAGCACTTGCTGGCCGCGCACTTGCCTGCGCTGCACGCGCTGGTCTTGCAGTCGCCGTCGCCAAAGCACTTGCCGCCTTGCAGGCACTGCTTGCAGGCGGAACCGCCGCAGTCGACGTCGCTCTCATCGCCGTTCTGCTTGCCGTCGTCGCAAAGGCTGGCGACGCAGGTCTTGCCCGCGCCACAAATGCCGCTCTGGCAATCGATGGCGTACTGGCATTTCTTGCCGACGGCGCACTTGACCCAGCAGGTGTGGCCGCAGTCGACGTCCACCTCGCCGGGGCTGAGCTTGCCGTCTTGGCAATTGGCCATGCTGTCGGTGGCGCACTTGCCTCCGAGGCAAACGCCGGTCAGGCAATCGGAGCCGACCTTGCAGGCCAGGCCTTGCGAACAGGGCTTGCAGGATCCGCCGCCGCAGTCGATGAAGGTCTCGTTGCCGTCCTGCTTCAGGTTCTTGCAGGTGTCGAGGCACTTGCCGGTGGGGCTGCACGCGCCGCCGAGGCAGTCGGCATGCGACTTGCAGGCCTTGCCGGTCGGGCAACCCGGGCACTTTTTGCCGCCGCAGTCGATGCTGGATTCGCTGCCGTTCTGCGCGCCGTCGTCACAGGTGGGGCCCGTGCACCAGCCCTTGCCGGGGCTGTCCGGGCTACCGGGGCCGGGCTTGCAGTACAGGTCCTGCAGGCAGTTGGCGTCCTCCATGCAGGTCTTGCCTGCCGCGCACAGGCTCGGGCAGGTGCCGGCGCAGTCGATGCCCACTTCGTTGTTCTGCCACTTGCCGTCCTCGCAGTAGGTGGCGACGCACTTGTTGGCCTTGGCGTTGCAGATGGCAGATTTGCAGTCGCCGCCGGACTTGCACGGCTCGCCAAGGCACTTGGGGCAGGGGCCGCCGCAGTCGAGGCCCGTTTCCACGACCGACTGCTTGCCGTCGAGGCAGAGGTCCGAGCAGCGCAGGCCCTTGCCCTGGTCGAGGCACACATGGCCCTTGCCGCAGTCGGCGTTGGCGAGGCACTTCTGCCCCACGCCGCACCGCGCCGCGCATTTGCTCCCGCCGCAGTCGACGTCGGTCTCACTGGCGCTTTGGTAGCCGTCGTTGCAGGTGGGCTGGCAGGTGCCCGCTGCGCCGCAACTGAGCGATACGGCAAAGCCCGGTCCGCCCTCGCAGTCGGTGCCCTTGCTGCACTTGCTGCCGAGGCCGCACTTGGTCTTGCAACTGCCGCCGCAGTCGACGTCGGTCTCGTCGCCGTTCCACTGCTTGTCGACGCAGTGGTTGCCGACGCAACTTCCGTTCTCGCACTTCTGGCTGTCGCACTGGAGGTCGGCGCTGCAACCGCAATTGACTTTGCCGAGCGGCCAATTGGCCCAGGTGTTCAGCTGAAAAACGTCCACTGGTCCCGTCTTGCCACAGATCGGTTCACTGGAGATCGGGCACGTGAAGGCCTGGGCGCCGCAGCGTGCGTACAGGTTCACCGGCGACGCCGGCCCATAGGTGATGGGCAGCAACGACAGCACGCAACCGCCCATCTTGCCTGGGGGCGGCGCGATGGCTGCGCAAGGGCCGCCGCAACTCACCAATGCGTGCGCGAAACTCGCACCCGACGGCGGCCAGCTCGGCTTGGGCGGCGGCCACGTCTCCTTGGGCACCGGCATGCCCGGACCGAAGACGACCGGGTCCTTGCCACCCAGGAGCACCGGGGCGCCCTTGAGGTCGACGGTGTCGCACACCGGCGGCGCACCGGGTTCTTGCGCGGGCGGAATCGGCATGCAGATGCCGCGGCTGAGCGGTCCTTCCGCGGTCAGCGGCCACGGCGGCGACGTCAGCAAGAATTTGTCCTGGCCGTCGCCTCCGCCGTGGAATTCGCGGCCGCCGATGCACGTCCCGCCGCCGCCCGTCGCCTGTTGGCAGTCGAACCACAGGCGGCAGCCGGCGCCAATCGGGCACGCGGCCTTGGCCCTGCCCAGCGCCACACTGCAGCTGCCGCCGCAGTCGACGTCGGTCTCGTGCTCGGCGTCGAGCTTGCCGTTGCCGCACATCGACTCCGCCTTGGCGCACTTGCCGAACGACGAGCCGCCCGAGCCGGGCTGGCAGAAATTCCCGGTCGGCTTCAAGGGGTCGCTGCAGTCCTGGTCGCGCCAGCACGTCTGATCGACCTTGCACTTCTTCGAGCACCAGCCGCCACAGTCGACGTCCGACTCCTGCTTGCCCTTTTGGCCGTCGCCGCAGCCGAGGTCGGCGCACTTCTTCGTCTGCGGGTTGCAACTCACGTCCTTGCCGGCACAGTCAAAGGTCTGGCTGCAACCCTGGCCGACCTTGCACCTGCCCGACTCGAGTTGGGCGCAGGCGCCACCGCAATCGACGTCGGTCTCCTCGCCGTCTTGCTTGCCGTTGCCGCACGTCGACGGGCAGGTGCCGATTCCCTTGATGCCGATCGAATTGGTGTAGAACGGCCACAGCTTCTCGCCGAACGCCTGGGTGTATGCCGCCAGGTCGACGACGCAGCCCACCTGCTCGGCGCACAGCTTGGCGGCGTAGCCGATCTCCCCGCGCAAGAACGCCTGCGCCCGAATATCGATTTGGCCGCTGGCCTTCTTCGGCTC
>VGRO01000230.1 GCA_016875335.1 Deltaproteobacteria bacterium | reverse complement strand
CGCGCAACCGCCACAACCGCCGCAGGCCGAGCCGATCCCTTCGCCCGCACCGCCCGCACCCGCCGCCATTGCCTCGGAGCCCACCAAGCCTGCGCCCGCCGCTGTGCCCGCCGCGGCCGATGGTGCGCCAAACGCCGGACCCGCGCCATCGCCCGCCAAGGACGCCCCGCCCCCCGCAGCAGCCGCCGATCCAGCGTCGCCTGCCGACAAGCTCAAGAAGCCCAAGCCGAGCGCGCCCAAGAAGGCCCGCGTCGATGCGCCCAAGGTGTTGGTGGAGTAGTCAAGGCCGGCGGCCAGCGCCCCCGGATACTGCCGCCGCGGGCGCCTGCAAGGTCGGCCGGCTACCGAAACCAGTAGCGGTGGGTCGCCAGTTCGCGCACCAAAGGTCCGACGCGCGGCTCCGTCTCGATGCCAGAGCGATCGACTTCTTGAATTGCCATCCACTACGGCCCGCGCACGCACCGGACATACGCCGCAATCTCGGTCCCCAGGTGCGTCAGCACCATTCCGTTCGAAAAGTCCACGACGAAGTACTGTTTGGTGCCGACCACATCCGACGCCGTCCAGTACTTGGCCGGCTTGCAGTTCACGAACACGGCGGTGTCCACGGCCGGGCTGGTCTCGCCCAGGTCCAGGATCGACTCCAACTCGCGTGCGGTAGGCAGCCGCCAGTCGGTCTTGCCGGCGAGGTCGGAGACATCACAAGCGGCCCACGCGCCTTTCCAGTCGTGCAAGGCCGGCCAGGTGCTGCGCTGCCAGACGAGCTTGGTCGCCGCATCGGCGGCGGTGTCGGCGGTAGTGGCAAACCGGCCGGCCGGCGCCTTGGCTGCCGTGGGCACGGCCAGCGCGGCGACCGTGAGGATGCCGAGGGTCAGGGTCAGGGTCCGCGTACGCATTTGGCCGCCTTTTGGTTCGCTTCTGACGAGTAGTCCGTGGTTCCGGTGTCGAAATCGACCGTCCAACGCGCGCCAGCGACGCCGGCCGCGGGCGTGGCACTCCAGTAGGCCTGCGACCCAGCATTGGCCAGACTGACGGCGAACGGTTTGCTGGCCTTGGTGTAGTCCACCAGCGACCGCAACTCGGTGCGCGTGGGCAGGCGCCAGTCGGTCTTGCCGCCCGCCTTTGCCTTGCTGCACGCGGACACGACGTCGGCGAAGGTGCCGGAGTAGCTGCTCTGCATCCACTGCCGGCCCGTCAGCGGGTCGGCGACCACGCCGTCGCCTGGCGTGCCGACCTGCTGCCAGCCGCTCGGCGCATCGGGACCGACACCCCAGGCCGGGAACTCGGCAAAGCAACTGGTCCAGCCGAACCCGTCGTCGCCCACGTAAACGGCGGTGGTCTGATCGGCACAGGTCGAGGTCTTGGGCGTGCACTTGACGGCTTTGCAGTAGTTGGTGGTGCCGCAGGGGGTCTTGTCTGGGGCGGGCAAGGACACGCAGCCGCCGGGACCGTTGCAGACGTCGAGCGTGCACGGGTCGGTGTCCACGCATCCGGCCGGCGGGGTGGAAAAGCAGATTCCAGATTTCGGGCAGTCCGCATGGCCCCAGGCATCGACGGTCGCAATCGCGCCGGAGGGACCCAGGAAAGCGAAACCGTTGCCAGCGGCGTGGATGCGTGTGGCGTCCGCCCCGAACGGCCGCTCCCACAACACCGTGCCCGCAGAGGTGACCATGGCGATGCTGTTCTTGTAGTTGTTGTTCGGCTTGACCTGATATACGACGTAGCCCCCTGGCACTTCCAGCGCGGCCTTGACCATCGGCGCGTAGTTGTTGCTGGTCTTCTCGCCGAAGCGCAACGTCATCGTCTGCTGGCCGGTCGCGTCGATCCGCAGCAGTACGGCTTGCCCGCCGCCGGACGGGTTGTCCCACGCGGCGCCGCCGAGCAGCCAGCCGCCGTCGGCCGTGACTTCCAGCGATTGCAGGCTGCCGCCGTTGGCACCGCCCGGTGACGGGGACGCCGACGGGCCCTGTGCCTGGTTGGCCGCCGCGCCGACTTTCCAGGTGATGAGGGAATGCCCGCCCTGACCGGCGAGCAGGACGGCGCCGCGGTCGGCGACGGCGATCCCGCGCACTACGCTGCCCGAGCAGCCGCTGCCCAGGTAGGCGAGGAAGGTGCCGGTGCCGTCGACCAGATTGACATTGTGGCCGTTCCCGCTGCAGGACGAATACATCGCGACCACGGCCGCGCCGCCGGTGACGTCGGGAATGACAAGGTAGACGCCGGTGTAGTTCCAAGGGTTCGGGTTGAGTTCGTACAACTTCTTGCCCGCGACGTCGTACTTGGCGACCTGGTTGTTCTTGACCGTCACGAACCCATCGGGGGCAGCGTACGCCTCGACCTTGCCATTGGTCGCCGTGACCTTGCCCAGCGGCACCTGGTCGCCCTGCTTGCCGAACTGCACCAGGCTCGCGCCCCCCTTGTCGCCGGCGACCGCGACCAGCCAGCCCGCGCCATTGGGCACGGCTACGCTGCCGAAGGGCGACGACACCGAAAATAGCTTGGGTTTTCCCGCCACGCATGTGCCGGCTGCGCACGCCGATGCCACGCACGCTTTTTCGTCGCCGCACGAGACCCCATCGGGCGCAACCGCCGCCGTGCAGCCCTTCTGGCTGTCGCACAGGTCGTGGGTGCACGGCAGGTTGTCGTCACACCCCGCCTCCGCCACGTCCAAGCACTTGCCCGCCGTCTTGCAACTGGCGTGGCCCCAGGCATCGGTGCGCGCCAGCCACAGGTCGCTGTTGGCGGCCGTCGCAGCGTGTCCGACCAGCGCCAGACCCGTGGGCAACACGGCGACCCCATGGGGCATGTCTTCGGCGGCGGTGCCCAGTGTCGCGCTCCACACGACGTCGCCGTTGCCTGTCAAGCGCGCCAACCAGCCATCCCAGCTTCCCGCTGAATTTGTGGTCGTCGCCCCGGCGAGCACGAACCCGCTGCCCGCCTGCACCAGCGCACGCGGCAACTCGGCACCCGCCCCGCCCAACAGCTTGTCCCACAGCACCATGCCGTTGGCGTCGAAGCGTACGACGCGCGCCTGACCGCCGAGGCCCTGCTGGGTTCCGGTCATCGCCACCACGGCGCCGCCGCCGGGCGCGGCGGTCAGGGCCAGTTCAGGTTCCGCGCCAAAGGGCCCGAGGTTGAACTTCCACTGGGGCTTGGGCGGGTAGCTGAGCGTCAGTGTGCGCAGCCACACCGTTGCCGGCGCGCTGCCGACCTTGGTGGTGCCGGCCACGAACACACTGCTGCCGCTGACTGCTGCGAACTGCGGTTCGACATCGCCCTCGGCCTGTTGCGACAGGATCACCGAGGTCCCCGAGTTGCCATTGGCGTCGGTGACCTCGACGCGAGCTTGGTATTTGGTGTCGTACGACTGGGACTTGCTGCGCCAAAATACCAGCCAGCCGCCGTTGGGCGCAAACGGTACGATGGCGAGACCCTCGTCCGTCTGGCCGCCGTCATACGTCCGCTCCGACAGGACCGCGCCCTTGAGATCGGTGCGGATGAACCACACGTCGCTGTTGCCCGCGCCCTTGCTCTGGGTGGTGCCGACGAACACGAAGCTGTCCGAGTACGGCAGCGCCCGGTGCAGCCAGTCGTTGTTGGCGCCGCCGTACTTCTGTTCCCAGACGAGCTTGCCGGCGGGGTCGGTGCGGTACAGCCACCCGTCGAAGCCGCCCTTGGTGTTGGTGCTGGTGGTGCCGGCCCACAGCATGCCATCGGCCAGGGGCAGGACGTCGCGGCCGTAGTCGCTGGCCGTGTTCGGCAGCACTTTGCTGAAGACCTTGTCGGCCACAGCGACGCATTTGCCTTCCTCGCACGCGCCGCCGCAGCTATCCGGGATGGTGCAGGTGACCGTCGCCGGCAACCCCAACGATGTGCACCCGGTCTTGGGCGCGCAGGTGTCGGCAGTGCACGCGTTGCCGTCGTCGCAGTTCTTGGCCGCGCCGGGGCTGCACGCGCCGTCCTTGCACGCATCGCCCTCGGTGCATGCGTTGCCGTCGTCGCACGCCGCGGCGGCCGGCGCGTGGGTGCACGCCCCATTCGCGCACCCGTCGGCGGTGCATGCGTTGTTGTCGTCGCAAGCCAGTGTGGCGCAGGCGTCCGCGGTCGCGTCGCTGCCGGCGTCGGGCGCATCCGGCCCGGTGTCGCCTGCGTCCGCGACGTCGGCCACATCGGGGGCCGCCGCGCTGTCGGCTTCGCCAAGGGTGTCGCTGTCGGCGACGGTTTCGGCAGGGGCGTCGGCGGCGTCGATGACCTCGATCGTTCCCACTGCGTCCACCTCGGTGCTCTCTGCAACCTCCCCGGCCGCGTCCGGCGCAGGTGCATCCACGTCGGCCGTGTCCGCGCCGGCCTCGGCGTCCGCACTGTCGGCGTCTTGGACCCCCTGCGCCACGTCGACGGCTTCGGGCGCCGCGTCGGCATCTTGCGAGGTCTCGGGTTGCCCGTCGGCCACATCCGGGTCGGTCTCGCCGCCGTCGGGCCCCATCTCCGCCGCGGTGTCTGGGGTGGTATCCGGTTCCGTTTCCGGCGCAGGATCCGCCGCGTCCACATCGGGGGCGAGTTCGCTGGCGACGGCGTCCCCATCGGCGACCCCGGCATCCGCTGCATCGGCGCCTCCCGCTGGCGTCCTCGGCGGGGGCATCGGGCAGGAGTTCGGCGCGGCAGGCGACGGCGCAGCACACGCCCAATGCGGCGAGCGCGTGCACGGCGCGCAAGGTGGTGAGCGACATGGGGCCCCCGGCGCCAGGGGCGCGAACGGGCATCGTGGCCGGCCGCGAGGCGCAAGAGTTTGGATTCTTGGGCGCAGGGCCGCCCCGCGCAAGGTGGGATTGGGTCCGTGTGACAGCGCCGTGACTGCGCGCGGCTTGATGGCTGGGGCAAAAGACGGCGGTCACGCATGCCCCGCCTGGCGGCGCCGCGCGGCTGCGACCCCAGGACCGTGAACGGCGCCATCCGATGGTCACAGAGGCGGCATCTGCCCACCACGGCAGCGACGGCTACACCTGCCCGTCGAACGGGGTGCCCAAGCGGATCGAAAGCGACCGAAACTGCCTGAAAACACTTCAGGCAGTTCTTGGGCGCCGCCCCGATCGCAACCAGCACGGAGCCTGTCGGACGATAGTCCGACAGGCTCCTACTCGGCGCGCGGCCTCGCGCCCGCCCTGCCGCCCCTGTCGCAGCGCGAGCGCCGCCACCCGACCGCGGCACACGCAAGCAAGCAGACCGCTGCAAGCGTTCGGGCGGACGACCCGCCCCGCGCCGAACAACCGCTGTCCGCCTTGCGGGCCGCGGCCGTTTGCACGCCCGCCGCAGCGCCGGGATCGGCTTGTCCAAGGGCATCGTCCGCACCGCCCGCATCGGCGACCGGCCCGACCGATGCATCCAGGCTGGGCTGAGCCCCCGGCACCGCGACCGTGCCCGCCTGCGCGCATGCCGCGTTGCCGGCCTGGTCGATGGCGCAGACTTCGACTCCCCAGGTGCCGGGTCCGGGCAACGACAGGACCGCTCGAAACAAGTCGCCGCCTGCGAACGTCGCCTTGGCCACCTGCGCGTTGGTGCCCTTGACCTGCGCCCACGCCTTGTGCAGGCGCGGGCCGAGGTCGGTGGTCGTCCGGTCGCGCACGGCAAACCGCACCTCGACGCTGCTGGTCGCCTCCGCCGGCAGCGGCGCAATCGCGCGAAAGACGGGGGGCATCGTGTCCACGGCCTGGTCGTCGCCGCCCAGGTACAAACGGTTGGTGAAGTCGCCGCTTTCGCCTTGGGCCGTCACCGCGTCCAGACGGCCGTCGCCGTCGACGTCGCCGAGGTCCAGACCGAGCGTCGGATCGCCCTTGGCGGGAAACAGACCCTTGACGAACGAGAAATAGCCCTTGCCGTCGTTGAACAGCCCGCGCTCCTCGTCCGACAGCGATGCGACGATGGCGTCAAGATCGCCGTCGCCGTCGAGATCGACACATTGGACTTCATTGTCGTCTGCATTGGGGTTGCCTACGACGCGTTGCTGCGACTCGTCGACGAAAACGCCCTTGCCGCCGTTGATGAGCAACTGCTCGGCCAACTTGGGGCCGCCGTTGTCGAGCCAAAGGTCCAGGTCGCCGTCGCCGTCCACGTCGCACGGATCGGGGCCGTACACGTAGGGGCCCGGCTGGTCGGGCAAGTCGGCGTTGGCGTCCACGAACGTCCCGTCGCCAGCGTTGCGGAACAACAGCGACTCGCCTTGGCGGCTGGCGAGCAGCAGGTCGAGGTCGAAGTCGCCATCGGCATCCAACAGGTCGAGGTCGATGGGCCCGGTGCCGATGGACTGGGTGTTTTGCGGGACGGCCGCCGGCAGTTCGGCGAAATGGCCGGTGCCGTCGTTGAGGTACACCCGAGCCGTCCCCATGGAAGTGAAGGGCTTTTTGCCCCAATCGGTCAGCACCAGATCGAGGTCGCCGTCGCCATCGAGGTCGCCGAAACGCGCGCCAGCCGCCCGCGACGATGTGCCGAGGCGCGCGGGCCCCTGGTTCGCAAACTTGAAATCGCCCTGGTTGATGAACAGCGCATCGGGCTGCATCCCCCAACTGTCGGGCGCCACGAGGTCCAGGTCGCCGTCGCCATCGACATCGCCCACGGCCACCTGGCGCAGCCGGCCCTGGAAACCGCCAAGCGCGTCTTGCGTGCGCAACACAAACTGGCCCTTGCCGGTGTTCTGGTACAGCGCGAGCGGCTCGGCCTTGCCGGCCACGTAGTAGCCGCCGCCGTTGGCGAACGCGATATCGAGGTCGCCATCGCCGTCCAAGTCGGCCATGAGCACGTAGTTGCTGTAGCAGCCCTTGCCCGCGCAGGGTTGTGGTGCGCCCAAGCGCTCCGTGGCCTCGGTGAACCACGCCGCTTCGGCAGTCGCGGCCACGAGGAACGATGCGGCGCAGGCGACGGGCAAACGGGTTGGCATGGCGAACTCCTTGCGAACGGGCGGTGCGCGGGCCGGGTCGGGGCGCGGTCTGCGCCCATGCGCTGGGGCATGGTACCGCGGGCGCGGGCAGGGGCAAGGCGAGGGTCCCGCCCCGATTGCAGCGGTTTGGCCCAGCCGGCTGACCCCCAAAGCGCTGCACGGTCGCAACGGCCGTGGCACCAGAGGCCATTCGCACACAGATCCCCGACGCGGCAATGTCCGCGGATCCTCGCAAGACCGCGCCCCGCCCGGCCCACAGGCTCAGCCGGCGCCAAACCGGCGCTGTCGGAGGCGTCCCCCAAAGCGGCGCCGGACAGCCCAGGGACAGGCACAGGGCCGGGAACAGCGCACACCCCCTCGCACGACAGCCCACCTGCGCCGCCGCGGTCAGAACGTGCCGTCGATGATCCGTTTGACGATGGCGCGGTAGGGCTCGCCCGCCGCCAGCGTGCCGGCGCCGAGGTACTGGACCAGATGCGGCGAGCTCAGTTGGCGGGCGATGTCGGTCTCGCGGCGAAACCGCGCCAGCGCTTCGTCGTCGGTCAGCCATGTCGTGCGCAGAACCTTGACCGCGGCCGCGTCCCCTCCGGCGGTCAGCGCCGAGTAGACTTCACCGTACCCCCCGCGGCCCACCACTGCGCCCAGCCGGTAGGCGCCCGCCATGTGGCCGGTGAAAGGACCCTGCATGCCGCCCAGCGGCCGGATGACCGCGTCGAGCTCTGCCCGCACCTCGTGGAAGCGCGCTTGCTGCATCGCCGCTTGCTGGGCTGCCGCAGCCACGCGCACCGCCAGGTCTTGGGCGGCCCGGCGGTTGGCGCGGGCCTGCACCACCGTCACCAGCAGCACCGTCGGCACCATCACCGCCATGAACCAGCGCGCCGCGGCCGGCACGCGGGGCTTTACGCCCTGACCGCATCCCCTGATACTTGCCGCCCCAACCCCCACCGCGGGCGGCGTTCGCCCAAGGAAACAGAAGATAATTCAAGCGCATCGGTGGCGATCCCCCGCTGCGTATTCCAGGAGGTGGCCATGTCCGACCCGCCCGAACCTTGCCCGGCCGAACCCGCCGCGCCGGCCCGCGCCCGCCGCCGCAAGCGCGCACGCCTCGCGCGTTGGCTCAAGCTGG
>VGRO01000229.1 GCA_016875335.1 Deltaproteobacteria bacterium | reverse complement strand
CGGGACGGACCGGCGCGGGAGCAGGCGTGGGCGTTTGCGCGCGGCCGACGGCAAGGGTGGCGACCGAGGCGAGCAGCGCCGGCCCGACGGCGCGGCGCGCAAGGTCAAGACACGGCATCACGCTAGGCCCCCTGGCCGTTGTGGGCTTCGTCGTCGAGCGCCGTGCCCAGTGCGTCGAGGTCGATGTCGTCGAGGTCCTCGAGTTCGTCGAGCATGTCGAGCGGATCGTCGTCGCTGGCGGCCAGATCGTCGACGAACGCGCGGTCGGTGGCCACCGCCTCGTTGGCCGAGCCGAGCAGCGCGCGAGAATCGACCTGCTCCTCGGCCTGCATCGGCCCGCCCGCCAACCAGTGCTGTACCGGCGTGACCGCCAGGGCAACCAGCGCCGCGGCAAGGGCCAGGCCGCCCGCCCAGCGCATTGGCGCGGGCGCCTGCCAACGGCGGCGGGCGGGCAGCGCGTCGACGTGCGCCAACACATCGGCCTCGAACTGCTGCCAGGCCTTGGTGCCGAGGTGCGGGCGATCGCGCTCGCCGACGTCGCGGACGCCCATCAGGATCGCGCGGAGCTGCCTGACCTCCAGGGCACACGACGGACAAGTGCGCACATGGGCGGCCACCGCGGCAGCCTGGAGGGCATCCAGGGCGTCGTCGGCAAACAGTGCGATCAGCGGCGCGCAGGCCGAGCATTCGGCGGGCGGCAACTCGGACGGCGGGGGATGCGCCAGGGTGTGGGATTCAGGCTTGAAGGTCATGGCATGGCTCCGAGGATTCAGTGGGCGGTCGGGGCAAGCAACGCGCGCAACCGCTTCAGCGCGTGATGGAAGTTGGCCTTGGCGGCGTCCTCGCTGCTGGCGGTGGCCTCGGCCACCTCGGCGAATGACAGGCCCTCTTGCACGCGCAGCTCGACGACCAGGCGCTGGCGCGGCGGCAGCGTCTCGATCGCGCGGGCAACCTGGGCTTGGGTCTCTGCGTCGCCGAGCAGTTCGGGGGCGAGCGGTGTGGCATCGCCGGTGTTGTCGTCGATCGGGTCGGCGCGCCATCGACCGCGATCCCGCACGTGGTTCAGCGCGAGGTTGCCGGCGATGCGCAGCACCCAAGTTCGAAAACTCGCATCGCCGCGAAAGCCGTCAGCGCTTTGCCAAGCCCGCACGAACGCGGCTTGCGCGATGTCTTTGGCGTCCTCGTCGTTGCGCACCACCCGCCACACGACGGCGTAGGCGATGCGCTGGTGGCGGCGGACCAACTCCGCGAACGCCGCACGGTCGCCCCTGCGGAACCGCTCGGCCAACTGCGCTTCGTCGCTCGGGATCACGCGGCGCTCCGCGGTGGACGCGATCGGCGCGCCCGGATGCGCCAGGGCGGCCGGTCGCTGAAGCGCAGCGTGCGGTTCTGTGCTGCCAAACAGCGCCGGTGCAAGGTCGCGGGCATCGGGCACATCGTGGGCCAGGTCTGCGAACGCGCCAGTAGAAGCAAAATCGGTCATCGGGCGACTCCCGCGCCATAGACCCGCGACCGTGCGAAAGGTCAAAAGCGCCGTGGCCGGCGACCGCCCATCTTGCCTCCACGTCGCCGCAATTGCCAACCTTGGGGCGGCCGTGGCAAAACGCCGCTGGGGCCTCGGCCCGGGACCGCGCCATGACCAAGGACAACCAGAGCGCCCGGGGCGGGGCCTTCAAACCTGACGCGCGCGGCAAGCCCGGCAGCGCCAGCAAGCCTGCGTCGCCCGCCCGTGCGCAGACGCCCGCGGCCGCCACCGACGCCGCGGCCGGTCACCGGTACCTGGGAGCCCAGGCACTGCGTTCGATGCGGCCGGAGGCGACACCTGCTGCCTTGCCCGCGGCGCCGTCCCAGCCGCTCCAAACGGAATTGCACCGTCAGGCCGCCGAGTTGCGCGACCAGCACGGCCCGAGCTTGCAGCGGGGCGCCGGGCGGTTGGGCGTGCCCGAGTCGGCGCTCGCGGCCATCGTGCTGACCGAGCGCCAGTACCTTGCGCGGCCTTCGCCCACCACCGCGGACAAGATGCCGGTGCGCTTCGAGCCGTTCGTGTTCTTCAGCCAGACCGGCCGCTGGCTGGTGGCGACCCACCGCGACCAGGCCGCCGAGTACGCCAGCTTCGACCAAGCGCGCGGTCACGACGACCTGGCGGCCCACCGGGCGCTGCGCATGGGCGTGGGCCAAGTCAGCGGCCAGGAGGCGGAAATCGCCGGCTTTCCGTCGCCCCAGGCCATGCACGATGCCCTGCAGGCCGGTCCGGCGGCGCAAGTCGACGCGCTGGTGGGCCTCGTGCAGGGCCACGACGATCTGCGCGCAGCGTTGGCAAACTCCGACTGGACCCAGGCGGCGCTTTTGCGGGCGGGGCCGGGATACGGTGCGCTCGGCTACGACCACACCCTGCAGGTCGCGGCGCAAGCCTACCGTTCGGTCAAGCCGGGCGGGGGCGACGATGACGACGACAAGAAGAAGAAGCCGAAGAAGCCATAGCGTCAGTCGTCGTCGGTGCTCAGCACGGCGAGAAACGCATCTTGCGGCACGTCGACCGTGCCCACCATCTTCATGCGCTTCTTGCCCTCTTTCTGGCGCTCGAGCAGCTTGCGCTTGCGGCTGATGTCGCCGCCATAACATTTGGCGGTCACGTCCTTGCGCACGGCCTTGACCGTTTCGCGGGCGATGATGCGCGCGCCGACCGCCGCCTGAATGGCCACGTCGAACTGCTGGCGCGGAATGACCTTGCGCAACCGCTCGGCCAGGGCCCGACCCTTGTCGTAGGCCTTGTCCTTGTGAACGATGACCGAGAGCGCGTCCACCACCTCGTTGTGCAGCAAGATGTCGAGCTTGACCAGGTCGTCGGCGCGGAACTCCTTGAACTCGTAGTCCAGGCTGGCGTAACCGCGCGTCGCCGTCTTCAGCTTGTCGAAGAAGTCGAAGATGATCTCGGCCAGCGGCAATTCGTAGTCGATGACGACGCGGTTCTGCGACAAGTAGCGCATGTCCTTCTGCTGGCCGCGGCGGTCGGTGCACAACTTGACGATGGGCCCGATGAACTCGGCGGGCGTGTGGATGGTGGCGCGGATGATGGGTTCGGTGATGGCCTCGATGTCGCCGGTCGGCGGCAGGTCGCCCGGATTGGACATTTCGAGCAGCACGCCGTCGGTCTTGTGGACGCGATAGACCACGCTCGGCGCGGTGGTGATGAGGTCGACGTCGAACTCGCGTTCCAGGCGTTCCTGGAACACCTCCATGTGCAGCAGCCCAAGAAAGCCGCAGCGAAAGCCGAAGCCGAGCGCCGAAGAAGTCTCGGGCTCCCACGAGAACGCCGAGTCGTTGAGCGCCAGTTTCTCGATGGCGTCGCGCAGTTTCTCGTAGTCGTGCGACTCGACCGGGAAGATGCCCGAGAACACCATCTGCTGGACTTTCTTGAAGCCGCGCAGCGCCGTGGTGGCCTTGCGTTTGGCGTGCGTGATGGTCTCGCCGACCTGCACGTCGCGCACCGCTTTGATGCCGCAAATGAGCACCCCGGTTTCGCCCAGGTTCAACTGCTCGACCACCACGTCCTTGGGTGTGCGGACCTTGATTTCGAGCACCTCGTATTCGGTGCCGGACTCCATGAAATAGACGCGGTCGCCCTTCTTGACCGACCCGTCTACGATGCGCACTTGCACCAACACACCGCGGTAGTTGTCGTATTGGCTGTCGAACACCATCCCGCGCAGCGGTCCGTCGGGATCGCCATCGGGCGGCGGGATGTGCCGGACCACCGCTTCGAGGATTTCGTGGATGCCGATCCCGGTCTTGCCCGAGGCGAACACGGCGTGCGAGGCGTCGATGCCGATGCCTTCCTCGATCTGCTGCACCGCGTCGTCGGGTCGGGCCGCCGGCAAGTCGATCTTGTTGATGACGGGCACCAGTTCCAGGCCCTGGTCGATGGCCAAGTACACGTTGGCCAGGGTCTGCGCCTCGACGCCCTGCGAGGCATCGACGACCAGCAGCGCCCCTTCGCACGCGGCGAGCGACCGCGAGACCTCGTAGCCAAAATCGACGTGGCCGGGCGTGTCGATGAGGTGGAAGACGTAGTCCTTGCCGTCGTCGCCGCGGTAGTTCAGGCGCACGGCCTGCGATTTGATGGTGATGCCGCGCTCGCGCTCGATGTCCATCGAGTCGAGGAACTGCTCTTGCATGTCGCGGGCCTCGACGGCGCCGGTGACTTCAAGAATGCGGTCGGCGAGCGTCGACTTGCCATGGTCGATGTGGGCGATGATCGAGAAGTTGCGGATATGTTGGGATTTCATCGACCGATGCGCAGGACGGACAAGGGTGCGGGGCCGGCAGGGTGCGGCAGCGGGTGGGGGATGTCAAGGAATGGACGCGCGTGGGGGTGTGGTTCCTAACGACGCGGCTGCGGATGTCCTGCACTACCACGGACAGCGCGACCAGGCGAGGGCTTCAGGGTCAGCCGGTTGCGCCGGACAGGTGCAGGCCCAGGCACAGTGACAGTGTCGGATCTGGGCGCTCGTACGAGGGATTGGGTCAGGTCCTGACCCTGTACCTGTTCCTGATCCTGTCCGGCGCCATCGTCGGGGGCCACCGCTATCGCGGATTCGGCGCCGGCTGACCCTGAGAGCCAGGCGAGGCACCATCCTGCATGGCAAGGGCGGAATTTCGGAGTCGGGCGCCCGGCTGCGGCCCATCTCCACCACCACGGAGACTGCGACCGTGCAGAGCTCTCACGGTCAGCCGGCTGCGCCGGACAGGTGCAGGCCCAGGCCCTGGCCCCGACCGATGTTCCGTCTCGCCCGCCAGGGCGTCGTGGCGTGACCGCGGCCCCGCAAAAGGGTGATCTCGATCCGTCGGGGCCAGACCCCGTTTTGCGGTCCGCACCCCGGGCGTGGGCGCAGATCGCGCCGCCCACGCGCAAGGGCTTGCAGCGGCCCGCAAAACCGGGCATAGCACGCGCCCCGCCCGTCCGGGCGCCGTGGACCCTATGCGATGACCGCCGAATCGACGAACCCCGACAATCATGAAACCCATCGCCACGGCTACGATTTTGCAGCCGTCGAGGCCAAGTGGCAACGCCACTGGCTGGCCGGGGCGATTTTCGCTGCGCGCAACGACGCTGCGCGACGCAAGGCGTATGTGCTGGACATGTTTCCGTATCCATCGGGCGCAGGCCTGCACGTCGGCCACCCCGAGGGCTACACCGCCACCGACATCTATTGCCGCTACCTGCGCATGACCGGCCACGACGTGCTGCACCCGATGGGCTGGGACGCGTTCGGGTTGCCGGCCGAGCAGTACGCGATCAAGACCGGCACCCACCCGGCGATCACCACGCGCGCCAACGTCGCCACCTTTCGCAAACAGATCCAGGCACTCGGGTTCAGCTACGACTGGAACCGCGAGGTCGACACCACCGACCCGGGCTACTACAAATGGACACAGTGGATCTTCTTGCAGCTTTTCAAGCGCGGCCTCGCCTACACCGCCGAGGTCCCGGTCAACTGGTGTCCGGCGCTCGGCACGGTGCTCGCCAACGAAGAGGTCATCGACGGCAAAAGCGAGCGCGGCGCCCACCCGGTCGTGCGCATGCCGATGCGCCAATGGATGTTGCGCATCACCGCCTACGCCGAACGCCTGCTCGGCGATCTGGACGGCCTGCAATGGCCCGAGGGCATCAAGGCGCAGCAGCGCACCTGGATCGGCCGGTCGGAAGGCGCAGAAGTCGATTTCGCCATCGAAGGCGGGCTGGGGGTCCTGCGGGTCTACACGACGCGGCCCGACACGCTTTTTGGGTCCACCTACATGGTGGTGGCGCCCGAGCATCCGCTTGTGGAGGCCATGACGACGGATGACCGCCGCGGCGAGGTCCAAGCCTATGTGGCCGCTGCGCGCAGTCGCAGCGACCGGGAGCGCACCGATGACAGCCGGCAAAAGACGGGGGTGTTTTGCGGTCGCATGGCCATCCATCCGTGCACGGGCGCGCCGATTCCGATCTGGGTGGCCGATTACGTGCTCGGCGGCTACGGCACCGGCGCGATCATGGCCGTACCGGCGCACGACAGCCGCGATTTCGCGTTTGCGCGCGCCTACGAGTTGCCGATCCGCCAGGTCGTGAGCCCAACGGGTCAGCCCCTGCCAGAGCCCTTGCAGGCGGCCTACACCGACGACGGCGTCGCCCTGGACAGCGGGCCGTTCACGGGCCTGCCGACTGCGCAGTTCAAGCGCGCGATCGCGGCGTGGCTGGTCGAACGCGGCCTGGGCGAGCCCAAGGTCCACTGGAAACTGCGCGACTGGGTGTTTTCGCGGCAGCGCTATTGGGGAGAGCCGATCCCGATCTTCTACCCTGTGGTCGAACGGGACGGGACCGCGTTGCAACATGGGCAGTTGCAGCCTTCGGACGTGGCCCAGCTCATCGCGCAGGGCGCGGCGCGGCTTGACTACGAGCGGCCGATGCCGGTCCCGGAGACGGAACTGCCGCTGCGCCTGCCGCAAACCGACGATTTCGCGCCGACCGGCAATCCAGAGCCGCCGTTGGCCAAGTGCCACGCGTGGCGCTACTTCACCCAGCAAGGCGCATGGTACGCCCGCGAAACCAACACCATGCCGCAGTGGGCCGGCAGTTGCTGGTACTACCTGCGCTACCTGGACCCGAACAACGAGGCGGCCCTGGCGAGCCCGGAGGCCATCGCGCGCTGGCTGCCGGTCGACCTGTATGTCGGCGGTGCCGAGCACGCGGTGTTGCACCTGCTGTACGCGCGCTTCTGGCACAAGGTGCTTTTCGATTGCGGGGTGGTCCATCAGGCCGAACCCTTCCAGCGCCTGGTCAACCAGGGCATGATTCTGGGCGAGGACGGCGAGAAGATGTCGAAATCGCGCGGCAACGTCATCAACCCCGACGCGATGCTGCAGGTGTTTGGCGCGGACGCTTTTCGGCTCTATGAGATGTTCATGGGGCCACTGGAGGCGGTCAAACCCTGGGCGACCGCCGGGCTGCACGGCACGCGGCGCTTCTTGAACCGGGTGTGGGCGCTTTTCGACAAGCCCGTGGTCGACGCGCCGGCCGACGACGCCACCCTGCGCGCGCTGCACAAGACGATCGCCAAGGTGGGCGACGACACGCGCGAGCTGCGCCTGAACACCGCCATCGCGGCGATGATGGCGTTGCTCAACGATCTCGTGCGCCTGCCGAATCTGCCGCGGTCGGTCGCCGAACCGTTCGTGTTGATCCTGGCGCCCTATGCGCCACATCTGTCGGAGGAACTGTGGGAGCGTCTGGGCCACTGCGCGTCATTGGCCTGGCAGCCGTGGCCAGCGCACGACCCGGCGCTGTGCGTGGACGACACCGTCGAGATCCCGGTGCAGGTCAACGGCAAGCTGCGCGGCAAGGTGGTGGTCGCCAAGGACACGGCCGCCGCAGAATTGGAGCGCGTGGCGCTCGCCGACCCGCAGGTCGCCAAGTGGACGGCGGACAAGGTGGTGGCCAAGGTGATCGTGGTGCCGGGGCGGATGGTGAGCGTCGTGGTCAAGTAGCCGATCGAACGAGGTGTTTTCGTTCTGCGGTGCGCGGGTCTTGCGCTGCGCTTGCGCCCCGCCGCCATCCTGGCCAGAATCGCCGGGCGTTGGGCGGCGAGGCGAAGATGGCGCGCATCTACTACTACAGCGACGAAGGCGAGTTGATGGAGGCGGTGGTCGGAGCCGTCCAGCCTGAGGTCTACATCGGCCGCCAAGCCACCTGCCTCATCCGCTCGTCGGGGCAGAGCGTGTCGCGGCAGCACGCGCGGATCATCTGGCACGAAGGTCGCTACGTGTTGGAGGATCTGGGCTCGTCGAACGGCACCTTTTTCAATGGGGATCGCCTGGGGCCGCACCAGATGGTGTTCCTGGTCGACGATGCGCTTTTCGCTTGTGGCCAGTTCGAGTTGCGGCTGTCGTTCGATGAGGACGACTTTGCCTACGACGCGGTGGGCGCGTTCCCGGCTGCGCACGCATCGGCGCCGCAGGCTGCGCCACCGCCACCGCCGCCACCGCCACCGCCGCGCGTCAGCGAGCCGATCGCCGCCCCGCCG
>VGRO01000228.1 GCA_016875335.1 Deltaproteobacteria bacterium | reverse complement strand
CAGCCGCCGACGACGCGCGGCGCGCCGCGGACGCGGCCAATCGGGCCAAGAGTGCATTCCTCGCCCGCATGAGCCACGAAATCCGCACACCGATGCACGGCGTGCTGGGCATGGCGCAGGTGCTGGCCGAAACGCCGCTCAGCGCGGAGCAACGGCACTACCTCGACATGGTGCTCGGCTCCGGCGAGCTGCTGCTGTCGGTGATCAACGACGTCCTCGATTTCAGCAAGATCGAGGCCAACCGCATCGAATTTGAGATTGGAGATTTCGATCTACACGACAACCTTCGAGATGTATTCGATCTCGTCGCGATGGTCGCGCGTGACCGCGGCTTGCAGATGCAACTCGAGTTGCCGAGTGACCTGGTGCGACCGCTGCGCGGCGACGCTCTGCGCATCCGCCAGGTGGTGGTCAACCTGCTCAGCAATGCGGCAAAGTTCACCCACCGCGGCGGGGTGGTGCTGCGCGGTCACACTGTGCCCGAGGCGGACGGCAGGGTGCGGGTGCGCGTCGAGGTCCAGGACACGGGCATCGGCATCGATCCAGAGGCGATGACGCGCATTTTCCAGCCCTTCGGCCAGGCCGACAGTTCCACCACCCGGGTGTATGGCGGCACGGGGCTCGGGCTGGCGATCAGCAAGCAGTTGGTCGAGTCGATGGGCGGGACGATCGGCTGCTCGAGCCAGCCTGGCCTGGGTTCGACCTTTTGGTTCGAGTTGCCTTTGCCGCCTGCCCGGGCGCCGATCACCGAGCCGGCCCGTGTCGCGACCCCGGCGGCCCTGGCGGGCGGGCGCGTGCTGGTGGCGGAGGACAACCGCATCAACCAGGTCATCGCGTCGCGCATCTTGGAGACCTTGGGCGTGCAGGTCGATCTGGTGGCCGACGGCGAGGCGGCCGTGGCGAAGGCGGCGCAGCAGCGCTACGACGTGGTGCTGTTGGACTGCCAGATGCCGTTGCTCGATGGCTACGGCGCGGCCAGACAGATCCGGGCGTTGCCGGGTGCGGCCGGTCGCGTGCCGATCCTGGCGGTGACCGCCAGCGTGCTCGCCGACGACCATGCGCAGTGCCGGGCCGCGGGGATGGACGAGGTGCTGCTCAAGCCGCTGCACGCCGACGACCTGCGCAACGCGGTGGCTCGGCGGCTGTCGCAGGCAAAGCGGGCGGAGTCGGGAGCGCATGCCATCGTGCGACCGGTGCCGGAACTGCCGACCATCGACGTCGGGGTGCTTGCGGACCTCAAGCGCGCTGGCGGTCGGGACGTCGTGCAGTTGGTCATCGGCCTTTTCGAGGAAGCTGCCGCGGACGCCCAACGCGAGTTGCGGCAAGCAGCCGGCGATCTGGACCAGTTGGCGCGGCTGGCACACCGCAACCGCGGCACTGCGGGTAGCGTCGGCGCTCGGCGACTGGCGCAGGCCTTGAGCAAGCTCGAGAACGCGGCCCGCGCCGGCCAACCCGACCAGGTGATTGCTGAACTCGATGCGTGCGAGGCCGAACTCAAACTTGCCTTGCGCGCCCTGGTGCGCTTCCACGGTGCCGATTCGGCGGTGTTCGCTTTGCCCAACGCGCCCACTGCCGCCACTGCGGTGCCGCCGCCCTAGGAGGCGAAACCCCAAATTCGCTCCGTGATGCGAGCCGTCATGTCGCAAAGAATCTGCAATACGTTTCGCATACTAGCTGCCTGTTGCGTGAAGGGGGCTCGCAGCCCTCTTGCGCGCCCATGCGCGCTCACCCCCGCGTCCGGCCGCAGCCGCCTCCGGACGTACCTCGGCCCTGTTGCGCGCCGGAACCCAGCGCGAACTTCGGGCCGGAGGCAAGGGCCAGGAGATGATTTACTCAATCATTTCTCGGGCCCGTTTGCTTGCTCCGTGGGTCGCCAGCTCGCGGACCAAAGGTCCGACTCGCGGCTCCGTCCTGATGTGAGAGTGATCGACTTCTTGTTTTCCAGTCCCTCATAGGACCTCGATGCCCGCCTCTCCACGCCCTGCCTCTGCCGCCTCGGCCTCGTTTCGCCGCAACGTGGCGCTCGAATCTGGGCCACTGCTGCCCGAGTTCAAGCCCGACACGCTCGACTGGCATGCAACCACGTGGACGGCGCTGCTGGCCCCGCGCGTGGCGTTCGATTCACCGGCGGCGCGATCTGCCGAGGTGGGCGACCTGAAGCGGGCGTCGCCGCCGGCGCTTGCCGACACCCCTGGCGGTGCCCTTGCGGCTGGGCGCGATCCGACGCTGATCTTTGCGCTGGATCCACCGTTCTGCGGCCGCCGCGATGCGGTCACCGAAATGTACGCGACCATGCAGGCGGCATTGAACGAAGGCGGCTTTCGCGCGGTGTGGCTCCACGGCGATCAGGGCACCGGCAAGACGCGCTTGGCCCACCACGTGCGCGAATTGTTGCGCGGAGCCAGCGGCTCGTTCCGCTGGGTCGAAGTACCGCTGGATGACGGCACCGCGCCGCCCACCTTGGCGGGCCGCATGCTGCTGCGGGTGCTCGGCCGCGGCGAGCGGCGGCTGCCCGAGGCGTACGCGGCCATCGTGCGGCGCGTGGCGACCTGGGGTGGCCCTGAAGTCGCACTGGCGCTCGCGCCGCAAGTCGCGGGTCTCCTCGCCCTGCGCCAACCGGGCGATCCCAAGCGCATGCTGGCCGACGAACCGCGCGAAAACCAGGGCGCAGACATGGTGGTTGCCCTGTTGGCACGGCTGGCGCGCGACGAGCCACTGGTGGTACACGTTTGGGTGGATCCTCCGCAGTTCCGAGAGGTTGTCCATCTGCTGGGGGGCATGCACAAGATCGCCGCGGCGGAGTCGCTCGTCGTCGTGGTCGAGTCTCGCGCGGCGCCTTCGAATGCCGGTCCTGCTGCGTGCATCGGCCTGGGCCGCCACGCGCAAGCCGACCTGGACCGCGAGGCCACAGCGTGGCTGCATCGGGCGCGCGGCGTGCCCGCAGTGGTCCGCGACGCGCTCGTCGCCACTGCACTTGGGTCGCCGGCCGCCTTGCGGGACGCCTTGGCCGACCGGATCGCTGCCGGCGAATTGGTCTGCACCCAGGGGGCATGGCGGTGGCTGCGCGAGGGCGACGTCTCGATTTCCGCATCGTTGGGTTCGGCGCAAGCGTTGGCAGGGCGGGGCGACGCGACGGTCTCTGCCGCGGTGGCGGCGTTGCCCGCGGATTTGCGCGCAATCTTGGCGGCAGCCGCGGTTTTTGGCGAGGTGGCATGGCTGGGCGGCGTGCTCGCCGTGTTGCGCGGCTTGCGCACCGACCCGACCGACAGTGGCCCGGCCGCGGATCGTTCGCGGCTCAAGGGGCAGCTGCTGCAACTGATGGCCATCGATCTGGTCGCGTTCTCCGACCACTGCCGCATCGACGGCGATTACGAGTTCCGCTTGGCCGCGGCAGCCGAGGGGCCTGCGCTGCTCGCGGCACTGCCCGACGACCGTCGGCGCGCCATGGCGCGGTTTGCGGCGCAGTGGTTGGGCGCGAGGTTGCCTGCGGACGACATCGCGCTCGCCGTTCGCCATGGCGAGTTGTGTGCCGCGGGCGGCGACGGACCGGGGGCGGTCGCCGCGTGGCTGCGCGCGGGGACGCTGGCCCGGGCGGCCGGGCACCTGCACCGCGCTCTGGCGCTGTTTGCCCGCGGCCGCGGCGCAAGCGGCACCGACGCGGCCGCCGTGGCGTGCGACGTGCGGGTAGCGTTGGGCGGTGGCCTTTTGCGCTTGAGCCGCCACGCCGACGCCCAGGCCGTCCTGCTGGAAGCCCTGCATCTGGGCCGCTGTGCGGACGACGACGAGCGCTGTGGCATCGTCCGGTTGCGGCTGTCGCAGGTGGCGCGCTTGCTCGGCGACTACGAGGCCGCCCTGGACAACCTCGACGCCGCCCACGAACACTTTGGCGCGCTCGGCGTGCACCGCTGGATTGCCGACGTCAGCGAAGAGGTCGGCCGCGTCCACATCGCCCGCGGGGCCACCGACGGCTGCAAGACGGCTTTGCAGCAGTTCCTCAAGGCGCTGGTGTTGCGGCGGCGCGGCAAGGACAAGAACGCGGTGGCGCGCGCCCAGTGCCAGATTGCCAGGGTCCACCTGTGCCGCGGCCATCTGCCCGACGCGACCGACGCCGTGCGCGAGGCCCAGGATATCGCCGACCAGGCGCCCGACCGCTGGATCAAGGCCGAGGTGGGCCTGGCTGCGGCAGACCTTGCGCTCGCGGCCGGCGATTTCGCGCTTGCTTGTGCGCTGTGGGACAAGGCGGCCCGCCTGGCGCAGGAGGTGGGCGACCACCGCCGCCAGTTGGAGGTTGCGCTGGCCAAGGTAGAGGCCTGTGCGCTGCATGGCGAAGGCGTGCTGGCGCGATCGGCGATGGGCGGCACCTTGGACCTGGCCCGCGAGGTCGCCGACCCCGAGATGTGGTCGGCCTGGTACCGCGTGCAGGCTTCGTTGGCGCTCGACGACGGCGATCTGGACCGTGCCGCGCGCGATGCCGACCGGGCGGTCCAGGTGGTCCAGGACTCCGGCGCAGGCTACGCGGCGGCTCGGGCGCGCCTGATTCGCGGCTGTGTGCTGGGCAGCCGTGTGCTCACCGAAGGTGGGGCCGGGGCGGTGGCACTGGACCACGCCTGCACGGCGGATTTCGACGCAGGGTTGCAGACTTTACGTGTCATGGGTGATCTGGTGCATTGCGTCCAGGGCTTGCGCTCGTACGCCGGATACCTGGCCAAGCGCGGCGGTGGTCCGCGGCTGGCGGCCGTGCAAAGGCAGCTCAAAGACCAAGAGCGGGAACTGGGCGCTTCACCGGCCTGACGAGCCGACCGGGACATTCCAGACAAGACCCGCGTGCGGATGTCCACAAGTATCATGGACATTGCGACCGTGCGGGGATTTCGGGGTCAGCCGACTGCGCCGGACACGTGCAGGACCAGGATCAGGGTCAGTGTCGGATGTGCGCGTCCTTGCGAAGGTTTTGGGCTGATACGGACCCTGTACCTGTGACTGTCCCTGACCGGCGCCACAACCTTGAGACCAGCACAAGCGCCGATTTGGCGCCGGCTGACCCTGAGAGCCACGCAAGGCACGGTCTTGCACGGCAAGGTCGTCACTGCTGCAGCGGCGCGCTGCGGGCAGATGTCCACTCGTATCACGGGCATTGCGACCGTGCGGGGCATTCGGGGTCAGCCAGCTGCGCCGGACAGGTGCAGGCGCAGGTTCTGGCGCAGTATCAGTTGCTTGCGTCAGGATGACAATTCGCCTACTGGAACCCACCGCGCACACAGTACGCGCCACCGCACGCGCTGAGTGCCTCAAAGCCCTGGTCGATGACTTTGTACGCGCCGGCTCCGCTGTCGGGCACCACCGCAAACCCGGCCTTGACTGCAAACCCGGTCTGCACCGTCGCACACGCGCCGTTGGCGCAGCTCTGGCCGCCGGCGGCACAGTCCTTGCTGAGCGTCGCCGCGGTGCCCGTGCCATTGCAGGTCATGAGCTTGGCGCCCTCGCAATAGGTTTGGTTGGCGGTGCACACGGTTTGCTTGCACGCCCCGCCTTCGCACGCCTTGCCGGAGCCGCAGGTGCTGTTGTCATAGCCCGTGCCGTCGGCCTTGCACGTCGCCAGCGTCTGCGCGTCGAGGCAGCCCGTCGACCCCGCGGTGCACGCCTGCGGCACGCACTTGCCGCCCAAGCAGATCGACTTCTGGCTGCTGATGGCGAGGCAATCGACCAGCAGCTCGGGTTTGGTGCCGGTGGCGTCGCATTTCATCGCGTTGGTGCCCGTGCAGAACTCTTTGCCCGCTTCGCAGACCACGGCGGCGCATGCGTTGCCCGCGCACGTCTGGCCGGGCTGGCAAGCGGCGACGTCGAAACCCGACTGGTCGGCCTTGCAGGTGGCGAGCTTGCCCTCCTGGCACTGGGTTTCGCCGGCCTTGCACGCGGGCGCTTTGCATGCGTCGCCCAAGCACACCAGGTTGACCGGGCAATCGGCCTTGGCGCTGGCGGTACCCTTGGCGTTGCAGGTCACCAGCTTGCCGGCCTCGCAGACGATGGCGTTGGGCGCGCACACCAGCGGCTGGCATTTGTCTGCGTCGCACGTGTGGTTGGCCGGGCACGCCGCGCTGGCCCAGTCGGTGCCTTCGGCGTTGCAGGTCTTGAGGTTGGCGGCATCGACGCAGCTCGCCGAACCCGGCGCGCAGGTCTGCGGGATGCACACGCTGTCCTGGCAGGCGTAGCCTTTGGCGCAGTCTTCGCCCGACAAGCATTCGACGCAGACTTTGGCGGCTTTGTCGCACACCTTCGTGCTTCCGCAATCTTTGCTGCTGGCGCACGGCGCGCCGGGGGCCACGCAGGTATTGGCTTTGCAGGTGTTGTCTTTGGGGCAGTCGGCGTCTTGCAGGCAGGCGACGCACACGCCGGTCGACTGTTTGCACACTTGGCCCAACGCGGTGCACTGCTTGTCGGACTTGCACGGGGTCTGTGGCTGGCACACGCCGTTGACGCACAGCTCCTTGTCGCCCTTGCAGTCGGCGCTGACGGTGCAGCCCGCGGCCGTGTCGGCGTCGGCGGTGGTGGCGGCGTCTTCGAGGGGCGCGCTGGCGTCGGTGCCGGCCACCGCATCGCCTGGGGCGACTTCACTGCCGCCCGTGGCCGTGTCGTTTTTGGCGCCGCCGGTGGTGGGCGGGGGCGTGGTCGCGTTGCCACAGGCGAGCAGCGCAAGACAGCCAAAGGCAGCAACGCAAGGGCGCATGGAAAACCTCGAAAGCGTGCGGGTGGCCTACCAATGGCGGCCGGCGCCAAGCTGGCGCGCCAAAGTGGGGTTGCGGCGGATGAACTGGGCCAGCGCCGCCCGCTGGCGCGCCGACGGCGGCGCGACCACCAGCAGCGGGGCGTTGTGCAATTCGGACTCGGCGAGGACGGTGTGCGCGCCGGTCGCCGGGTCCATGGCCCGCAAGCGGGTGCAGGCGGGGCTTTGGTCGGGGCAGCAGCCGGCGCCATCCACGACTACGGCATGGTGGGTGCCGCCGCTGGGTACGACCGCGACGACCGGGGCGGCGGCGGTGTCCAGCAGGGTCGCCAGCGCCGACGGTGTGGCGTGCAGGGCCAGCCACGGGATGCCGAGGTCGTCCAGCGCCTGGCCGATTTCGGCGACGGTGGTGCCGTCTTTGTGCATGGTCACGGAGCGGGCCAGTGCGCGCGGGGTCAGGTCGGCGGGCGCGCGCGGACCGAGGGCGGCGACCACTGCGGTCGGCAGGCACCACAGGGTGTGCGGGGAGCGCAAGGGGGCGACTGGGGTCGAGTGGGCGCACAACGGCAGAGGGGCCGCCGGCAGGGCGGCCGCTGCCAGGGCCAGCGCGAGGGACAGCGTCAGCGTGGGCATTCTAGGGGCCGCAGCAGGCGATAGGCATGGCCTTGTTGCAAGGCCCAACCAAGAATTTGCCCGTCGGTTGCCAGGATCGGCCCATGTTGATCGAGTTCGTGAACGGCCCGGAACCTCCTGAGCAGAACCCGCTGTCAAGTCCGTTGGCAGCAAAGGCACCGTCCAAGAAGATTACCCCCGCGGGCCCAACTGGGACCACCGGCCCGTCGACCAAAGCCCAAGCGGGCACGGCTGGCACCGGCTCGGGGAACATCGCGCTGATCCACGCAGAAGTGCACATCCGTGCGGCGCCATATTCATTGGCGCACGCCGCATTCATCGCCGCCAAGCCCTGCCCGCCGTCCATGGTCTTCTGCGTCACCCCCTTGAACTTGATCACCTGCCCACCGCCACCACCGCCCGACCCCGCGTGCGTATGCAGCGCATCGGCATTGCCGCCACCGGTCAAGGTCTTGACCTGCGCGCTGGTCAACTCGTCGCCCGCAGCGCCCGACAGGTCCAGCTTGCCACTCTGCAGAACCGCCCCGCCGGCCCCGGTCGCCAGCTTGTTGCCGCCGAGGTCCACGTCCTTGTCAAAGCCCATCGCCGCGACCTTGACGCAGCCCTGGCACTCGACGCCGGTCGCAATCTTGGCCGTGTTCGCCAGCTTGGCTCCGTCGGCCTGCAGCGCGTACGGCACGGCGCCGATATGCACCTTGGGCAGCGCCACCTTGGCGACCACGGCCTCGGCCCACACGTCGGGCGTATCGTGGACCAACTGCGCGCACGCCCCGGGCAAGGTCACGCTGAAGCGGCCGGTCCCCGCCTCGGATTGCACGGCCGGGGCGCTGCACTTGGGCGCCGCG
>VGRO01000227.1 GCA_016875335.1 Deltaproteobacteria bacterium | reverse complement strand
GCGCAGGTGTTCCGCCGCCTCTGCCTGGGCAACCGTGACCTGCGTACCTGCGCGCAAGTCCTTGACCACCACCGTGCCGGCCGCGGCCTCATCGGACCCGAGCACCAACGCCGCCCGCGCGCCGCGCTTGTGCGCCCGCTCGAACTGCTTGCCCAGCTTGCCGCCGCCGAGATCCACCTCGGTGCGCACACCATCGGCCCGCAGGGCGCCCACCAGGGCCAGGGTCGCCCCGGCCAGCTCCGGCGCCATCACCGTCGCGTACACGGGCACGGCGGCCTCCTCGCTGCCGACCAGGTGCAGCTCCTGCAACGCGGCAAACAGGCGGTCAAGGCCCACCGATATGCCGACGGCCGGGATGCTGCCGCCCGCGAACAGGCCGACCAGCCCATCGTAGCGACCCCCCGACATGACCGCGCCCATGCCGGCGACCTTGGGGTCGGTCAAGCGCGTCTCGTAGATGATGCCGGTGTAGTAGTCCAGGCCGCGCGCGATGGCGGCGTCGAAGCTGATGGTCGCGCCCAGACCCGCCGCGCCGCACAGGTCGAGGACGGTCGCCACGCGTTGCAAGGCGGTCGAAAATGCCGGGTCTCCGGCCGTGCGGGCCCGATCGGACCACTGCCCAACGGACGCGCCCGCCGTGAACGCCGCGACAAGCGCGGCCGCATCGGCGCCGCATAGGCCGGCCTGGGCCTCGATTTCGGTCTGGACGAGGGCTGCTGGCACCTTGTCCAGTTTGTCGACGGCGCGGATGCACGCCAGTTGCGGTGCCGCGTCGACAACGCCGTGCAGCCGCAGGATGCCAAACAAGACCTCGCGGTGGTTCAGGTGCAGCCGTGCGCCGGCGATGCCCAATTCGCGCAGCACCGCTAGGCCAGCCAGCAGCACCTCGGCGTCAGCGATGGCGCTGTCGGCCCCGCAGATGTCGGCGTCACATTGCACGAACTCGCGGAAGCGGCCGCGCTGTGGCTTGTCGGCGCGCCATACCGGCGCCACCTGGTACCGGCGCAGTGGCAGCGGCAGCACGCCGCGGTGCTGCGCCACCACCCGCGCCAACGGCACCGTCAAGTCGTAGCGCAGCGCCACCTGCCGGTCGCCGTGATCGGTGAAGCGGTAGAGCAACTTGTCGCCCTCGTCGCCGTATTTGCCTGTCAACGTCTCGGCGTACTCCAAGGCCGGCGTCTGCAGCGGTGCAAAGCCATGGCGCTCGAACACCGATTCGATGGCGCGGATCATGCGCTGTCGCGGTGCCATGTCGGTCGGCAGGTAGTCGCGAAACCCTTTGAGTGTCTGTGCTTGCATCATCGTCCGCCGTGCGCCTGGCCCCGGCGCGGCGCCGACGGTGTACGCGGTCGCGGAAAAATCGGCAAGTTGACGCCAAACCGTGTACTAAAGGCCAGGCGCCAGTCGCGGCCGGCCGCCGTCCCGCAGCTTTCGGGCGATCGCGCCTTGCCGTTGCCCGCCACGCGCGACTACGATCTCGCAGCGGCTCCCACGCCGCGCATGGAATCGTGCATGACGGGAATCCATCGCCGCGCCCTGGACACCGCCTTGCCCGCGGTCGGGCGCGACGTCGAGGCATGGTGCGCCAAATGCGGCTTCGCGCTCGAACACGTGATCGTGGCCATGGTCGGCCAGACCGTCGTCCAGGTGCGCTGCCGGACCTGCGGCGGCACCCACAAATACAAAAGCACCCGCGAAGTGGCTGCCGCTGCGGCCAAGGCTGGCCGGCAACCTGGCGCGGGCGAGGCCAAGGCGCCGCGCGCACCAGCGGCATCCAAGGCCGCCAAGGTGCCGCAAGAGAGCGCGGAAGTCCGCGCTGCGCGCGCGCTGTGGCAGCGCAAGATGGCGACCGCCGACCGGGCCCGCGCGACAAGATACGCCGCAAGCATCCAGCCGATGCTGGGCGAACTGGTGGACCACGCGGCGTTCGGCTTCGGCATCGTCGAGCAGACCATGGACGGCAAAGCGCAGTTCCTTTTCGAGCAGGGCTACAAGGTGCTCATCACCGGGCGCTGAGTCGATTGGCGCCCCTGCACGCCGGTCCCATGTGACACCGGGGGCGCGAGATTGCCGGCTGTGCCAGATGCGCTACGATGCGCGGGCGCCCTGCCCAAAAGGGGGCGCAGGGCACCGAATGGACACCAGCGACCCGCGCCTCGTCAGCTACTCGCTGCTCGCCCTCGTGATTGTCGGCGGCACGTGGGCCATCCGGCGGATGCTGGCCAAGTTCTCTGCGCAGGCCGCCGCGCGCGACAAGCCCGGTGCCGACGTGGAGGCGGCGCTCGCCCGCGGCGACGTGGCGCACGCGGCGCGGCTCGCCAGCGACAGCGGCGACCACGAGCAGGCGGCGCGCCTGTACGAGCGGTTGGGCCGCATGGGGGATGCGGCGCGGTCCTATCGCCAGGCCAAGAACATGGACCGCGCGGCCGACCTTTTCGAGCAGGCCAAGGAGTACGCGGCGGCGGCGGCGTGCTACAAGCGCCTGGGCAACGCGAGCGCCCAACTGCGCATGCTGCAAGCCGCCAAGGACTGGGCCGGCGCGGCGGAACTGGCCGAGCAGACCCAAGACCTGGCGCTCGCTGCGGAGCTGTACCAGCGCGTCGGGCAGAACGACAAGGCAATCGCCCTGTTGCGCAAGCTCGGCAAGCCGCAGGCCGCGGCCAGGTTGCAGGCGGGATTGCTCGAAGCCCGGCAGCAGTGGGCGCAAGCGGGCGAGCAGTGGCAACTGGCCACAGACTGGCAGCGCGCGCTGGCGTGCCTCGAAAAGGCTGGCGACATCGCGGGCGCCGCGGCCGTGCTGGTGCGCCTTGGACGCGTCGAAGAGGCGGCGGAGCACTACGTGACGGCGGGCGCCCATGGCGAAGCTGCGCAACTTTTCGAGAGCATCGGCCTGTATCGCAAGGCCGCGCTCAACCACCAGCGGGTCAGCAACGTCGACCGGGCCATCCACTGCCTGACCCTGGAGGGCGACAAGCTGACGGTGGTCAAGTTGCGTACGGCGCTCGGCCAGCACGACGAGGCTCTGCGCGTCGCCCTGTCGGCGGATCCGTCCGAGGCGGCCTATGTCGAGATCGCCACGATGGCGGCGCATCTCGCGCTCGACAAGGGCGACAAGGCGTTGGCCGGCCGCACCCTTGCGGCGCTGTTGCAGGCGCCACTGCCCGAGGCCGATCGCGCCGCCCACGGTCGCCGCGCGCTCGACCTCTTGATCGAGGTCAACGACAGCGCCCGTGCGCGGCAGGTCTTCGACAAGCTGCTGCCGCTTGCGCAACCGGCGAGTGAATTGGCCCTGTACCTCAAGGCCACCGATCCCAAGCTGCCGGCGCCGACCCCACAGAGTGCGCGGCCGCCACCGCCATCGCGGCCCAAGCCTGAGCCTGCGCCACCCGGCCGGCACCGCGACGTTGGTGCAGAGCCCGCCGCTTCGGCTGCGGAGCACACGCTGGACGATTTTGGCCAAGGCGACGAGGGGCAATGGCCGAACGGTGTTCCCCAGGCGCTGGCATCGCGGTATGGCGGGCTCGAACGCCTCGGGCAGGGCGGCAACGGCGTCGTGTACAAAGCCACCGACAAATTGCTCGGTCGCCAGGTTGTGCTCAAGTTCATGCTCGAAGGCTCGATGCCGACGGACATGCAGCGCAAGTACTTCCTGCGCGAGGTCAAGCTCGCCGCGCAACTCAACCACCCCAACATCGTCCACATCTACGATATGGGCGAGGCCGATGGCATCTTGTGGTACGCCATGGAGTTCGTGGCGGGCAAGTCGCTGACCTCGTTCTTGCAGTTCGGCAACCCTGTCGAAGACCGCAACTGGATGTGCCACATCCTGGACCAGTTCGCCGCCGCCCTGGACTGCGCCCACCAAGCCGGCCTCGTGCACCGCGACATCAAGCCAGACAACGTCTTGGTGGCCAACGACGGCGCGGTCAAGTTGCTCGACTTCGGCCTTGCGCGCGTCCGCGACGAGGGCTTCGGCGAGCTGAGCGTCCTCGCTGGCACACCCTACTACATGGCCCCAGAGCAGTTGGACGGTTCGGCCGTGGACCACCGCGCCGACCTGTACGCGCTCGGCGTGGTCGTGTTTCGCATGTTCACGGGCTACCTGCCCTTTTCTGAGGGCAACGTGTTCGTGGCGCATGCGGTGGAACCCGTGCCGGACCCGCGCAAGTACAACCCCAAGCTCGACGATCGCGCGGTCCGCATCGTCAACAAGGCCATGGCCAAGAAACCCAAGGACCGATACGAGACCGCCCGGGCCCTGGCCGACGACGTGCGCGACATGTGCAAGGGTTGACGGTCCGAGGCAGCTACTGGTGGGCGCGTGTCAGGTGGACCCGCGCTGGCCCGTCGCGGCCGTTCGACCGATCGGCTGCGCTGGATCCGACCTCGACCTGGTCGGGCCGCCCATCGACAGATTGGCATTGTCTCGGGGATGGCCGCGGGTATGCTAGCGCACGCGGCGGAACTCGTTCGCGGAGGCACCGATGGAAAGCAGGCGAATCCTGGCAACGATCGCGAAGTTTTGTGCGCCCGCCCTCGTGGCCGGCTGCCTCGACACCGCTGGCATGGACGGCGAACCCCTGGTCACCGCACCCGACGGCGGCGAGGATGCCGCGGTGACGATGGACGGCGCAGCAGGCGCACCGGTGGATACGGCCCGGACCGGCGGCGACCCAGGCTCCGAGACCGCGACACAGGCCGACGGCACGGCCACGCCTGACACACCAGCGGCGCCCGACGGCGCGCTCGACGTGGCGCCAACCGACGCCCCCACGGTCCTCGATGCCGGCACCGCGCCAGATGCGGCGGCCGCTGTCGATAGCGATGTGGCGGTCGAAGCCGGTCCAGGGAGCGATGCGGGCACCGCGGTCGATGCCGGCCCTGCGGTCGATGCGGGCACCCCGGTTGATGCGGGCCCTGCGGTCGATGCCGGCCCCGCCGTCGACGCGGCGATTGCGGACGCAGGGCCGGTCGCGGACGCCTCCTCGACCGCCGATCAGGCCTCCGTCGACGGTTCGTCTGTGCCCGACCTCCCCGCCACCTGTGTGCCGACCGCGCCGCCCGTCGAAACCTGCGACGGCGTCGACAACGACTGCGACGGCAAGACCGACGAGAACACCTGCGCGGACTCGGCCTGTGCCGCCTCCAGTTGCGCCGCCGCGCCAGGGGGCGGTTTTGCCTGTGCGCTGTTTCCGAAATCGGGCCCCTGCGACGATGGCGACGCCTGCTCAAGCGGCGACGTGTGCCAAAACGGTTTGTGCCAGCCAGGCAAAGGCATCCCGTGCAACGACGGCAACACCTGCACCGACGACGCGTGCAAGGCCGGCGTGTGCACCTTCGCGCACAACAGCGCAGCCTGCGACGACGGCAGCGCCTGCACGGCCGGCGACCAGTGCATGGCCGGGGCGTGCAAGGCTGGCGCCGCCAAGCTGTGCGACGACAACGATGCGTGCACCACCGACGCCTGCGATCCCAAGACCGGCCAGTGCAGCAACGTCGGTGGCATTGCTTGCGGCGCCTGCAAGATCGGCGACAACGCGGTCTGCGGTGCGGGATCGTGGTGTGCAGCTGCCAACGCGGGCGCATGCAGTGGCACTGGAGTCTGCACCAAGCTGGTGACCGCATGCACCAAAGAGTACGCGCCTGTGTGCGGTTGCGACGCCAAGACCTACGGCAACAAGTGCATGGCAGGCGCCGCTGGCGTCAACGTCGCCGCTACGGGCGAATGCAAGCCGCCCCTGTGCGGCGGGAACTTCCTTTGCGACGACAAGAACCCCTGCACCACCGACACCTGCGACCCTGCGACTGGAAAGTGCGCCTTTGCGCCCAACGCCAACCCCTGCGACGACGGAAACGCCTGCACCGCAGCCGATGCGTGCGCCTCGGGCGCCTGCAAGCCGGGCAGCCCCAAGGCCTGCAACGACGGCGACCTGTGCACCGCGGACCTGTGCGACCCGGCGACGGGCAAATGCGCCTACCAGCCGATGCCCGGTTGCGGCGGCTGCAAGATCGGCGACAACCTGACCTGCCCCAAGGGCCAGTGGTGCGCGTCGCCGACGGTCGGCCAGTGCACGGGCACGGGCAACTGTGCTCCGCTCGGCGACGTGATGTGCCCGATGATCTACAAGCCGGTCTGCGGCTGCGACGGCAAGACCTATGGCAACAGCTGCACGGCCACGGCGGCCGGCGTCAACGTGGCCAGCCAGGGCGAGTGCAAGCAGAACGCATGCCTTGGCATCGACTGCGACGACGGCAACGCATGCACCACCGACAGTTGCGACGCGGCGACCGGCGCCTGCTTGCACGCCCCCAACGTGCTGGGCTGCGACGACGGCAACCCGTGCACCGGACCTGATGTGTGCGTGGCCGGAGCGTGCAAGGCCGGTGGCGCCAAGGTATGCAGCGACAACGACGCGTGCACGGCGGATTCGTGTGACCCCAAGACCGGGCAGTGCGTCTTTGCGGCCATCGCCGGGTGCGCAGCGTGCAAGATCGGCGATGCGCTGGCATGTGGCAAGTCCGGGTACTGCGCCGGGCCAACAGGCGCCTGCTCAGGCAGCGGCAAATGCACCAACAAGCCGACCGCGTGCCCCGACGTGGTACAACCCGTGTGCGGCTGCGACGGCAAGACCTACGGCAACAGCTGCGAGGCCGCGGCGATGGGCGTCAATGTGGCGTCGAGCGGCGTGTGCAAGGCCAAGGTCTGCGGCGGCCTCTTGGGCGTCGTGTGCCCGGCCGGCGAGGTGTGCGACATCACCGGCTGCGGGGCGGACTTGCAGGGCGTGTGCACGGCCAAGCCGAGCGAACCGTGCCCCAAGACCACCGTCGATGCCCAGCAGTGCGGCTGCGACGGCAAGACCTACCCGAACAGTTGCTACCGATTGCTCGCCGGCGTGGCCAAGAAGGCCGACGGACCGTGCCCCATCACCAACGCCTGCGCGGTCGGCGATGCGTCTGCGTGCGGGTCGACCGGATTCTGCAAGGGCACCTGTGGCGGCAAGGGCATGTGCGCGGCCAAGCCGGCCGCCTGCCTCGCCAATTACGCCCCGGTGTGCGGCTGCGACAACAAGACCTACGGCAACGAATGCACGGCCAACGCCGCCGGCCAGAGCGTGCAATACGCGGGCGTCTGCAAGGTCAGCGGCGGGTGCCTCAACGTCAAGTGCGACGACGGCAACGCCTGTACCAGCGATGCCTGCGACGCGACGACCGGTACCTGCATCTTCAAGCCCCTGCCGGATTGCGCTGGCGCCGTGTGCACCGTGGGCAAGGCCACGGCGTGCGGGGCGTCCTACTGGTGCAACCCGGGCAAGGCCGGCATCTGCACCGGCAGTGGCACCTGCGCCATCAAGTCCAAGATGTGTCCGCTCGGCCTGTTGCCGGTGTGCGGCTGCGACAACGTGACCTACGACGGTCCGTGCCAGGCCGCCCAGGCGGGCTACAACGTCGCGTACAGCGGGGCGTGCAAGCTTATCAAGTAGCGGTTCGCGCCAAGACGCACGGATCCGTCGGCCATCCCGGCGCGGGATCCCCCGTGCCCGCTTGGCGCGCTACCGGGAGGTCGCACGTGGCTCGGAACCACCCCCGTTGCGGGCGGACCCGCGCCGTCGTGTGGGCCGGGATCGGCGCGCTGGGGTGCGGGGAATCGGGTCCTGGCGACCGTGGCACGGTGGCGAGCGCCGCAGACGCCAGCCAGGTCGCGCCAGATGTCGGCGTGGCCAGCGACGCAGAGGTAGCCGCGGTCGCTGGCGACGTGGGCGTGGGTCCGTCTGTCGCGTGCATGGGCACTGCCGACGGTACCCCGTGCGACGACGGCAACCCATGTACCACCGCCACGACGACGCCTCCGTCCGGGCCGTGGCAGCCCAGCCCGGAGGCTTCGTCACCGCCACCCGCGGCGACCTCGTGCGCTATGACCACGCCGGGAACGTGCTGTGGACCAGGAAACCGACCACCGCCGATGGCTGCTCGATCTACTACGCCATCGCCCCGCTGGCCGACGGCGGCTTGGTGACCGCAGGCGCGAAGCTCAGCGCCGGCACCTGGTCGGCCTGCCTCGCCCGCCGCGACGCGTGGGGCAATCCGACCTGCGCGTCGTCCGGCCAGTGCGTGGACAAGACAGCCGCCCAGTGCAGCGCCGCCAACCCGTGACTGGGCCCCGGCTGCGACCCCATGGCCGGGTGCAAGCCCGTGCCGGTGGCGGCCACCTGCCCGAGCGGCGCGGCGTGCACCGGACCGGGGTTGTGCAGCGGCGGTAAGGGCCAGGAAATGATTTACTCAATCATTTCTCGGGCCCGTTTGCTTGCTCCGTGGGTCGCCAGCTCGCGGACCAAAGGTCCGACTCGCGGCTCCGTCCTGATGTGA
>VGRO01000226.1 GCA_016875335.1 Deltaproteobacteria bacterium | reverse complement strand
AAATAATAAGTCGATCACTCTCACATCAGGACGGAGCCGCGAGTCGGACCTTTGGTCCGCGAGCTGGCGACCCACGGAGCAAGCAAACGGGCCCGAGAAATGATTGAGTAAATCATTTCCTGGCCCTAAGAGGGTGTAGCCAAAACCCCGTCCCGCTACGGCCGAAGATCCTGGGCATCTCGCGGCTTACGTCCTCGCTTCCTCGGTCGGCGCACTTCGAGTGCGCCTCGGTCGGTCGCTGCGGGCGCGCTCGCGATCTGCCGGCATGCTCTTCGACCTCGCAACAGGCGAGATTTGGCTACACCCTCTAAGGGACCAAGATGACAGACACAATCGGCTGGGAGCCTGTCGGATTATCGTCCGACGGGCTCCCTGCTGATTGCGATTGGGGAAGCGACAGAGAACCGCCTGAAGTGTTTTCAGGAAGTTTCGGTCGCTGGCAGGCCGCAGCCGGGGCCTGCGAGGAGCCTGTCGGCCAGATTTTGGCGATTCTGGCATTTCACTCACAGGCTCCTGGGGTACCCCCTACCTGCTGTGCGGAAGGCCAGTACGCGTGCTGGAGAGCCGACGCGCGACTCTAGTAGGCGAAACCCCAAATTCGCGTCGGGATACGGGCCGTCATGCCGCAACAAATCCTCAATCGGTTTCGCCTACTAGCTGCTTGTTTCGTGAAGGGGGCTCGCAGCCCCCTCGCGCGCCCATGCGCGCTCACCCCCGCGGCCGGCCGCAGCCGCGGCCGGAAGTACCTCAGCCCTGTTGCACGCCGGAACCCGGCGCGAATTTCGGGCCTGAGGTACTAGCCGAGCGCGAAGGCAACCCGCTTGTCCCTTGGCAACCCCTGGTCGGTGCCTGGCCTGGCGGCGCAGGGGGGCGGGTGCCGACTACACGGCTTGCGGCGTGGTGGTCGTCTGCCGGCGCCGCCGCGACACCTTGAGTCCGCGCTTGACCATCATCGCCGCCAACTGGTCGATCGTGGTCGGTTTTTCGAGGTAGTCGTCAAAACCGCTGGCCATCAACTCCGCCAAGTCGCTCGGGCTGCCGCTGGCGCTGAGCGCCACGACCGGTACGCGGCGACCTGAATCCGCCTCCTGATCGCGGATGGTTCTTGTCGCAGAAATCCCATCCATCTCGGGAAGTTGACAGTCCATCAACACCAGATCGTAGCTGCGCGCCGCCGATGCCACCACCGCGGCCGCGCCGTCGCCGACGAGGTCGCTGGCGCACCCGAGCTTGCGCAGCATGGCGGTGATGACGGCTGCCGCGACCGGATCGTCTTCGACGACCAACACTTGCGGGGCGCGGGCATGGGTTGGCGGCGTCTCCTCGCCGGGCAGTACAGGTGCGTACGCGTCCGCCCGGCCGATTTCCGCAGCGATGCCTGCGACAAGCGCTCGCAGGTCGTCATCGCGGATGGGCCGAAAAAGCAGCCAATTCGCGCCGAGTTCGCGGGCCCGAACCGCCGCGTCGCCGTGGCTGAGCGTGGCCACTGCCGCCCACGGCCGATCGGTGGCCACGAGGTCCGGTCGCAACTGGCGCAAGGCCAGCTCCTCTCCGCGGACCGGGCCATCGGCTTGCGTGCGCACCTCCACGCCCCAACTCCGCAAGGTCGCGGCCACGCACTCCGTGCATTCACCGGCGGGCAGGTCGAGCCAGACCCGCCGCCAACCCAGCGGCGGCGGCGGTGGCGGTGCCCGATCTATTTGTCCCGGGTTGTCGCCGATGCCGATCGCCGGCAGGCGCACCGTCAGCGTCGTCCCCTGACCTTGAGTGGACTCCACCTCGATGGTGCCGCCCATGTATTCGACCAGTTCCCGGCAGATCGACAGGCCGAGCCCGGCCCCACCCTGGCGTCGCGTCATCGAGTCGTCCAGTTGGGTGAACGGCTCGAAAAGCCGCGGGACGTCTTCGGTGCTCATGCCCGGTCCAGTATCGACAACAGAAAGCAGCAACAGGTCGCGGCCCATCTGCGCCCGCACCGTGACGGCGCCGCGGTCGGTGAACTTGATGGCGTTGCTGAGCAGGTTGGTCAGGACTTGGCGCACGCGTTGGCCATTGCCGCGCCAGTTGGCCGCCACGTCGGGCGAAATCTGCACCCGCACGTCGAGACCCTTGGCCTGTGCCGCAGCGGCCATGCCGCCCACCGCCTCGTCGACGGTGGGGCGCACCGCGAACTGGCTGATTTCGAAGCGCAAGCGGCCAGCCTCCAGCCGCGAGAAATCCAAGATGTCGTTGATCAGCAGCAGCAGCGAGCGTGCAGATCGGTCCGCAGTCTCGAGCTGCTGGCGTTGAGTCAGGTCGAGGTGACTGGTCAGCGCCAGATCGATCATGCCGATGACGCTGGTCAGTGGCGTGCGCAGTTCGTGACTCAAGTTGGCAAGGAACCGCGTTTTCGTCGCATTGGCGTGTTCGGCGGCGCCGCGGGCCGAGGCGCTTTCGGCCACTGCCAGTTCCAACTTGCCGTAGAGGGCTCGCAGGGCGCTCTGGCGGCGGTTCACCAGGATGAGCAGCGCGAGCGTCGCGCCCGCAAACGCCAGCGACATCAGCGCGAGACCGCGCAGCGATCGCCACAGCCCGTTGAGATCGTCGGCAGCGATCGCATTCTCGCGGCGTACCATGAGGACGAAATCGTCGAGATCCCGGTGCAGTCCCTTGTTCAGGGCATCGTCGCGCGGCGCTGCCGTCAAGTTGTCGGCGGTATTGCCCGCCCGAACCAGCAACGTGGCCGGCCGCACGCCCTCGAGGTCCCGGGCTATCGAGCGCAGCGCCACGGCGCAGGTGCGCCAGAGTTGCGGGTTGCTCTCGCCGTACGCGCGGCGTGCATCGGCGACGACCTGATGGACACGGGCCAACGCCCGCACGTTGCGCTCGATTTGACCGCTGGCCTGACTCTGGGCCTGCATCAGATGCAGCCACCACAGCGCAAACGCGAGCACGAGGCTCACGCCCAGAAAGAACCGCATCGGCAGACTTGAAGTCCGATCCGCCCACCGCGTTCCGTGCGGTACGCTCGAATCGCTGGAACTCGCCGGTCGGTTGGCCATGGCCGCCCACAAGGATTGCTCCAAAGGCGGGCGGGCGCAAGGGGTTGCCTCTCCGAGGGGCGCGGTTTCGAATCTGTGGCGGGCCGCAGCGCGCCGAGCGCACCGGTTGAAGCACGCGCTGCCCATGCCGTGACCGCCTGCCCGCGCCCGGGAGTTTCTGGAACCCGCCCAGGCGGATGTCGCAATGATAGCATGAGGTTCCGACTCCTCAGCCAGGAAACGGTCGTGTTGGCAACTCGGGCACGACCGAGCAAGCCCCGCCAAGGGATCCCCGCCCTCGGCCGGGCGGTGGGCGACGGTGCCGGCTTGCGCGCGCGCGATGGCCGTGGTGCGATCAGGTGGCGCGTCCCGCGCGTTCAGGTTTGCGCCGTGACCAAGTCCAAACTGCTCCTCAAAACAAGCGCGGCCGAAGCCATGCGCATGATCGGCAGCGCGACCCGCGTGTTCGTGCACGGTGGCTGCGCGACGCCGCACGCGCTGGTCGAAGCGCTGGCGGAGCGATCCGGCCGATTGCACGACGTCGAACTCGTCCACCTGCACACCGAAGGCAGCGCGCCCTACCTCGCACCCGGGATGCAGGAGGCCTTTCACTTGAGTGCGCTTTTCGTCGCCGCAAACGCCCGCGACGCTGTCAACGACGGCCGGGCCGACTACGTGCCGGTGTTCCTGAGCGAGGTGCCGAACCTGTTCCGGCGCAAGGTGCTGCCACTGGACGTCGCTTTGGTGCACGTCTCGCCGCCCGACAAACACGGGTATTGCTCGCTCGGCGTGTCGGTCGACGTCGCTGTGGCGGCGGTGCAGACGGCCAAGACCGTGATCGCGCAGGTCAATCCCCGCATGCCGCGCAGCCACGGCGACGGGCTGGTGCACGTGTCCCAACTGGCCGCCGCGGTCGAGGTCGACGTTCCGCTTCCGCGCCTGCAGCCGCCGTCGCTCGGCCCGGTCGAACTGGCTATCGGTCGTCACGTCGCCGAATTGGTCGAGGACCGCGCTTGCCTGCAAATGGGCATCGGCGCCATCCCGGACGCGGTCCTGGCGTGCCTGGACAACCACCGCGACCTCGGCGTGCACACCGAAATGTTCTCCGACGGGCTGCTGCCGCTGATCGACAAGGGCGTGGTCACGGGCGAATTCAAGAAGGAACACGCGGGCAAGGTCGTCGCAGGGTTCTGCATGGGCACGCAGAAACTCTACGATTTCGTCGACGACAATCCCGATGTGGCGCTGTGCGACATCGCCTGGGTCAACGACACGGCGGTCATCCGCCGCAACCCACGGGCCACGGCCATCAACAGCGCAATCGAGGTTGATCTGACCGGGCAGATCTGCGCCGACACCATCGGCACGCGCCAGTACTCCGGCGTGGGCGGCCAGCTGGATTTCATGCGCGGCGCCAGCCTGTCCGAGGGCGGCCAGGCCATCATCGCCCTGCCGAGCACGACCAGCAAAGGCCAATCGCGCATCGTGGCCATGCTGCAGCCGGGAGCCGGCGTCACAACCACGCGGGCGCACGTCCACTGGGTTGTCACCGAGTACGGCGGCGCCAATCTGTATGGACGGACGCTGCGCGAACGGGCCCGCTTGCTCATCGACATCGCTCATCCTGACCACCGCGACGGCCTGTTCGAGGCGGCCCTGCGGCGATTCGGCACGCTGTAGGTCTCTGCCATGTATGGACTATTGGTTGTACCTCCGCCCGCGGACCTAGCGATCGCTGCACACGCGTTGGCGCGCGCGCTGGGCGGCACGGCCTACGACCATCGCCAGCCCCTGCTGCGCAACCTGCCCTTTGTGCCGGTCTGGCAGCCGTCGGCTGTTACGGTACAGGCAATGGTCGGAGCGCTGCGCGCCGCGGGCCTGGCCGCCTTCGCCATCGGTCGGGCCGCACTGGACGTCGGGCCAACTGTGTTCGAAGTCCGCAGTTTTGCTCTGTCGCGCGAGGGGCTGTCGGTGCACGGGCGCAGTGAGTCGCGGCGCGTGGCTTGGACGGACATCGGTCTCGCGTTGCCCTGTCGCGCGGATTCCGGGCAGAGGGCGACGATCACTACGACCACCAAAAAGCAGAGCTTGGCACGGATGGCGATGGGGGTTCCAGTTGCCGGCAAGACCGTCGAGACCGAGACGGAGCGGTCGTTGGACCACAGTTTCTTCTGCCTGCTTTGGGCGCGGCGCAGCGAGCCCGACGGCGCCGAACTGCTGGTACGGCTGGAGTGCGAAGGCTTGGACTACGCCGGCCTGGGCGCGCACATGACCGGGTCGAGCACGGCCAACTATTTGGCGCTCTTGCGGATCATCCAAGCGCAGGTGGGAGCGGCCTGGGATCCGCGCCTCGAGCGGGCGGGCGGCAAGGTGGCTCCGGTGGCAGCTCCCTCGGTATCCTCTCGCCAAGTGGCAGGCAAGACTACTACGGAAACCGTAGCAATTTCCTGGGACACCGCGGGCGCCATCATCCAGGCTGCGAGGTTGCTGGTGATTGCGCAGCGGTTGCGGGGGCTTGGATAGTCGCGGCGCCCGAGCAAGGCGACTACAAGACCACGAGATCGTCGCGGTGCACCAGTTCGCCGGCCGGCAGCCAGCCGAGCACACCGGCGATCTGCTCGCTGCGCAGCCCGCACACCTTGGCTGCGTCGTCGCTGGCGTACCGCACCAGTCCGCGCGCCAGGACCGCGCCCGCGGGATCTGCCAGGTCCACTGGATCGCCAACTGCGAACTGGCCCGAGACGCGGACCACGCCTGCGGGCAGAAGGCTCCGCGTCCCGCTGGCGATTGCCCGGGCTGCACCGTCGTCCAAATGCAATACACCGCGCGCTCGGCCGCTCGTCGCCAGCCAGGAGCGTCGACCTTGAAGTTTCCCGGCCGGCGGCGCAAACACCGTGCCGACCGGCTGGCCGGCGAGCAGGTCGCGCAACACGTCCTGCCGCTTGCCTGCAGCGATCGCGGTGACCACGCCGACGGCGCCGGCCTTGTTGGCTGCGAGCACCTTGCTGCGCATTCCCCCGGTGCCGAAGGCGCTTTTGCCGTCACCTGCCGCTGCCAACGCTGCATGGTCGCGCGGTCCGACGAAGGTCACCATGCGCGCGTCGTCGTCGGTGTGCGGATTCGCCGTGTAGAGGCCATCCACCTCGGTGAGCAGGACCAGCGCCTCCGCTTCGACGAGGTGCGCCACCTGGGCCGCCAACTGGTCGTTGTCGCCGAACTTGAGTTCCTCCACAGCCACCGTGTCGTTTTCATTGACAATGGGCACCACGCCAGCGGCCAGCAACTCGCCCATGACCCGACGGGCGTGCAAAAAGCGGCTGCGGTCACCGAGGTCGGCGTGGGTCAGCAGCACCTGGCCGACGTGACGCCGAGCGATCGCGAACTCTTGCCGATAGCGCGCCATCAGCAGCGGCTGTCCGATCGCGGCGAGCGCCTGCTTGCCGAGGTCTTGCCCAGAGGGGCGGCCCCCAAGTTCACCCGTACCCGAGGCGACGGCGCCCGAGGACACGAGCACCACCTCCCGCCCCGTGTCCCAAAGGGCCGCGATTTCCTGGCACAAGCCGGCCACCGTGCGGCTATCAAGTCGCCCGTCTGCTTGACACAGCGCCTGCGAGCCGACTTTGACCACCACGCGCCGCGCCGCGACAAGGCGCTGCCGGGCAACAAGCTCGTGTGCTTTCATCTGGAAGGCTCAGGCCGCGTCGCTGAAGCGTTCGATTCGCGCGCCCAGCGACCGCAGTTTCTGGTCGATGCGCTCGTAGCCGCGGTCGATGTTGCGGATGTTGTGGATCGTCGTCACGCCCTGCGCGCACAGGGCTGCGATCAACATCGCCATGCCGGCCCGCACGTCTGGGCTCTGCACGCGCTGGCCCACCAACCGGCTCGGCCCCACGACGACGACTCGGTGGGGGTCGCACAGGATGATCTGCGCCCCCATGCCGATGAGATGGTCCACGAAGAACATTCGGCCTTCGAACATCTTTTCGAAAAAAAGGACGGTGCCCTGGCTTTGGGTGGCGACCGTAATGGCGATCGACATGAGGTCCGTTGGGAACTGTGGCCAGATGGCGTCGTCGATCTTCGGTATGCCGCCGCCCAGGTCCTGACGAATCCGCAGTTGCTGGCCGCCCGGCACGACCACGTCCTCGCCGTCGACCAGGGTTTCCACGCCGAGCCGCCGAAAGACCATTCGGATCATCCGCAGGTGTTCAGGCGCCGCGCGCTCGATGCGCAGTTGGCCGCCCGTCACTGCGGCCAGCCCAATGAACGAGCCCACTTCGAGGTAGTCCGGGCCGATCGCGTAGTCACAGCCGCCCAGCCGCGAAACCCCGTGCACGACCATGCGGTTGCTGCCGATACCCTCAATGTCGGCCCCCATCGAAACCAGCATGCGCGCCAAGCCCTGAACATGGGGCTCGCTGGCGCAGTTGCCAAGCACGGTCGTGCCATCCGCTACGGCCGCGGCCATGAGCAAGTTCTCGGTGGCCGTGACAGAAGCCTCGTCCAGCAGCAGATCGGCTCCAGCGAGGCGATCGGCGTGCAGCGCGTAGCCGTCAGGGTTGACCTGAAAGGCCGCGCCAAGCGCCGTGAAGCCGTCGAAGTGGGTGTCGAGCCTCCGTCGGCCGATGACGTCACCTCCTGGCGGCGGCAATTGCACTTCGCGTGCCCTGCCCAGCAGTGCGCCTGCGAACAGAATGGACGCCCGCACGTTGCGGCCAAGGTCATCCGGCACCCTGGTCGACGCAAGCCGCGGTGTGTGAATGCGAACGTCATGTGGACCAAGGCGGGTTACCTCTGCGCCGAGTGCCTGAGCGACCTCCAGCATGACCCGCACGTCCAGGATGTCGGGCAGGTTGCGCAGCGTGACCGGTTCGTCGGTCAACAGTGCCGCAGCAACGACCGGCAATGCCTCATTCTTGTTGCCGGACACCTGCACGGAGCCGTTGAGCGGCACCCCCCCCTCGATGCGAAAGAAGCTCATGGTTGGCCGCGAGCGCTCTGCCGCCTCGGCTGGCGGACGGACAAGGCTACCGCAATGCGGTACTCACAGTCGACCTGCGGGCCCAGATCCCAGGTCCTGATCCCGGCCCCCCCCATTGTTCAAGTTGCTGACGCGCCTAACCAATTGTGGTCGGAGATGACCGCCCTCCGCAGCACCCCCAACCTTTTTTTCGCCCCTGCCGCGGTATTCACCCCGTTTCCAACGATCACCTGTTCGACGGCGCACCGTCGCGCCGCCGAGGAGGTCCCGTGTCCATCCGCTACTACCACCCGCGCCTGCTTTTCGAGGTCACCGCCCGTACCATCGCTGGCGCCTTCCTTTTCGACCCCGTCGCGTACCCAG
>VGRO01000225.1 GCA_016875335.1 Deltaproteobacteria bacterium | reverse complement strand
CTTGGGCACGCCGGTCAGCCCCCCCCCCATTGTTCAGAGCCTTGAAATGACAGCTTAAATTGAGGCGGTTCTGATCGCGCCGCCCAGCCTGGGCGTTCCCCGGGGCCCAACGTCCCGGCGACCCGTTGCTGTGCATGCGCTGCCGCCACGGCACGCCGGTCAGACCCCCCCATTGTTCAGAGCCATGAAATGACAGCTGAAATTGAGGCGGTTTTGATCGCGCCGCCCAGCCTGGGCGTTCCCCGGCGCCCAACGTCCCGGCGACCCGTTGCTGTGCATGCGCTGCCGCCACGGCGCCGGTCAGACCCCCCCATTGTTCAGAGCCCTGAAACGACAGCGGAAACTGAGGCGGTTTTGATCGCGCCGCCCAGCCTGGGCGTTCCCCGGCGCCAAACGTCCCGGCGACCCGTTGCCGTGCACGCGCTGCCGCCACCGCACGCATGTCAGACCTCCCATCGTTCAGAGCCCGCAGACCAAGTGCAACGATGGCGACCCTTGCACGGTCGAGGATGGCTGCCAAAGTGACAGGGCCTGCGCCGCCACCAAGCTGGTGCGTGACGATGGCGACGCCAACACGGTGGACACCTGCGACCAACAGGTTGGATGTGGTTTCAAGGCGAAGTGAACGCGGCCGGGTGGACGAGGGCGGCGCAAGACATGGGCAACCGGAACGCAGCCGAAGTCGGGAGCTGCCCTTCGCGGACCCGACCGTATGGGGCCCAACGGCACACCTGGCCACGCACGCAGTCACCGCGCTCCGCGCACTGGACGAAAACGGTCACCGTCGCAGGCGCGCACACCCTATGGTCGCGACCCCGGCCCAACCCGCAATTGCCACACCCGCGCCCCGGGAATACCCTGCACGCCCCGCGGCCTACAGCCGCCCACGCGCGCCCGCCGCGCCCGGCGCCACCCGACCTTGCCCAAAGCCCCGTCCATCCTTGCCATCGCCCTCACCGTCTGCGTCTGTGCCGCCGCGTGCAAGCCGTCCGGAGATGCCAGCGCGTCTGGCACCGGCACTGCCACCAAGGGCGGCCAAAGTGGCGGGCCCGGCGGCCGAAAAGGCCCGCAAGCGTTTTCCGTCGAAACCCACACCGTCCAAGAGCGCCAGCTCGAATATACCCTCGACGCCCTCGGCACCGTGGTGGCATTCGAAGAAGCCCAAATCACGGCCCGCGTTGCCGGTACGCTCGAAGGCCTGAGCTTCGCCGAGGGCGACACGATCACCACCGATCGGGTATTGGCCCACATCGAACCGCGCCGCTACCGCATTGCCGTCGAGGCCGCGCGCGCCAGCATCCAGCGTACCCAGGCTGCCCTGGACGACGCCCGCGCGACGCTCAAGCGCAGCAAGCAAATGGGCCCTGAGGTAGCCACTGGCGCCGAAATCGACGTCGCCGCAGCGCGGGTGCGGATGGCCGAAGCCGAACTCGCGCAGAGCCGGGCGGGGCTGGAGTTGGCCGAGCTGAACCTCGCAGACGCCAAGGTCCGCAGCCCAGTGCCCGGCATCGTGCAGAGCAAGAAGGCGCAGACCGGCCAATACGCGCAACCCGGAGCAGTGCTGGCGACGGTCCTGCGCACCGACCCTTTGCGCCTCAAGTTCGCGGTGGCCGAGCCCGACGCCACCAGACTCGCAAAAGGCATGCACCTGCGGTTTCGTCTGCGCGGGCGGTCGGAGTCGCACCGGGCGGCCATCGTGCACCTGTCGGGCAAAGCCGACGAAGCGACCCGGATGGTCGAGGTGCTGGCCGACATCGCTGGCGACAGCGCCGGCCTGCGCCCGGGGGCCTTTGCCGAAGTGTTGGTGCCGATCGGCGCGCCGCGACCCGCCCCGGTCGTCCCGCAGACGGCGATTCGGCCGACTGAGAAAGGTTTTGTGGCGTTCGTGGTGCAGCCCGGCGACCCGCCCAAAGCCAAGGAGCGCATCCTGCAACTGGGCATGCGGACGGCCGACAACCTGGTCGAAGTGCAGTCTGGGCTGCAAGTGGGCGAACAAGTGGTCGTGGTCGGCGCAGAGGCGCTGCGCGATGGGGCGCAGGTGCGGGTGGTGCCCAACAAGCTGGGCGCTGCAGACAAGGACCGAGCCGGCAGTGCCGAAGCCAACCTTGGGCCCGCGGCCGCAGCGACGCCCGCCCAAGGCGACCGGCCACGCCGCCGCGCACCTGACCCGGCGCCATGAACCTGACCGACATCTGCATCAAGCGGCCGGTGCTGGCCTGGATGATCATGGCCGCCACGGTGCTTTTCGGCTTGGTTGCGGGCCAGCGCATCGGCATCTCGCAGTTTCCAGACGTCGACTTCCCGACCATCTCGGTGTCCCTGTCGCGCGAGGGCGCGGCGCCAGAGGTGATGGAAAACGACGTGGTCGAAATCGTCGAAGAAAACCTGATGCAGGTTGAGGGCGTGCGCACCATCACCTCGACCGCGCGCCAGGGCCAAGCGTCGGTTTCGGTAGAACTCGAATTGTCGCGCAACGTCGACGCAGCGGTCCAGGACGTCCAGGCCAAGGTCAGCCAGGCCCAGCAGCGGCTGCCGCGCGACCTGGATGCCCCAGTCATCAGCAAGAGCAACCCCGAAGACAACCCAATACTCTGGGTCGGCGTATCCGGGCCGTTCCCGCGGGCGGTGCTGAGCGATTACGCCCGCTATCGGGTCAAGGAGCGCTTGCAGACCATCCCCGGCGTCGGCGAAGTGATGATGGGCGGCTGGCTGGAGCGCAACGTGCGCATCTGGGTCGACGCACGCAAGCTCGAGGAGCGCGGCTTGACGGTCCACGAAATCTCGGCAGCGCTGCGCAAGGAACACGTCGAACTGCCGGCCGGGCGCATCGAATCGGGCGGCCGCGAAATCGACGTGCGGGTGCTGGGCGAGGCGCTGGATCTCGACGTGTTGCGGCAACTGCCGATCCGCGAGGTGGGCCAGCAACTGGTGCGCCTGACTGACGTCGCCCTGGTCGAGGACGGCTTCGAAGACGCACGGCGTATGGGTCGCGTCAACGGCGAACCGGCGCAGGGCATGGGCATCAAGAAGCAGCGCGGCGCCAACACGGTGGCGGTGGCGCGGGCGGTCAAGGCCAAGCTCGACGGCATTCGCAAGACGTTGCCCGAAGGGATGCAACTGGGAATCAACTTCGACTCGTCCCTCTTCGTCGAGGAGTCGGTACGCGAAATCGAGTGGGAGCTGGCGCTGGCTGTCACGCTGACCGGCCTCGTCTGCTGGCTTTTCCTCGGGTCTCTGTCCAGCACGGTCAATGTCGTGTTGGCGATTCCGATGTCACTGCTGGGCACCATCGGCGTACTGTGGGCACTGGGCTGGACGCTCAATACATTCACCCTGCTTGCGCTGTCGTTGGCGGTCGGCATCGTGGTCGACGACGCCATCATGGTGCTCGAGAACATCACCCGGCACGCCGAAAGTGGCAAGGACCGGGCGACCGCGGCCCGCGACGGCACCCGCGAGATCACGTTTGCTGCGCTGGCGGCCACTTTGGCGGTGGTGGCGATTTTCTTGCCCGTGGTGTTCATGGAGGGCGTCACCGGCAAGTTTTTTCTCCAGTTTGGCGTGGCGCTGTCGTTGGCGGTGCTCTTGAGCTACCTCGAAGCCATCACGCTGGCGCCGGCCCGTTGCGCGCAGATCCTGTCGGTCAGTCGCCATGACCGCATGTGGCTGGGGCGCCTGGCCGACCGCGGGTTCGAGTTGATGCAGCGCTTCTACCTGAGGCAACTGCGCGGCGCGCTCAAGGTGCCGGTGCTGGTGGTTGCGCTGGCCGGCGGGCTGTCCTGGGGCGCGGTCGAACTGCTCAAGCAAATGCCCGCCGAGATGGTGCCTAGCCAAGACCAGTCGCGCATCATGATTCGCATGCAGACGGCCATCGGCAGCAACCTGGAGACCACTGCGCGAATCATCAACAAGGCTGAGGCCAAAATCAGCGAGCGGCCCGACGTTGCGCGCTACTTCGGCGTCATTGGCGGCTTCGGCACCACCTCGACGGCCGGCGGCATGTTGTTCGTGACGATGGTGCCGCCCGCCGAACGCAAGACCACCCAGGGCGATCTGATCGCCTGGCTGCGCAAAGAACTCAATGCAATACCGGGTCTGCGCGCGATGCCCATCGACCTGTCGCAGAGCATGTTCTCGTCCAACCGCGGCTTTCCCGTGGAGTTCAGCGTGCGCGGTGGCGACTGGAACGGGCTGGTCAAAGCCTCGCAGGACATCATGCGCAAGCTGCGCGAGTCGGGCGTGGTTACCGACGTCGACAGCAACTACCAGGTGGGCCAGCCCGAATTGCGCATCACTCCCGACCGCCAGCGCTGTGCCGACGTCGGCGTGTCGGTGGACGATGTGGCTACGGCCGTCAGCCAGTTGGTTGGAGGCCAGCGCATCGGCAAGTTCAGCCAGAATGGCCGCCGCGTCGACGTGCGCGTGCGCTTGCTCGCCGGCCAGCGCGACCGCCCTGAGGAACTCGCGCACCTGCACGTGCGGAGCAAATCCGGGGCGCTGGTGCCGCTGTCCATGCTGGTGACGATGCACGAGAAGCCGGCCTTGCAAGGCATCACCCGCATGGACCGCGAGCGCGCCATCACCGTCCAGGGCAACATCGCCCAGGGCCACAGCCAGCAAGAGGCCATGGCGTTGGTTGAAAGGCTTGGCGCGGAGCTGCCGCCCGGCAGCCGTGTGGTGATGTCGGGCGCGTCGATGGCGTTCCGTGAGTCGATGCAATCGCTGGTCTACGCGCTGCTTGTAGGCGTCGTGGTGGCGTACATGGTTCTGGCCGCCCAGTTCAACTCGTTCCTGCATCCGGTGACGGTGCTGACCATCCTGCCGCTCTCGGTGGCCGGAGCGGCGCTGGCGCTGTGGTGGGCCGACAAGACCTTGAACATCTTCTCGATGATTGGCCTGCTGTTGCTCATGGGTATCGTCAAGAAGAACTCGATCCTGCTCGTCGACTTTGCGGTGCGCTGCCGCGCCGAGGGGCATTCGGCCACGGAGGCCATGCTGCAGTCCGGTGCCGCGCGTCTGCGCCCGATCCTGATGACCACCGTGGCGACCCTGATGGCGGCAGTGCCGAGCGCGCTGGCATTGGGGCCTGGCGCGGAAGTGCGCGGGCCGATGGCGCTGGCGATCTTGGGCGGGTTGACGGTCAGCACCGCCCTCTCGCTCTTTGTCGTACCGTGCTTTTACGTTGTGGCAGATTGGGGGGTTACACGATCCCCCCCATTGTTCAGACGCTAGAAATTGCAGCGCTTTGTCGACCCCCTCTTCGGGAATTCTTGTCTGTGTTACTCCCCCGTTCCGGCTGCCCACCCCAGGGGTCCTCTGGAGGTGGGCACCTGGGAGCGCCAGGACGCGCGTGGGCGCGGACAGCGACGGAATTCGCTCCTGCTCCGCGTAGATTCTCCTGTAAAGTCAACGATCTGAACAATGGGGGGGATCGTTCAACCTACGGACACCCCTTCGCCCAGCCCCGGACCTTGCCCCTCTGTGCCGCCGTCAGGTTGCTCACCAGCGTGCCCGCCAGCGCGCGGCAGTCGGCGCACTCGCCCAGTTCGCACGCCGCCAGCGCAAGGCGCACGCCGCGGCCGATGTCCTTGCCCGCAGCCAACACCGCCCCCGCTGCCCTGTGGCAGCCGCCGCGGTCGCGCAGCGCGCACGCCTTGTCGTGCCAGCCGAGGGCCGCCTGGCGGCTCCGGGCGGCAGGCTGCAAGAGGGCCAACTGGTCCGCGGCGATGCCGGCGCTCGCGCAACAGCCGGCGTCCCTGGCGGCGCAACCGTGGGCGAAAAGGGCGAGTGCTCCCGCCGGGTCCCGGCGGACGAGCAAGCGCTCACCCGTGGCGCGGCACGCCGGAACGTCGCCCTTCCTGCACGAGGCCACGGCGTCAGGTGTCGGAGGAGCCGGCAAGGCTTCATTGCCGACTTTGCGGTCGTCCTGGACTTTGGCGGGCGTAGGTTGTGTTTCCAGCGCGGGGCGGTCCTCGGCGTCGGAGGCCTTTTGGGGCATCTTGCCGGCGGTCGCGCGGTGGTCGCCGCGGGCACGGTCGAGGGCGCGCAGCGCGGCGTCTGCGGCGCTGGACAGGCGCTCTTCGGCGGGAGCCACGAACATCTTGCGAAAGCCCTCTAGCGGCAGGTCCGCTGCACGCACGCGTTCGCAAGCGGCGGTGTCACCTCCTGCGCATTGGCTGTGGGCCAGGTCCGCGACCGGGTCGTTGGCTGCGGCGAGGCGGTCGGCTACGCGGTCGCCGAGGTCGTCGGTGGCTCGCGCGACCGCTTCGACGCTGGCGATGGCTTCGGCAAGCGCGAGCGTACAAGGGTGGAGGTCGGCCTTGCGCAGTGTGGCGCAGCGCTTTCGTTCCGCATGGGCAACGCCGCGCAGGGTCCGGGCCTTTTGGCGCAAGGCGTTGGCGCTGGCCTGCAAGGTCGCCCGTGGGTGGGCGGGTGGCTCATCGGCCGCCGCTGCGGGGCCCCACAGCGCACGCCATGCTACCGCGAGGCCAATGGTGGCAACAAGAACTGGGCGATTGCACAGCATGGTCATCAGGCGTTCCCGCACGGTCAGTCGCGATCGCGCCGGGTGTCCATCACGCTCCACGCCGCGAAGGCCGGGATGACATACAGGATCGCCACAATCATCAACTGAATTGTCCACTCGCGACCGGTGCGCGGCGGCTTGAACGTCGAAAACGCCACCGCCGTAGCGGCCGATGGCAACGCAACCAGGCCCAGCCGCCACGCCTGATGGCCGAACACTGCCGCGGGACTCAGTCCCAGATGGCGGCAAGCGCGCACCGGGAGCCAAAGGCCGCACGTCAGCGCCCGCACACTGACCAAGCCCCACAACGTGCCTGTCCAGCCATACTCGGACCACAGCAAAGCCGCTACTGGCAACGCGATGCCCAGTTCTGCGCCGCGCACTTTGGCTACGTAGCCGCGCAGGTCGGCACGCCTCAGCCACTGCGCCGACACCGCGACCGGGGCAACCAGGACCAGGAGTGCGGAAAGCGGCAACAGGTGGACGACGGTCGCCCGCGGCAGACCCAGCCAGATCTGCACGAGGCGCCCGCCGTAGGTTGCGAGCACGATGCTGGCACCGAGCGCCACCAGTGTCGCGGCGTCGAGCGATCGGCCAAACCGCCACCGCGCGCGGTAGGGATCGGCATGCAGGTCGCCCATCAGGCCCACGGGCTCCAGGCGACTGGCTATCTGCCATCCGGCGGCGCTGAACCCAGCGGCGCCGGTGAGAATGGCCGCAGGCACCGCGGCGTCGAGCGTGTGCCCCGCGGCGGCCGGCAGGATGAGCGCGGCAAAAAACACTGGCATCATCCCCGGCTCTGGAGCAAACGGCCATTCCGTGGCGCGAAGCAGCTCGCGGGCCTCGGACCACGAAAAGCCCGGCCGCATGCCTGCTTGACGCTCGCGCCACAGCACCACCACTGACAGCAGGATCAATGTCACGTGGGCTGCCGACATGGCCACTGGCCAAGCGTGCGGTCGCCACTGGAACACTGCGACGGCCAGCGCTGCCATTGCCTCGACCGCGACCGCCGTGCCCCGGAATGCGGCGCGATCGGACTCGCCCAACCGCGCCTCGGCAAGCGATGTCCACGTGACCAACGCCGGCCACAGCACCAGCTGTAGCGCCTCGAGGTGCAGCAGCGTATCGGCTTGTGCGCGCCCCAGCCCAGGCACGCGTACCAACCAGAGCGCCACCGGCTCGGCAGCCAGCCAGCCGACGCCACCAGCCAAAAAGCCAATCGCCAGCGCCGCGATCGCCGCCGTGCCATGCAGGCGCGCCAGTGCCTCTTGGTTGGCGACGCGCAGCGCCGCCTGGCTGCGTCGGACCAGCGCCTCACCCCAGCCCACGAGCGCCAACGACGGCAGCATCTGGATCGCGCAGCAAAAGGCCACGAGCCCGAGGTTTGCGGCCCCCCATTGCACGCTCAGCAGCGGCACCAGCGCTAGCAGGACCACCAAGCGCAGCGGCCAGCGGCCAAGGGGCGCGAGCAACCTCAGGTCGAGGCCAGCGTCGCGGTCAGGCACCGCAGTCGGCGTGTCGAAGTAGGCAAACGCAGGGATCATTGGCCTCGGCCAGTGCCGCATGCGACGTCCGCCGCGCGGCAAACGGCAATGAGATTGTGCGGCTGAAAGAGCCGGGCGTCCAATCGGCGGTCGCAGCGCCCACGCTCCGTCGGAAAACGTGCGCAATGTTACACAGTTGAACAAAGGGGGGGGCTGTCTGGGGTGCACAGGATGCGCTTTTCGCCCGCGCCTCACCCACCGCCGTCCGGCGAGGGTGGCAAGGCGATTCTGGTTGAGATCGTGCAACAAATACTTCTACTATCAGGATGTTGAACAATGGGGGGATCGAATTGTGGGGGGATCGAATTGTGCCCTATCGTCCGGCTGCGGCATCGGTGATGACGCCCATGCGACGCTCCCAGGAAAACCGTATCAACCCAAGTGT
>VGRO01000224.1 GCA_016875335.1 Deltaproteobacteria bacterium | reverse complement strand
ACGACCCGGTCGAGCTGGATTGGGCGGCGTAGCGCAGCGCAAGGCGGCGCGCGCGATCACAGCTTGAACTTGGCGGTGGGTGTGCTCGGGGCTGGCGGCGCGAAGGCGTGCGCTGGCGCTGGGCGGGCGCAGTCTGCCTGCGGCGGGCAAAAACGCGGCTTGACACGGAAGATCAGCCGGCGCAGGATGGCGATCGCGCGGTCGCCGGAGGGTCCGGCGGGGCGCAAGTGGCGGAACGGTGGCGTTTCGTCGGAGTAGGTTTGGGGCGGAGTGCCTTTGGGGTTCCTATCCCCGGGCCGCACTTTGCGCCGCAAAAATGCCCTTCCTCGCCGAGCACCACGCACGCGTCCTGCGTTCCGGCCGCACCCGCACAATCCGCGCCGGAGTGACAAGGTCGGCAGAGGTTCGCGAACGGCGACACGCACACGTAGGACAAGTCGGGCGTCGGCCCGGTCACCTGCTTGCACTGCCACCCCTCTGGGCAGGTGTCGATGCAGGGTTGGCTGCAGACCTTGTTGCCCATGTGCTCGACGCACCAGCCCGACTTGCAGTCCGAGCCCTTGGTGCACGACTCCATGAAGCAGCCTTCGCCCTTGTTGCAATTGGCGGACCCGCTGCCAGCGTCGGCCAGGTCGGCGGTGTTCACTTCCTGGGCGTTGGTGCCGGTATCGTTGGCCAAGCCCCCGGCATCGAAATGCGCAGAATCGGGGCTGCTGTCGCCCTGCAGGGTGGCGGGCGGCGCAACGGTTGCGTCGCTGCAGGCGGAGGTTACATGCAGCACAGCCATTGCGGCCACAATGGCGAACTTGGGGATCTCGATGCGATTCACGGAGTTTTCCTGTTGGGAAGGGGAACTGGGAAGCGTAGACGTCGAACACCCTGATGTCAAGCACTTGGGCTTTGTCGTTCCGCATTTTGGATTGACGGCGGCCCAATTTGCGCATACTGTCCGACGTAGGTTCTCGTTGGAGCCGAGGCCGTGCGAGGTGCCGGGGCCGTGCCTCGGACGCTCCAAGCATTTCAACACAATGCGGGCTTCGGCCCTGCGGTACTGTTGGCGCACGGCAAGCCTATTGGGTGTTTCTCTGCGCGCGTTCTGGACCGGCCAATTCGCAAGGTCTCGTCTTGAAAGAGGATTCGCCGATTCATCGCATGTAACAGCGGTCGAGCCGTTGCGCAGCGGCCCATAGCGACGGCAGCGACCCTGGAGTCGCAGCAGGTGGAGGCAGCCCGTGTTCGACCATGTCCTTGGTTTTCGCTGCGCAACCCTCTTGCTCATTGGTCTGGCGCTCGCTGCTTGCAGGGGCGATCCACCTGCGGCCAAGTCGGCTACCGCCATCGCGGAAGTGGTGGGGGATCACGGCGCGGGCGACATTTCGGCAGGCGGTGGTCCAGATGTGCCGGAAACCGACGCTACCTCGCTCGACGAGGATGCGGCCGCCCCGGACCTCGCCGACACGGACCTCGACAGCGTCGAAGGCGACCCGGGCCAGGCCGACACTGAGCTGGACAGCGCGGAGACAAGCCCGGAACTCGCGGATACAAGCGCGGACAACGTCGACGCGGGCCCGGACCTCGCCGATGCGGAACCAGACAACTTGCAGACCGGCCCGGAACTTGCGGATACAGTTGCGGACAATGTGCAGGCCGGCCCAGACCTGGCCGAAACTGCGCCCGATGGCGCGCAGACAGGCCCGGACCTCGCTGATTGGGGTGCGGACAACGTCGACGCGGCCCCAGACATCGCCGATGCGTCCCTGGACGGCTCGGAGACTGGCCCGGGCCTGGCAGATACGGTTCAAGACAGCGCGGAGGCCGGACCAGGCCTCGCAGAGATCGCCCCGGACGGCGACACCTCGGTGCCAGACGTACCGGATGTCGCCCCGGCGAGCGATGCAGGGGCGCCAGAAATTGTGGACGCTTCCTGTTCAGCGAAGTCCTGCAAGGACCTGGGTCTGGCGTGTGGATCGGCAGACAACGGCTGCGGCGGCCAACTCGCCTGCGGAACGTGCGCGTTGCCGCAGGTGTGCGGGGGCACCGGCCTACCCGGCCAGTGTGCCGTGTTCTTGGCGCCCGACCCCACCACCGTCGTGCCGCCGCTGTCGCAGACCGCTGCCACGTCGCCAGCGCTTGCCTGGTCGTTCTTGTGGCAGGGGCTGAAACCGGTGCAGTTTGGCGTCCAGGCGGGTGCGCTCGACCCGACCCGCGTGGCGCGGCTGACTGGACGCGCCTGGCTTCAACCCGGCTCGCCTGCGGGCGGCGTGACCGTGTCGATCGTAGGCCGGCCTGACCTCGGCGTGTCGAGCACGCGCGGCGACGGCCGCTGGGACCTGGTCGTGCCCGCTGGCGGTGCCCACGTCGTCCGATTCCACCTGGCCGGGCACTTGCCCATCGAGCGGCGCGCCGAGGCGCCGGCGGTCCATGCCGTCGTCGAGGTGCCGGACGTGGGCCTGACGCCACTGCAGGCCAAGACGACCCAGCTGGCGCTGCCGCAGGAAAAGCTCCAGGTCGTGCAGGGTAGCCCAATCAAGGACTTGTATGGCAAGCGGACGCCCGTGCTGCTCGTGCCGGCTGGGACCCAAGCCAAGCTCGTGCTGCAAGACGGAACCAAGCTGCCCCTGCCCAAGCTGACCGTGCGCATGACCGAATACAACACCGGCCACGACGGCCCGCACGCGCTGCCCGGCGCGCTGCCTCCCCAGGTCGGGTACAGCACTGCGCTGGCATTCACGGTCGACGAGGCGCTCGCGGTGGGGGCGGTACGGGTCGAGTTCACACCACCGCTGGTCTATGTGAACGAGGACTACATCGGCCTACTGCCGGGCACGCTTTTCCCGACCGCGACCTATGACCCGCAGCGCGCGGCATGGACCACCGACCCCTCCGGCACCATCGTCAAGGTGCTGTCGGTGGCAGGCGGGACGGCGCAAGTTGGCCTGGACACGAGCCAGCAACCGGCCGGGCCCGCCGCACTGGCCAAGTTGGGCATCAGCGACGCGGAGCGGGTGGCCCTGGCAGGGCTGTACGCAGCTGGACAGGGCCTATGGCGCAGGCAAGTTGCGCACTTTTCGGGCAGCCTGCTCGCTTGCCTGTGGGACAACCCTCCCGGCTCCGGCCCGCCCGCCACGCCCGCACCTGGCGTCGACGGCAGCGGACAGGGCGGCCGATGCGAGTCCGGGTCGCTGCTTTTGTGTGAACGACAGGCGCTCGTCGAGCACCTGCCCGTCGCCGGCACACCCTACAGCCTTGTCTATGCAAGCGACCGCGTGCCCGGTCGCAAGGCGGCTTACCGCTTGCAACTGCGGCTCACCCACGGCAGCCCGTCCAATGACTTGAAGGCGGTCCACGTGTCTATCGCAGTTGCAGGCCAGACCCACCACGTCACGCTGGCCGCAAAGCCCGAATTGACCTACGAGTGGACTTGGGACGGCAAAGATGGTTGGGGGCGGCCCGTGGCGGGCGAGCAACCGGCCCACGTAGGCATCGGCTACAACTACAACCCGTACTACTTTTCGCCCCAGGGCTACCAGACCATTCACTCTGCCAGCGCGGGCTCGGGCATCGGCGGGGGCGGCGGCGTGTTCCAAGTCACGTACCTGTCTTCACAAACGGCGGTCTCGTGGCCGTACGTCCTGTGGCAACGGCACGTCACCTCTCTTGGAGCCTGGGACGCGCGGCTACAGGGACTTGGCGGCTGGGCACTGGACGTCCACCACGCGTACAACCCGGCAGTGCGCCGCCTGCATGCGGGCGATGGCGTATCGCAGGCCGAGGTCCCTGGGCGCATCCGCACGTTGGCGGGCGCAGTGCAGCAGGCTGGGGTGCAGGGTTCTTCGGCCGAAAACGTGTTGGCCACCGACGCCGAACTGCCGGCGCCATGGGGGGTGGCGGCGGACGCCGCTGGCAACGTCTACTTTGGCGATACAGCGCCCAAGGACCTGGACAATACCTCCGCCGCACCGCCCGGTGCCGCCAAGATCCGCCGCGTCGACGCCAACGGCAAAGTCACGACCGTGGCCACAGTTCAGTCCTGGACACTTGGCCTGGCACTCGATCCGGGTGGGTCGCTGATCGTCGCTGGTCACACCCGCGTCCTGCGGGTCGACCCCTCAAGCGGGATCGTCACCGCGATTGCCGGAACAGGCGTCGCGGGATTCGGTGGCGACTTTGGCCCGGCGACAGCCGCGAAGCTCAATGGTGCCTGTGGCGTGGCGGCAGATGCGTACGGGCGGATCTACATCGCCGATATGCTGAACCACCGCATTCGCGTCATCGACCCGGCGGGCACCATCCGCACCTGGGCCGGAATGGGCTTCCCAGGCTTCTCGGGTGACGGGTCCTTGGCCGGCAACGCCGAACTGAACCGCCCGCACGCTGTGGCCGTCGACCCGTCTGGCTGGGTCTACATCGCCGACACCTGGAATCACCGCATTCGCCGCGTGTCGCCGGGTGGCAACATCGTCACAGTGGCCGGCACCGGGTCGCCTGCGGGGGCGCTGGGCGACGGAGGCCCGGCACCGCTAGCCCGACTCGAATTCCCGATGGGCCTCGCCGTCTCGCCAGACCGCCTGTACGTCGCCGATCTCGGCCATCGACGCGTCCGTTCGATTGACAGCGCTGGCACCATCACCACGGCGGCTGGCGACGGTGCCCAGAGTTCGGCGGCGACGGGCTGGGGCGGCGACGGCAGCTGGGCGCACCATGGCCAACTCGATGCGCCGTACGGCCTGGGCCTCGATGCGACCGGCGCTGTGCTGGTGGTCGACCGAGTTCAGCGGCGAATTCGACAGTTTGAGCGGTCGCTTCCGGCCTACACCGGCGGCGCCCTGCAGGTGCCAGACCCAGACGGCGCACTGCTGCACGACTTCGACGCCCAGGGGCGGCTGCTCGCGACCATCGACGCCTTCACCGGCGCAGTCGTGCGCACGTTCGGCTACGACGCTGCGGGCCGGCTCGCCGCGGTCACCGACGCTGTCGGACAAAAGCTGACCATCCAACGCGACCCGGCGACGGGCCAGGCCACGGCGCTGCAAGCCCCCACGGGCGAGATCACGCAACTGCAGATCGGGGCGGACGGCTGGCTTGGGAAACTCACGGCGCCAGATCAGGGAGTCGTGCAGCTGACCTATGGTGCTGGTGGACTGCTGACTGGCCTCAAGGACCCGCTGCAGAAGAACTGGACGTTTGGCTACGACGCGCTCGGCCGGCTGACCTCCGACGCGGGACCGGATGGCAGCGGCGTGGTGCTGCAACGTCAAGAGGCTGCACAGGGTCACACCGTCACCAGCACATCGGCGGCCGGCCACAAGCGCACCTACACCGAGGACCGGCAGCCCGGCGGCAAGGTCGTGCGCACCTTCCAGGATTCCGCTGGCCTGCTGGAGACGCGAACACAGACGCCCGACAGCGGCCTTCAAGCGAGTCTGCGCGACGGCAGCCAGGTGACCACTACGACCGCGGCAGACCCGCGCCTCGGAGCCCAGGCGGCCTATGTGAACACGGCCGCGATGACCGTGCCCGGCGGCGGCAAGGGCCAGTTTGTTCGGCAGCGCACTGCCACGCCAACGGTGCCGCTGCAGCCGTTGCAGGTGCAGACCATCGGCGAGTCGGCGGGGGTACCAGGGGCGCTCTCGACCAACCTTTTCTCCGTGGCCAAGAATGAGTCGAAACTGCAATCGCCGGCCGGCCGCACGGTAACGATCCAGCGCGACGCCAAGGCTCGGCTGGCCGCGGTGCAGGTCGGTGCGCTGTTTCCGGTGAAGTACGAGTACGATCCGGTCCACGGGCGCCTGCGGTTCGTGCGGCAGGGCCAGGGCGCGGCCGAGCGGGTGATGGAGCTGCAGTACGATGCCAAGCAGCGGCTCGTCAAGGCCGTGGATCCGCTGGGACAGGTGTTGACCATCGATGCCTGGGACGCGGCCCGCCGCCCTCTGCAAACCACGCTGCCCGGCGGACGCGTGCTGGGGTGGCAGTGGGACCCACTGGGCCGGCTGGTCAAGCTGACGCCGCCCGGCAAGCCGGCCCACGGGTTCGAGTCGCTTCCACACGGGCAATTGGCGAGCGAAACGGCACCCGATGTCGGCCAAGGCCCTGCCCTCTGGACGCGCACATACGACAAGGACCGACGCCTGAAGTCCTGGACCTTCCCGGGCGGCGAGACGCTGGCGGTGGCGCGCGACGGCGCCGGCCGCGTGTCGACGCTAACTTGGCCCAATGGGTTGGGTGGCCAGGCGGCCGTGACCTTTGGCTACGACGCAAAGACCGGTCAAGCGATTTCACTGGTCACCGCGGACGGCACGGCCATGACGCAAGCCTGGAACGGGCCGCTGCAGATGGCCACCACCTGGGCGGGCGTCGGCTCCGTGGGGCGGGCCTACGCGAGCGACCTTGTGCCGCAGAGTTGGACGGTCGCGGGCGCGAGCGGTTCCGGTGTCACGGTGGCTATCGGCCTTGACCAGGACGACCTCGTTGTGCAGGCCGGCGACCTCAAGGTCGAGCGCCAAGTGGACACCGGCCTTGCCTGGCGCACGACCCTTGATGACATCGAGACCGAACGCACCTTCGACGGCTTTGGGCAGATGGTCGAGTATGTGGGACGCCGCAAATCCACCGGCCAGGTGCTGTACTCCTGGGTGTTGACGCCGGACAAGCTCGGCCGCGTTGCTACGCTCAAGGAGACGGTACTTGGTACGTCTATCGTTTGGACCTACGAATACGACCAGGCCGAGCGCCTGTGGCGGGTGCACAAGGACGGCGCGCTACTTGACCAGTTCACCTACGATGCCAACAACAACCGCACCAGTCGCCTGCAGGCCGGCGTGCCGCAGGTCGCGACCTTCGACGACCGCGACCGCGTGTTGACCGACGGCCCGGCCGCCTACGCGCACACGCCGGACGGGCGCCGGACGACCCGCACGACACCGAACGGCAAAACCACCTACGCCTACGACGTGCTCGGCAACCTGCGCCAGTTCACGCCGCCTGCCGGGCCTGCCGTTAGCTACGTCATCGACGGCAACAACCGCCGCATCGCCAAGAAGGTCGGCGGCGTGCTCCAGCGCAGTTGGCTGTACGGCTCGCAGTTGCGGGTGGTCGGCGAGGTCGACGCCCAGGGTGGCCTGGCCCGCACCTTTGTGCACGCCACCTTCCGAATCGTCCCTGACTACGTTGTGGCGGGCAGCAACCGCCACATGCTGCTGGTCGACCCGTTGGGCAGTCCGCGGCTGGTGGTCGACAGCTCGACCGGCGCGGTCGTTCAGCGCCTTGACTATGACGCATGGGGACGCGTTGTGCAGGACACGGCGCCTGGGTTCCAACCGTTCGGGTTCGCGGGCGGCCTGTACGACCCAAGCACCGGTTTGGTGCGTTTCGGTGCGCGCGACTATGACCCAGATACCGGCCGCTTCACGACCCGCGACCCGCTCGGCGTCACCGCCGGTGCCAACGTGTATGCCTACGCAGGCGCCGATCCGATCAACCAGGTCGACCCGTCGGGTGCCTATCCACTGGCCGGTCCGGACATGTACCAAATGAGACACTCCGTCGATCCGCGGGTCCAGCGGATCATTGAGCACGTGGCCAGCACGGATCGGATGAAGGCGGCGCTGAGCGGTTCGTGGAAATACAAGCCCTTTTTCAAGGGGGCAGGCACGGTGCGCAACTTCATGCTTCAAATCTGCCATCGGTATGGCTGGTGTACCGATGTGGAAAACATGCCGAAGCTGTGTTGGGGCATCTCCGACATCGCCCAGCAGGAAATCCAGAAAGCTGCAGAGCAGTTGGGCGTCGAGAAGGTCACGATGCGCAGCCGAGAGCGGGGCAACCATGACGCGGTCGAAGTGACCTTCCGTGGCGACCCAGGTCATCCGATGGTCTTCGACTGGCATCAGACGCTCGACGCCGACGCCCCCAAAGTCCAGCCGACCGAAGTGTGGGACCGCGGCAACGCGATCCATCCGTTCAAGCCGTGACCGACGCACAGAGGCGGCGAGCGGGAGCGCCTTAAACGCGTTGAATTTTGGAATTCGCAAATCGGGGTACTTGACGCCGCGAGCGGGGTGAGGTCGGAAGCGTGGACAAGACCGCCGACGCCTTTGGGCCGTGCACCAGCGCAGTACCGGTTGCTGCGCCCCGCATACTGCAACTGCCCTGGGCGAGGGTCTTTATTTTGGGTCCAGAAGATTCGGCCGAAGATCGGCTTGCTGGCAGGACACGCAGGCCGCGGTTGCAGCGAGAGCTGCGGGAGGCCAACGAGGGACGCGGGCTGCCCAAGTTCATCACCAAGGCGGTCAACGCGTTCTTGGATTGTGGCGTGCTTTCCAAGGGCTTTTGCCGGCTTTACTGCAAAAGCTGCAAGACCGACCAACTGGTGGCTTTCAGTTGCAAATCAAGGGGTATCTGTTCTTCGTGCGATGGCAAGCGGATGACGGAATTGGCGGCGCATTTGTGCGACAGCGTGATCGGCG
>VGRO01000223.1 GCA_016875335.1 Deltaproteobacteria bacterium | reverse complement strand
CGCGAGGGTCGGCCGGCCTGGCCGCCGCTGCCGGGGTTGCGCCACAGGGTCGGATCACGCGACGCCCGGGTCGCCCGCGAGGCTGCGGTCGCGTGGACGGCTGCGGGGGGCGACGCGGCGCTCGTCGCCGCACGGGCTGCGGTCGAGGCGACGCTGGTGGCCCACGGCCGTCTGATTGGCTCGCTGCTGCCGCCCGCGACCGCGACCGCCGTAGATCTGGACCAGTGGTCGAGCATCGCCGCCTGCGTGCCGGACGCCGACCGCGCGGCTTTGCAGGCCGATGAGGCTGCGTGGCTTGGCGGGGCCTGATCGCGGTCGGTCAGCGCTTGCGGGCGTCGTCCAGGGCCGCCAGCAGGTCAGCGCCGCGCGCGGCGAACGTGGCGAGGTTGGCGCGGGCGATGCGCTCCGAGAGCGGGGCATCGCCCTCCAGCGCCGCCGCCAGCGCCAGCGCCGCCGCCAGGTCGGGGGACCCCGTCCACGTCGACATAGCGGTGCTCGCCGCGGGTGCCGCGCACGCGATCCAGCAGCGACCGCCGCACCAGTTGCACGGTCGGGTCGGGGCTGCGCCGCAGCAAGCCCACCAGTTGGTGCGGTTGGTCAGAGGCGAACGGCAATCCCGGGTGGAACACCACCGCGAAGCAGGCAGGTTGGCGACCCTGGGCGCGCAGGTGTGCCGCAACTTCGGTTTCGGCCTCGCGCAGCAAGGTCTCGAATTCCGAGGCGGCGCCCACAAATGCCGGCATCAACACCAGGGCGACTTCAAAGCCGTCGTCGCCCGTGGCCTGCAGTTCGGCCAGGGTCTGCACCAGGAACGCGCGCTGGTCGCCGGCCGCCACCACATGCCGGTGTAGCTTGCCCGTGGCGCGGCACTGCCGCGCAAACGGACACAGACCAAACGCCTCGACGACGCTGGCGAGGTAGCGGTCGTTGCGGGCGAGCGCCGCTTGGGTGGGCGGGTCGGTCAAGTCAAGAGGTTGATGAGCTTTTCCAGCCGCGGCCCGTAAGGCGGGTTCATCAGGAACGCGCCGTTGATGCGCGACTGCTGGAACACGCCCTTGCAGTGGCTCAAGGTGTCGAAGCCGCGTTGGCCGTGGTAGGCGCCCATGCCGGCCGGGCCCACACCACCAAACGGCAGGTTTTCTTGGGCGATGTGCAGGATCGTGTCATTGATGGTGACGCCGCCGCTGGTGGTGCGCTCGGTCACCTCGGCGATGCGGCTGGAGTCGCGATCGAAGTAGTACAGCGCCAGCGGCCGCGGCCGCGCGTTGACGTAGGCGATCGCCTCGCTGGTACCGCCGTGCTCAAGGATCGGCAGGACTGGGCCGAAAATCTCCTCTTGCATCAACACCATGTCGTCTGTGGCGCCGAGCACCAAGGTCGGCGGCAGCTTGTGGTGCTCGGCCGGGAACACTTCGTTGGCCGGGTTGATCTCGATGAGGCGCGCTCCCTTGTTGCGGGCGTCGTCGAGCCCCTGCTGCAGGCGCTGATATTGGCGATCGTTGACCACGGCGGTGTAGTCGGGGTTGTCGGCCAGCGTCGGCCGCCCCTTGGCGACTTGCACGGCGCAGGCCTGAGCGAACGCCTCGGCCTTGCCGCGCGGCACCAACACGTAGTCGGGCGCGATGCAGGTCTGGCCGGCGTTGAGCAGCTTGCCGGCCATGATGCGCTCGGCGGCCAGTTCGAGCGGGTACGACTCGTGGACGATGGCGGGCGACTTGCCGCCCAGTTCCAGGGTGACCGGCGTCAGGTGCTCGGCCGCCGCCTTCATGACCAACGCGCCGACCCGCGTCGAGCCCGTGAAAAGGATGTGGTCGAACGGCAGCCGGCTGAACGCCTCGGCGACCTCGACGCCGCCTTGCGCCACCGCCACGATCGCCGGGTCGAACGCCTGGGTCATCATCGCCGCCAACAGTTCACTGGTGCGCGGCGTCAGTTCGCTGGGCTTGAGGATCGCGCGGTTGCCGGCGGCGAGTGCGGCGACCAGGGGCGACAACGCCAACTGCACCGGATAGTTCCACGGCGCGATGATGCCAATGACGCCGAGCGGTTGGGGGACGATGCGCGCGCTGCCCGGCTGGAAGGCCCAGTGCACGGCCACCTTGCGCGGCCTGCTCCAAGCCCTGAGGTGCTTGCGGGTGTGCTGCAGGCTGGCCAGGGTCGGAAAGACGTCGGCCATCAACGTTTCGTGGCGCGACCGCGACCCAAAGTCGGCGTGGCAGGCGTCGGCGATGGCGGTGCGATGGGCGCGGATGACCCGGTCGAGGGCGTCCAGCCGAGCCTTGCGTTCACCGATCGACGGCGGAGGTTCGGCGCGGCTGGCGACGTGCATGCGCTGGAACGTGGTGCGCAGGCTGACCAGGGCGGGGTCGTCGCGGCGGCTGTCGAGGTTGACGACGCTGGCGGTGGCACTCATGGGAACCTCAGGGCGCTGGGCCGGTGCCATCATCGCGCAACCGCCCGGGTTTGGCCAGGGACTCTTGCAGGACCGGGCATCGGCCTTGACACCGCGATTGCGCCGCCAAACAATCGCGCCCGCGAGATCGCCCCGACCGCGCCCCCGAAAACGCCCGGCCGCCGATCGCGAGCACCTCGAAACGACCGCCCCAACCGGCCCGGCCCGTTGGCCACCCCGTGGAGCCGCGCGTGATCAGCGAACACAGCCGCTTTCAGCTCGAGGCGTCGAAACTGGGCCGCGACCTCATCTTCCAGGTCACGGTGTTCGAGAAGGAAGAGCGGAAGCGAAAGAAGCTCTTCGCCGAAACGCAGTGCAGCGACCCGTTCCACCTGGTCATCCAGTTCATCATCCGCGAGGCGCCGGACTTCGACACACTGCTGCAGCGTTTCGTGCGCCAACTCGAACACCGCGGTTTCGCGCCGATCCGCATGCGCATGCGCGACGGCACCAGCAAGTGGAAAGAGTGGCAGGCCGTGCCCTACGTCGGCGAGAGCGGCGTCGCGGCGTCGAGCGACCCGCCGGTGGTCGAGCTGCCGCCGCCCGAGGCCAAGCCGGCCGCGCGGGCCAAGGGCCATGCCTAGCCGCACGTCGCTGCTCGCGGCCCTCGCCTGCCTCGCCCATGCCCCGGCGTTTGCCCAGACACGCGCCGCAGAGGCGTTCGGCGCCGAGCCCGTCCAGTACACCCCCGACGACGGCGGGCCGCTGCAGCTCTATGCCAAATCGTGGGCGGTGGTCATCGGCATCGACGGCTACCACAACCTGCCCAAGCTGGGTGGCGCGGTGCGCGACGCAAGCAGGGTCGGCGAGTATCTGAAATCGCAAGGGTTCGACGTCACCGTCCTGACCGATGAGCGTGCCACACGCGGCGCGATTACCGAACTGGTCGGCGACAAACTGCCCGGCAAGGTCGGCCCGGACGATCGGGTGCTGGTGTATTTCGCGGGTCACGGCCTGTCGCGCGGCGAAGGCGACGCGGCGATGGGCTACCTGATGCCTGTGGAATCCAAGCGCGATTCTCCGGCCGCCACCGCGATCTCGATGGCCGAACTGCAGCGCTGGTTCGCCCAGTACAAGGCCAAACACGTCTTGTACGTCGCCGACGCCTGCTACTCGGGCCTGTCGATCGGCACGCGCTCGGTCGGCTTGTCGCCCGAAACCAAGGCCTACATCCGCGAAGTGACCAAGCGGCCGGTGCGCGTGGCCCTGGTCGCGGGCAACTCGGGCCAGGAGGCGCACGAATACCAGGGCCACGGCTTGTTCACCTACTTCCTGCTGCAGGGCCTGCAAGGCAGCGCCGATGGCAACAAGGACGGGCTGGTGACGACCGACGAACTGGCCGCGTTCATCAAGCCGAGCGTGGCGCAGACCGCGACCCAGCAGTTTCGCGCCCAGCAGCACCCGCAGTTTGCGCGTATGGGCGAGGGCGAATTTCTCTTCCTGACGCCGCACACCCGCGTCGCGGCGGCCCCGGGGTCCCAACCCGCCGGACCGCAACCGCCATCGACGCGCAGCGCCGAGACGGCCGCCGGCCCGCGCCCAACGCCGACCGCCGGCCCGGTGGCCAAACAGCCGGTGCGCGCCGCCGTGCTGTACTACGACTACGAAGGCAAGGTCGAGGACCTGGTGCCGCTGCGCAAGGGCCTGGCGCAGATGTTGATCACGGATTTGACCGGCCAGCCCGGCGTACAACTGGTCGAGCGCGAGCGGCTCGAAGAAGTGCTGGCCGAACAAAAGCTCCAGCACAGCAACAAGTTTGACCAGGCAACCGCGGCGCGGGTCGGCAAGCTGTTGGGCGCCCAGTACCTGGTGATGGGCCGCATCGTCGACTTCATGGGCCGGCTGAGCCTGGAGACGCGGGTGGTGCACACCGAGACCGGTGCCATCGTCAAGGCCGGCCGTGCTCAAGGAAAGTTGGAAGATTTCATGCAGTTGCAAGAGCAGTTGTCGAGCGTGCTGCGCGAGGCGTTCGACACCGTGCGACCGCCCGCCTTTCCGGCCGCGCCCAAGCCGGTCGCCCGCGCGCCGCGTCCCGTGCAGCGCGAGGTATTGGTGGCGTATTCGCAGGCGCTGGACGCCCGCGACAAAGGCGACGTGCCAGGCGCCAAGAAGCTGCTCGACAAGGCGTTGGCGATCGACCCGGCATTCGCGCCGGCCAAGGAAGCCCGCGCGCGCTTGGGCTGACCACCGCTGCCAAGCCCCCGATGGCCGACGACCTGCTGACCGCCGATCTCTTGCGCACCGACCTGTGCGTGGTGCCGGTTGGCTTTGGCGAACCCCAAGACGATGCCCGCCTGTTGTGCACGCTGTGCCCGCGGGCCTGCAAGCTGCGCGACGGTCAGCGCGGCCTGTGCTACGTGCGCGGCCGCATCGGCGACCAGATGGTGCTCACCACCTACGGCCGGTCGTCGGGGTTTTGCGTCGATCCCATCGAAAAGAAGCCGCTGAACCACTTCCTGCCGGGCTCCGCCGTGTTGTCGTTCGGCACGGCCGGCTGCAACCTGTCGTGCGCGTTTTGTCAGAACTGGTCGATCAGCAAGTCGCGGCAGATGGATACGCTGGGCGCACGCGCGGAACCGGAGGCGATCGCGCGGGCCGCCGTGCAAGCCGGCTGCGCCTCGGTGGCCTTTACCTATAACGATCCGGTGATCTTTTTCGAGTACGCCCGAGACGTCGCGGTGGCGTGCCGACGGTCGGGGTTGAAAACCGTCGCTGTCACTGCCGGGTACATCACCGAGGCGGCCCGCGCGGCCTTTTTCGAATGCTTTGACGCTGCCAACGTCGACCTCAAGGCGTTCACGGAAGCGTTCTACGTCAAAACCTGCGGCGGCCACCTGCAACCGGTGCTCGACACGCTCGCGTACCTCGCCCGGGAGGGCACGACCTGGACCGAGGTCACCACGCTCTTGATTCCAGGGTTGAACGACGGCGACGCCGAGATTGCCGAACTGGCCGGGTGGCTGGTCGCGCACATGGGACCCGATGTGCCGCTGCACTTCTCGGCCTTCCACCCGGACTACAAGCTGGTGGACCGGCCGCCCACGCCGCCACCGACCCTGTCGCGCGCCCGCGCCATCGCCAAGGCCGCGGGGCTGCGCCATGTGTACACCGGCAATGTCCACGACCCGGCGGGCGGATCCACGGTGTGCCACGGCTGCAGTCTAGTGCTGGTCGAGCGCGACTGGTACGAACTCGGCGCCTACCGCCTGCGCGACGGCCGCTGCCCCGATTGCGGCGCGGTGTGCGCAGGGGTGTGGACGGCCGAGGCCGGCACGTGGGGACGCAAGCGGCGGCCGCTGCGGATAGGTTGATCCGTCTGGCTACCCAAGCACCGTGCGGGCGACCGCCGCGACGTTTTCCGCCGTCAGCCCAAAGTGTTTGGCCAGGACCTTGTCCGGCGCCGACGCCCCGAACGTGTCGATGCCCACGCAAGCGCCGCGCGGTCCCACAAAGCGCCGCCACGGCAGTGTCGAACCGGCCTCGACGGTGACCACCGGCAGGTTCGCGGGCAGGACCTCGGCGCGGTAGCCGGCGTCCTGGGCATCGAAAAGCTCGTGGCTGGGCATCGATACCACCCGTGCGGCGATCCCTTGCTGACCGAGCAGCGCGGCGGCGGCCACCGCCACGTGAACTTCGGATCCGCTGGCCGCAAGCGTCACCTGCGCGCCTAGGGCGTCTTGCAGCACGTAGCCGCCGCGACCCACCGCGGCGAACACGTCTTGCCCCGCGGGTTGCGCCAGCTCGGGCAGGTTCTGGCGGGTCAGCGCCATGGCCGTCGGCGCCGCGGTGCGCTGCAGCGCAATCTGGTACGCGGCGCAGGTCTCGGCCAGATCCGCCGGCCGCAGCGTCACCAGCCCGGGAATCAGGCGCATGGCGCCGAGGGTCTCCACCGGCTGGTGGGTCGGGCCGTCCTCGCCGACAAAGATCGAGTCGTGGGTGTAGACGAAAAGCACCTGCAAGCCCATCAGCGCCGCAAGACGGACGCTGGGTCGCATGTAGTCGTGAAAGACCAGGAACGTCGACACCACCGGCACGTGCGCGCCGTCGCATGCCAAGCCATTGGCGACCGACCCCATGCCGTGCTCGCGGACCCCCCAGTAGACGTTGCGACCGGCAAACGACCCGCGCTGGATATAAGGTTCGTTGGCCAGGATGGTGAACGTGCTGTGCCCGAGATCGGCGGAACCGCAGACCAATTGCGGCACGGCGGCGCCGACGGCGGCCAACACCTTCTCTCCGGCCTTGCGGGTGGACAGTTGGGTGCCCACTGCCTGGATCGGCCACTGCACCGCCGCCAACTGCGCCGCGCGGTCGGGCCGCAGAAAGGCCAGCAGCGAACGCCCGGCCTCGCCCGCCGTCGCCTTGTCGTACCAAGCCGTGCGCCGCGCCCGCCGATCGGCATTGCCCGAGCGCAGCAACGCCAGCACGTCGGCATCGATGGCGAAGCTCTGATCGGGGTCCAGGCCCACCTGGAGCTTGGTGGCCTTGACTTCGTCGGGGCCGAGCGGCGCGCCATGGACCTTGTGGCTTCCGGCCAGTTTGGGCGAACCGCGGCCGATGATGGTGTCGCAGACGAGGAGGTTCGGGCGGTCGAGGCACGCCTTTGCTGCGGTGATCGCCGCGGCGACCTGGACGCGGTCGTGGCCGTCGACGGACTGCACGTGCCAGCCGTAGGCTTCAAAGCGCTTGGCGACGTCTTCGGTGAAGGTCAGTTCCGTCCGGCCGTCGATGCTGATGTGGTTGCTGTCGTAGAACACCACCAGTCGACCCAGGCCCAAATGGCCCGCCAGGCTCGCCGCCTCGCTGGCCACGCCCTCCTGCATGCAGCCGTCGCCAGCGATGACGTAGATGCGGTGGTCGATGAGGTCGGTGCCATACAGCGCCCGCAGCCGTTCGGCCGACAATGCCATGCCGACGCCGTTGGCCAGGCCCTGCCCCAAGGGGCCGGTGGTCGTCTCGATGCCGACGGTGTGGCCCCGCTCGGGATGGCCCGGGGTCTTGCTGTGCAACTGTCTGAACTGCTTGATTTCGTCGAGCGGCAGGTCGAAACCGAAAAGGTGCAGCAGCGCGTACTGCAACATCGACCCGTGGCCCGCCGACAGCACGAAGCGGTCGCGGTCGGGCCACGCCGGATCGCTGGGGTCGAAGCGCAGGTGGTTGCGCCACAACTCGATGGCGATTTCGGCGCAGCCGAGCGGCATGCCCGGGTGACCGCTGTTGGCGGCCTGGATGGCGTCAATGACGAGGCCCTTGAGCGTGGCGACGGCGCGGTCGTCGAGGCTGCGGGCAGGGGCGGTGGTCATGGCGGCTCCGATGCGGCGGGGCGCGAAGTCTGCCACGGATTGCAGTCTGCCGTCGAACTACTGCGCTGGCACCGCTGGGCACGCGGCCTCGACCACCCGCAACCCCTCGATGAACGCCACCGCTGCCGCCGCGGGCAGGTCGGCCTTGGCGACGGTGACGCGCAGCGCCTCGGCACGGCGCGCCGCGCGGCAGGGATCACGGCCGCGATCGCCGTCGACCAACCAGCCGAGCGCCACCAGCGTTCCCAGTTTCGCGTCGATCGGCATCGCGCCCTTGGCGGCAGCCAGCAGCGTCTCGACATCGGCCTGCGCCGCCAACCGGCTGTGCGCGTGGGTCGGCCGGGCGCCCTGGCCGATCATCAGCCCATAGGCGAGCGCCAGCGCCTGCACGGGCTTGAGTTCGGCCACCGTGAGACGCTGTTGCTGGTCGGGGTCGGCCTCGCCCAGCCCCTGCGCGCGCACAACAGCCCGCCACGCCAGGTCGGCGAGGTTCCACGCTCCCGTGCGCCGGCCGTGCAGGGCGGCGTTGAGGACTGCGATGGTGCGGTCGCCCTGGGCGTCTGCCGCCAACACCTCGACCAAAAGCGCCTCGAAAAGGGGCGTCCGGCCGACCAGCGCGCGCACGACCGGATCGCTCAGGTACCCGCGAAAGAACGGCGCCGCGACCACCAGGGCCGCCTGGGCGTCGCCCGCGCGGTCGGGGGGCGGCGGGCGCTCGCGGGCTGGGCCAGGCTCTTCGGCAAGTGGCGGCGGCAACTGGATGGGCAGCGATGCGCG
>VGRO01000222.1 GCA_016875335.1 Deltaproteobacteria bacterium | reverse complement strand
GGGTCGCCAGCTCGCGGACCAAGGGTCCGACTCGCGGCTCCGTCCTGATGTGAGAGTGATCGACTTATTGTTTTCCAGTCCCTAAGGGCCAGGAAATGATTTACTCAATCATTTCTCGGGCCCGTTTACTTGCTCCGTGGGTCGCCAGCTCGCGGACCAAAGGTCCGACTCGCGGCTCCGTCCTGATGTGGGAGTGATCGACTTATTATTTTCCAGTCCCTAACCGTGAACTCCGTGTGTCATCCTGAGCGGACGCGAAGGACCTTGCCGCCGCATCGGCGGCTTTTTTTGCCTCGGACGCGCGGAAATTCCCGGCTGCGAGCGAACACCTGCTTCGAGGTGCACGTGTACCACGTCTACATCCTCGCCAGTTGGACCCGCGTGCTCCAAGTCGGCGGGACAAGCAATCTGGAGAACCGCATCGCGCAGCACCGCAGCGGCTCGCTTGGCGGGTTCACCTGCCGCTACCGCGTGACCAGGCTGGTCCACGTCGAGCCTCTTGGCGACGTCGGCGATGCCATTGCGCGCGAGAAGCAGATCAAGGGTTGGCTTCGTTCCAAGAAGATCTCCTTGGTTTCCGCGCACAACCCGCAATTGCGCGACTTGGCGGCCGCGCAAAGTGGCAACCCCTGAGCACAAGCCGGCGATGCGGCGGCAAGGTCCATCGTGGATACTTCGCATCGGCTCAGGATGACAAGATTGGGCGACCCCGATTCGGGAACCGCGCCCCAAAGCGCGCTGCCGGCTTGATTTTCGGCGCTTCCGCCGCCATCCTTGGCCCTCGCTGCATCGCCGGCAAGGAGGGATTCGTGTCGCGTTCTTTGTGGTCCCGGCCAGCGCTCTTGTGGGCGGCGCTGGCCCTTGCCGGCTGCAACGCCGCCACCGCCCCGCCGGCAAGCACCGCCGATGCCAAGACGGGCGACATCGCTGCCGATGCTGACATCGCCGCGACACCGGCGGATGCGGCCGACGCAGCCCAGTCCAGAGCGCCTGACACCGGCGGCCCGGCCGAAACTGCCGCGGGTGAGGTCGCCATCGCCGACGTCGCTGGAGCACCCGAGGTCGCCGACGCTGTGGTCGAAACCGCCGCCTCGGACGCCTACGAAGTGAACTTGGCGGATGCCGCCGCCCCCGACATTGCGGCGGTGGCCGAGACGGTCGCAGAAGTCGCCATCGTGGACGCCTCGCCGGCGGACGTCGCCATCTTGGATGTTTCCGTCCCCGATCAGGCCCCGGCCGAGACCGCGCCCGCGGCGGATGCCGTCGCCGAAGTCACGCCCGTCCCCGACACCGCCGTCGCCGACATCCAGGTTGCAGATGCTGGCGCCGCCGACACTGCGCTGTGCGCGAGCCCGACTTGCGTCGGCGCCAAGTGGCCGCAGTACGCCCTGGAGGACCTGAACACCAAGAGCCCCGGATTCAAGAAGACCTATGGGCTCGACGCCTTCTTGGGCAAGCCGACGTTGGTCGCCTTGCTCAGTGCGAGTTGAGGCTTCTGCGTTTCCCAGGCTGGGAAACTCCAAGAGATGAAGACGGAAATCGAGAAGGCAGGGCTCAAGGTCAACCTCGTGGTCGTCAACCTCATCGGCACCCAGGACTCGTGCGCCAACCTCATCGAGAAAGGCGATTTCCCGATCCTGCAAGACACCGACGCCGTCAAGGCGTGGAACCTGCACGGAGGCGGCAAGGACGACATCATCATCTACAGCAAGACCGGCAAGCTGACGAGCTACTATCCGTTCGGCGGCGCCATCTACACGGCGCTCAGCGATCCGGACGCCTACGCGCTCATCAAGCAGAAGTGGGTCGACGCGGACAAGGCGCCATGACCGGCGCCCCCCATTGTTCAGATGACTGAATTATCGGGATAATTGACTATCGCAACGCGGGCGTCGCCGCCAGCAGGCGTCCGTCCTTGTCGAGCTTGCCCTTGCCGGGATTCACCACGGCCATGCGCTTGCCGCTCGGCGGATCCCAGAGGCCCACCCAGATTTCGCCGGGGCCGGCGGCCATCGACGCGCGCAACTCGATGACCCCCGCGTCGCGCACATGCTGCCCCGGCTGCCAGGCATGAATCGGGTGCAGGCCGCTCAGCGGCTTGTGGTCCCAGTTGGCGCGCGTGCCGCCCGGGCCGTTGACGTGGACGAACACCTCCCACGCGCCGGCGACCGGCCGCAGCGAGCGCCAGTGCAAGGTCAGCCGAAACGACCCCCCGACGGGCGCAGACTCCGGCTCGACATCCACGCCGACCAATTCGATTTCGGGCGCCCCGCCGGTCGAGAACTGCGCGCCAATCACTCGCTTGGGCGCCGCCGACTGATCGGTCACGCCAAGCGCCAGCAGTTCTTTCTTGCGCGCAGGTTCTTCGGCGTGCAGGCCGCTGAAACCCGACAGGTACACGGCCGGCGCCACCAACAGGAACATCGGCACGGCGAATTCCCAGGCGAATCGACGACCGCGCATCGGCGGCAGTTCCGCGGCTTCGGGCGGAGCCACGCCGCAGCGGGCGCGCTCCCACGCAGCATGCAGGCGCGGCACCAGGGCCGAGACCAGCACCGCCAGAGCGGTGCCCGACACGAGATCGATCAGGTAGTGGTAGCGCAGGTACAGCGTCGCGGCGATGAGCACCAGCAGTGGCCCCAGGAACACCCAGAAGAGCCAACGCGCCTGACGCCAACTGAACAGCATCACCACCACCGCCCAGCCCGTGTGCAGGGAAGGAAAGCAGTTGCGCGGCAGCAGGGGCTGGCTCGCCAACACCTGAAACCGCGCGGCATAGTCGTACACGTAGCCACCGTACGGCACCGTCGGCAAGGGCCGGCCGAAGTAGTAGGCGGGGCCGATCGCGGGCACTGCGACGTAACCCGCGTAACCGACGAACCCGGCAACCACGAAAGCGACCAAGAAGTCCCTGGCCTGCCAGCGCTTGCCGACCCAGAACAGCCACACGCCGAGCACGACCGGATACACGTAGAGCGCGTCGTAGCACCAAATGACCCACGGCGTCGCCCAGTCGCGCACGAGCGCCTGGATGGCCGCCTCGGCGTGGCCGAAGAAGAGCACCTCGTCCAGGCGGTGCAGGTCCATGTCGAGCAACCGCGGATTGAAGGCCTGGACCTTCATCAGCGCGTTCTCGAAACCCGCGAGCAGCACGACCATCGGCGCCCAGTCGCGCACGAAACCCAGCATGTCGGGCAGCGCTTTCCAGGCATGGGTCGGACCGGCGCGGCGGCCATGTTGCACCGCGCTCACCACCAACGTCAGGCCGACGCAAATCGCAAAAAGCGTCATCCCTCTGCGCAAGAACGACGTGGTCCACACGAGCTGGACCAGGCCCTTGGATTGCGCCCAGAAGCCAACGGCGAGCGTGCCGAGCGCGATGTACTCTGCAAAGCGCAGGTAGAGCGGCCACTGCCACCAGGCGCGGCGCGATTCGGCGGGCGGCGGGCCGCTGGTTTGGGAATCGGTCATGTGGGGATCAAGCGCGGGGCCGGAGGGCGGAAGGGCGCGAACCGTAGCCCATTTGGGTGGTTGCGGTCAATGGCAGCTTGGCGCGGCCCTGGACACACGCGCGCGTGACACCCCCGCGACAATCGCCCCGCCCGTACCGCCGTTTTGCACGTACACTGACCCCGCGGCCGCCGCGGGCCGCTGGGGCGGACGCCATGGAATCGGCGCAGGGCAGCGCGACCACGTTGGGCACAGACGCAGCGGCGGCTGGCTTGACCCCCGGGCAACTCGACATCTTGCGGCGCCACGCCGGCCGCGGGCCGCGCTACACCTCGTACCCGCCGGCCAACGTGTGGGCCGAGGCGACCTCGGACGCCGCGTTGCGCGACGGGTTGGCCGAGTTGGGCGCGCGGTCGACGCCGCCTGACCTGTCGGTGTACGTGCACCTGCCGTTCTGCCCGAGCCAGTGCTGGTTCTGTGCGTGCAATGTGCTGATTACGCCGCGCACCGATTTGCAGGACCCCTACCTCGACGGCCTGCACAAGGAACTGAACCTCTTGCGACCGCTCTTGCCGGCGGCCAAGACCGTGCAGTTGCACTGGGGTGGCGGTTCGCCGAGCTACCTGACGCCAACGCAAATGCGGCGGCTGATGGCGATGCTTCGCAACACCTTCGACTTGGACGCCAACGCCGAAATCGCGCTCGAGGTCGATCCGCGCATTACCACGGAGGCCCACCTCGATACGCTGCGTGCGCTCGGCTTCAACCGGTTGTCGATGGGCGTACAGGATTTCGACAAGGGTGTGCAGGTGGCCATCCACCGCAAGCAGTCGCTGGAACTCACGGCCGATTTCGTGGCCTTGGCGCGCAGCAAGGGTTTCGACAGCCTGAACATGGATCTCATCTACGGTCTGCCCGCACAGAGCGAGCGGTCGTTTGGCGAAACCTTGGACGCCGTGCTGGGCCTGGCGCCCGACCGCGTGGCGCTCTACGGCTACGCGCACGTGCCGTGGCTCAAGCCGAGCCAGACCCGCATCGACCCAACGGCCATCCCCGACAAGGAGTTGCGGTTTGCGCTATTCCATCAAGCGCTGCGGCGGTTCGGCGCGGCCGGGTACGCAGATATCGGCCTGGACCACTTCGCCAAGCCGACCGACGCCTTGACCCGGGCTCGGGCCGAAGGGACCTTGCAGCGCAATTTCATGGGCTACACCACGCGCGCCGGCGCGGAACTGTTGGGCGTCGGGCTGTCGAGCATCGGCCTGGTCGGCGGGCGCTTCGTGCAGAACGAAAAGAAGCTCAAGAGCTGGCGGGCGCAGGTCGACGCAGGCCGGCTTCCGGTCTCCCACGCCCATGCGCTGACCGCCGACGACAAGCTGCGGGCCGACGTCATCAGCCGCATGATGTGCCAGGGCAAGGTTGATTTCGCCGAGGTAGCGCAGGTCCACGGCGTCGATTGGCGCCTCGCACTGGCACAGTCCATGCAGAAACTGGAACCTGCTCGCCAGGATGGCCTTTTCTACTGGCAAGGCGAAACGCTGCACCTGTCCGACCTGGGCAAGCTGCTGGTGCGCGCGGTCGCCATGCAGTTCGACGCGTACCTGGGCGAGGGCGGGCGGTATTCGCAGATTTGACGGGCACGGCGGCTACGGCCCGGCGCAGCACAATACGCCGCCCTTGTCGCTGGGCCCGAGAGGGGCGCCGTCGTAGCTGCACGTCTTGCCCTGGCAGGCCTTCTTGGTCACATTGGCACCTTCGTTCAAGTCGCTTTTTCCGGTGCCCAGGCACTGCCAGGGTCCAAGGTTGGGCTCGGCCTCGTTGAAGCCGCACGAATTCGGCTGGGTGCTGGCGAGGACGCGGTCCAAGGGCCCGCAATTCTTGTCGGGGCCGAGCCCGGTGCCGAGGTTGCCGCAACCGAACACATCGTTGAAGCCTTCGCCCCAGGCGCCGCACACGCTGCCGTTGACGCTGGGTTGGCGGATGGCGAAGAACAGCGACTTGGGCTTGGCATCGGCCGGCGTGGCGCCCGCGCACCCCGTGGGCGATTTCTGGGCGACTTCTTGCCAGCCTTTGCACACGTGCCAACCGGGCGCGCACAGGTCTGCGGAACTGCAGCCCTTGCCGTCGGCCTTTGCCCCGTCGTCGCCGCCCTGGTTGCCGCAGGTCGCCTGGACGGTGTTCGGGGTGATGCCCGGCTGGTCCCACGCACCGGAACAACCGGCAATCTGCGGCCATTGGGCCGAGTCCGCAAAGCCTTCGCGCTGACCGTCGGCGCACCCTGGGCTGGCGCTGACCGGCGGGTACGGGTCCACCTGCACGGTGGCCAGGGCCGTGGCACAACTTTGCAGCCCCTTGTCGTCCCAGACCTGCAGCGTGACCTGCCAGGTGCCCGCGACGTCCACGGTCAGCGTCGGCGCCTTGGCGCTGGTGCCGGGTTGGAACTTGGCCGTCGACCCCGCTGGCGCCGATACCGCCCACGCCCACTGGACAATCTGCTTGCCGTCCGGCGCAAACGAACCCGCGGCCGACAAGTGCAGCACCGTGCCCGTGCCAACCTTGCTGCCCTCGGCGATGGTGATGTGTGCGGTCGGGCACGCTTTGCTGGGCGGCGCGCAAGTGGGGTTGGCCGGGCAGCCTTCGTTGACCAAGCCGTTGCAGTCGTCGTCGGCGCAGTTGCCACACCATTCCAGCGGAGGCACACACGGCCCCCAGTCCTTGAGGCAGGTGCGCTTGCCGGCCGATCCGCAGGCCGTGACGCACGCCTCGACCGTCAAGGGCTTGCAGGGATAGTTGAACCCGCCTTTGGCGTCGGCCGCGTCGGCCTGGACGGAACCGGCCTGGTCGGCCGCGGTGTCGCCGTCGATCTCCGCGTCGGTCTCGGCCGCGCCCGAATCGGCCCCGGTGTCGGCGACCCCGCCATCGCCAGCCTTGGCGTCCAGGGGGGCCGAGCCAAATGCGTCGAGATTGCCGATGGCATCGGCAGCCCCAACCGGCTGGGCGGGTTGCGGGTCGCTGCAGGCTGCAAGCGCGCAGGCCAGAGCCGCCCGGGTCATGGCGTGGTGCACGGCGCCACCTCCAACACACTGTTGCTGCCGCCAAAGCCGTCGGGCACCTGGTTGGGGTTGGCCTTGTCGGCCATCCAAGAGCCGTCGACCACGAACTTGTACTGGTGCACGCCAGCGGGCAGCTTCTTTTCGGTGACCCAAGTGCCGTCGCCGTCGGGGTCGAGCATCGGATCGGCGTTGCCGGCGGTGTTGCCCCAGTCGTTGAAACTGCCGCTGAGCAGCACGCTTTTGGCTGCCTTGCCGGCGGCGAGCGAGAAGGCGATCGGCGCACAGGCCGAGTTGGGCTTGAGCGGCGGCGCCACGATTGGGTGGACGGTGATTGCCAGAAGGACGCTGGCCGTCAACCCGCCGCTGTCGGTGGCGATCAACTGCACCGTCTCGGTGCCGGACCACGTGGTCGGTGCGGCGATGAACAACTGGTGGCCGGGTGCCTTTTCCGCCATGCCGACATGCTGGGCACTCCAGGTCACCGTCACCGCTGTGTCATCGTCCTCGGCATCAAAAAGCAAGGGGCCGAGGTCGAATTGCGATGTTGTGCCCTGGTCGAGCGCGATGCCGGCCAGTGGCTTCCATTGCGGCGGCGTGTTGACTGGCGCGTCGACCGCGGGCGCCGCGTCCTGGGACAGATCGCCGACGACGTCCAGGCCTGCTTCGGGGGAATGTGTGCTGTCGGCTGCCGTGGTGTCGGCCTTGGCATCCCCGGCTGCCGCGACCTCCAGGCCTGCCCCATCGGGCAACCCGGGATCGCCGGCAGCGGGCGCGGGATCGGCGCATGCCAGGAGAAGCAGAGCGCAAAACGCGGGGACGGCGGACGGCGCCGCGCCGCAGCGGGCAGAAAAATCGGTCGCGCCCACGGCCACCTCGAGGCGACGCGGCTGCGCCGCTGGCGCATGCTCGGCGGCGCACGCTGTGCTGTCAACGCGCACGGCCAACCCCACGGGCAGCCCAGCAAGCGCCGTAGATTCAAGTAGATGAACAATGGGGGGGTCCGTTCTGCCCCCTGGCGCGTCCTGGAACAGCGAGCGCAATCACGCGCAGAACCATGGAGTTGAACGAAGGGTGCCACCGTTCCAAAGCCGCGCTACACTGCTCCGCACGCCCACCGCTCGGGCGCCGGAGATACCCATGACGACCCCCACCGCGAACCCCAAGCGCATCGCCGTGGTGCTGTGCGGCAGCGGCTACAAGGACGGCAGCGAAATCCGCGAAGCGGTGGCCGTGCTGTGGGCCTTGAGCATGCACGGCGTGCAGGCGCAGTGCTTCGCGCCCGACGCCGCCCAAACCGACGTGGTCAACTGCCTGACGGGCAAGGTCGCGGCCAAGGAGAAGCGCAACATGCTCGTCGAGGCCGCTCGCATCGCCCGCGGCGCCATTCTTCCGCTCGATCAGCTCAAGGCCGAGGAGTTCGACGCGGTGGTGCTGCCGGGCGGGTTTGGCGCCGCAAAGAACCTGTGTGATTTTGCGATGAACGGAACCAACGGCGCAGTTCGCCCCGAGTTGCAGGCGGCGCTCGCCGCGTTTCGCGCCCAAGACAAGCCGATCGGCGCCGTGTGCATCGCGCCCGCGTTGGTGGCGTTGGCGTTTAGGGGCGAAGGCTTCGACTTGACGGTCGGCGCAGAGGGTGGCGCCGCCCAGGCGGTGGTGGCGCTGGGGCACCGGCACACGGTGACGCGGCCGGACCAGGCGCTGGTCGACAGGGCGCACAAGGTCGTGACGACGCCAGCGTACATGTACGACGACGCCTCACTGCACGAAGTGTTCGAGGGCATCCGCAAGGCCGTGTCGGCCGTGGTTGCGCTGGCGTAGCGGCGGCCCTTGCCTACTTTTCTTCGCGCGGCGGAGGCGGGGGCGGCGGCGGGCCGACAGGTCGACGCAAGGTCGCCCCGCGAAGCCCCAGGGCACTGGGAGCCGGCCCGCTGGGCGGCGGAGGAATACCGCCCCCCGCTGCGTGCGGGTGCAGGTGGGCGATCGGCGCGTGGCCGGCCGGCGGCGGCGGAATCGCGGGGGGCGGTCCAGGCGGCCCCGTGCGCGGCGG
>VGRO01000221.1 GCA_016875335.1 Deltaproteobacteria bacterium | reverse complement strand
CTCCAGCGAATTCGCCCTGGACCGACCACTCGCCGCCTTCGACACAGGTCATACCTCCGGCAAGGCCCAAGTTGCCGTCCCCTACGCACATGACCCGTCCACGCGGGCTGTCCGTACCGCTGCACGACATCCGTTTTCGGGGCAACAGCATCTTTGCAGTGTATCGAGTGCCTGCAAGCCCCTCGCCCGCTCGCCCGCGGCCGCAATTCCCCCACCCGCCGCGCCGTGCTAGACTGCCGGCCCCTCGGCGGCCACCTTGCCGCGCCGATCTCCCTCGTCCAGCAGACCGAATGCCACTGATTTCCCACGAGTTCACGCTGAATCCCGGTGGCCAGCCGCCGTCGTTCCAGCAGGTCATCGGCCGGCTCAACCAGTTCTGGGGCGATCGCGGTTGCTTGTTGGTCCAGCCGCACGACATCGAGAAAGGCGCGGGCACCTTCAACCCGGCGACGTTCTTGCGCGCCATCGGCCCTGAACCGTGGCACGCGGCGTACGTCGAGCCATCGCGGCGCCCGACCGACGGCCGCTACGGCGAAAACCCGAACCGGCTTCAGCACTACTACCAGTACCAGGTCCTACTCAAGCCGTCGCCCAAAGATGTGCTCGACCAGTACCTGGACTCGCTGCGCGCTATCGGCGTCAACCCGCTGGACCACGACATCCGCTTTGTCGAAGACGACTGGGAATCGCCGACGCTCGGCGCCTGGGGCCTGGGCTGGGAGGTGTGGCTCGACGGCATGGAAGTCACGCAGTTCACGTACTTCCAACAATGCGGCGGCCTCGACCTGCCGGTGGTGTCGGCCGAAATCACCTATGGCCTCGAACGGCTGACCATGTACCTGCAAGGCGTGGACAGCGTGTACGACCTGCTGTGGACCACCGCCCCCGATGGCCGGCCGGTGACCTACGGCGAGGTGCATCACCAAGACGAGGTCCAGTTCAGCGCCCACAACTTCGAGCACGCCGACGTGGCCCTGCACTTGCAGCTTTTCGACGCGTTTGAGCGGTCGGCCCTCGACCTGTGCGCCAAGCAATTGGTGCTGCCGGCCTACGACTACGTGATGAAGGCCAGCCACGCCTTCAACGTGCTCGACGCACGCGGGGCGATCGCCGTCACCGAGCGCCAGGCCTACATCGGCCGGGTGCGCAACCTCGCGCGCACGGTGGCGCAGGGCTACGAAGACCTGCGCTACCAACTTGGGTTGCCGCTGTGCGCGCCGGACGACCGACCCACCTGGATCGCCGAGCGGCAGCGCAAGCTGGCCGAATTGGCCCAGCGCCAGGCCGAGCAGGCCGCCAAGGCCGCCGCGCGCGCCGCCAAGAAAGCCAGCGAGGTCCGGCCATGAACCCGGCGCCGCTGCTGGTCGAGATCGGCTGCGAGGAACTGCCGGCCGCCGTCGCCCCCATTGCCGCGCGCTGGTTGGTGGAACAGTTGGCCGCGGCGCTCGGCGTGGACCACGGCCCGGCGACCTGGATGGCCACGCCGCGCCGCTTGATCGCCCACATCGACCAGGTCCCAGAGCGCCAGGCCGACCGCCAAGAGACCGCGATGGGTCCGGCGCTCGCGGTCGCGCGGGCCGCCGACGGCACCTGGACCCGCGCCGCCGAAGGGTTTGCCCGCGGCCAGGGCGTGACCGTGGCCGAACTGACCGTGGTCGAGACGCCCAAGGGCGCCTATGTCGCGGCCCACAAGCACATCGCCGGTCGCAGCACCGCCGAAGTCGTCGCCGAAGCGCTGCCGCGCCTGTTGCGGACCATGCCCTTGCCCAAGCGGATGCGCTGGGGTCGCCAGGCCGAGGCGTTTGGCCGGCCGATCCACTGGCTCGTCGCCCTGCGGGGCGATGCGTGCATCGAGTTCAGCTTTGCCGGCGTGCAGTCCGGGCGCCTTGTGTACGGCCATCGCTTCTATCACCCGGGGCCACTCGAGGCCCGCGCCGTCCTCGCCCGCCACGTCGCCAACCTGCGCGACGCGTTCGTGCTGGCCGACCCAGCCGAGCGCCAGCGCACGATCGAAGGCGGGATCGCGCAGATCGCCGCGCAGTGTGGCGGCCGCTGGCGTCCGGATCCGGAGACCTTGCAGACGGTGGTGTACCTGACCGAGTGGCCGGCGCCGCTGCTCGGGACGTTCGCCGATCAATACCTGGAGATTCCGCCCGAGGTCATCTTCACGACCCTGCGCGAGAACCAGAAGCTTTTCTTGATCGACGGACCCGACGGCCGGTTGCTGCCGCGGTTCGTCGCCATCGCCAACACCTTGGCCGACCACAGCCGCGACACCGTGGCCGCCGGCAACGCGCGCGTGGTGTCGGCGCGGCTCTCCGACGCGCGCTTCTTCTACCGCGAGGATGTGCGGCGCCCGCTCGCCGACCGCGTGGCCGACCTCGACGCGCGCATCTGGCTGGCGGGTCTGGGCACCATCGGCGACAAGGTGCGGCGCATCGAGACATCGGCGCGGGCCCTGGCGGCTGCGGCCGTCCCCGACTGCCTCGCGGCCGTGCAGCGCGCGGCGCACCTGTGCAAGGCCGACCTGTCGACCAAGATGGTCTTCGAGTTCCCCGAGCTGCAGGGCGTCATCGGCAGCTACTATGCGCGCGCTGCCGGCGAACCGCCTGAGGTCGCCACCGCGATGGCCAGCCACTACCAGCCGCGCTTCGCGGCCGACGCCATCGCCGCCGACCCGGTCGGCCAGGTGGTGGCCGTGGCCGACAAGCTCGACACCCTGGTGGGCTGCTTTGCCCTGGGCCTGCTGCCGACCGGCGCCCAAGACCCGTACTCGCTGCGGCGGGCGGCCCTGGGCGTGTTGCGGACCCTGGGCGAGTCCGGCGGGTTGCAGTGCGACCTCTCTGTCGCCGTCGACCTCGCGGTGGCGCAGCTGCCGGCCGGTGTGCGCGACAACGCCGGTTTGGACCTGCGCGACGCGGTGGTCGCCTTCTTGCGCGCCCGCCTGGTCGCCCAGTGGAGCGACACCTTTGGCGTGGACGTCACCGAAGCCGTAGTCGAGGCCGGTTTCGACCGCGTCGACACCGTCGAACCGCGCCTGCGGGCCCTGCACGAGTTGCGCGCCCAACCGGCGTTCGCGGCACTTGCGGCGGCCTTCAAGCGCGTCGCCAACCTTGTCAAGAAGTCGGCAGACGCTGGCGACCTCGGCGCCGCGTTTGCCCCCGCCCTGTGCGAAAAAGCGGTCGAGCGCGCTTTGCACGCCCAGGTCGTCCAGGTCCAGGCGCAGAGCCAATCGGCCATCTCCCGCGGTGATTGGCCGGCGGCGCTGCGGACGCTGGCGCAGGTCCGGCCGGCGGTGGACGCGTTCTTCGACGGCGTGCTGGTCATGGCCGACGACGCCGCCGTGCGCCGCAACCGCTTGGCGCTCTTGGCCCTGGTCGCCGGCCTGTTTGCGCCGATCGCCGAATTCGGCCGGTTGCCCGGGTGAACCTGCCCACCGGGCGGCGCCCGCGCCGATCCTGGCCCTGGCTCGCCGCGGCGAGCCTTGCCTTGTCGTGCGCGTGCGGCGACGCGGCCGATCTGCCCAAAGATCTCGAGCCAGGCGTGCGCTATCCGCTGGCGCTCACTCCGCTGCCCGGCGGCACGCGGGTGCTGGTCTGGGGGGCCAATTTCGACCGCATGTACCGCGCCGGCAAGGTGCGCGCCTTCGACACCCGCAGTGAACGGTGGACCGGATCGGACCTGGAGGTCGCGGGGTTCGTGGGGGGCGCGGCGCTGCAGTTGTCCGCTGCCGCGACACCGTCCGCGCCGGTGCGTGCCCTGATGACCTCGCGCGAAACCGACGACATCACCCTGGTGTCGTTCGACAAAGCCGAACCCCTGACGCTGTCGTGCGGCGGCCACGACGCCTTTGGACGCTGCAGCCGCACCTTTCCGCCGGCCCGCAATGAGGACACCGCGCTGTCGGTGGGTGCGGACCCGATGGGCATCGAAGTGCGGCCGTGGGCGGCCAACCGCTGGCTGGTGACCACGGTCGCGCTCGGCGACGGTCGCGTGTCGTTGTTGCTGGCTGACGACAAGGGGACGGTCAAGCCCGCGGGCCACCTCGGCCTCGGCGCGGGCGTCATCGCCGTGCGAACAGCGCCCGCCACGGGCGTCACCTACGTCAGCGATGCGCGCGCACCGGCCCTGCACACCTTCACCGTGCGGCCCGACGACGCCAACCCGACAACCAAGGTGCAGATCGTCGCGGGTCAGGCCATCGCCCTGCCGGCGGGCACGGGCAGCGACTTTGCCCATGGCCTTGCGCTGTCGGCCGACGGCGGCCGCCTCTACGTGGCCCACCGCAGCCCTGCCGCGTTGATCGCGGTTGACGTCGCCGCTGGCGTCGGCGGCAAGCCTCGCAACGTGGTCGCGGCCGTGGTGCCGCTGGGCGGCCTGCCAAGTGAGCTGACGCTCGCGCCCACCGGTCCAGGTGGCACGGAGCTGGCCTACGTGTCGAGCTTTGGCGACGACGCCATCTGGGTGGTGGACCCCGGGCTGCGCCAAGTGGTCCAGCGCATCGCGCTACCCCATGCGCCCTATGGGCTCGCGACCGCGGACGTGCCGCAGCCGACGGGCGATAAGGATGTGCCGGGCGGCTGGACGCTCTACGCGACGCTGTTTGGTGCGCACCAGGTGGTCGCGCTGTCGATCGGTGCCGGTCCAGGCGTCCTCGGCGCGCGGCGAACCATCAGGGGCGCGCCATGACGCAGATGCGACGAACATGGGCGCTCATCGGCGCCCTGGCGACGGTCGCGTGCACCACCAGCACCGCGCCCGTGCTCGACGGCCTGACCAGTGCGCGGGCCATGGGCGCCGTCTGCATGCAGGGCGGGCAACTGAGCAGCGCGGCCAACTGCCCAAATGACGCCGGACTGCGCGTGTTGGTCGGCGGCGGCAGCCGCGGTTCGTTGGCGTTGGCCAATCCGGCCGCTGCGCTGTTCCTGGACACCGACCCCAAGGTGCCGGGGATCACACCGCTGCAGTTGCCGGGGCTGCCCATCGACATGGCGATCGACCCGGCCGCCAAGGTCGCGTACGTGCTGGTCGGCGGCGCCAAGGGCCAAGTGGTCGCCGTCAGTCTGGCCAGCCTCGCCAAGGATCGCCTGCTTTGGGTCGCGGCCCGTGAATTCGGCTTCGCGCCAGGTGCGGTGGCGCTGTTCAACCGCAAGACGGGCGCTGTCGCCACCCAATGGCTGGCTGTCACCGATCCGGCCCACGGCCTGGTCCATGCCGCGCCGACCGCCCAACTGACCGACCCCGCCGCTTGGCAACCGTGGGCCATCGGCGGGTCGCCGCGCTCGCTGCTCTACGTGCCCGGCAGCGGCGACCTGTGGATCGGCCACCTGCACCACGCGTGGGTCCACCGCATCGGCGAGGCGGCCGCGCCGCCGGGCGTGGTGATCTCGATCGAACGGGCGTGCCGCAACGGCCTGGACGACGACGGCGACGGAAAGACCGACAACCAGGACCGCGGCTGCGACGACCCGGACGACGACAGCGAGGCCGACGTCGAACTCGGCGTCGCGTGCACCAACGGCGTGGACGACGACGGCAACGGCCTGACCGACGGCGCAGATGTGCACTGCCAAGGCGGGCCCGGCCTCGACGCCTGCCGCAACGGCGTGGACGACGACGGCGACGGGCAGACCGACGCGGGCGCGGACCCGGGATGCGCCAACTGGTCCGACCCGAGCGAGTGGAGCGACAACCCGGCCTGTCAGGATGGCCAGGACAACGACGGCGACGGCAAGACCGATGCGGCGGATCCCGAGTGCGCGGCCGGCGACGAATGGACGCGCACGCCTGGCCACGACCAACTGCCGACCGGGCAGGCGCCGGTGTGCGCCAACGGCCTGGACGACGACGGCGACGGATCGACGGACAGCGCCGACCCCGACTGCTGGAGCCGCGGCGGCAACTCCGAGGTCGGCCCGGCGCTGTCGCCCGCGGCCGTGCTGGCCGCGACGGCCAAGGACCGCGTGGTCGCCGTGGCGCATCAGGGTCGGCGCGAAGTGCTGTTCATCGACACCCAGAGCAATATGCGCCTGCACCCGGTGCGCGGCGAAGGGACGCCGTTCCTGCGCACCTCGCGTCTGGACGAGCGCGACGGCGTGCTGGGCCTGACGACGGCGGGCCGGCCCACCGCTCTGGTCGGCTACAGCAAGGCAAATGCCGGGCTTGTGGGGATCGCCGCCAGTCCGGGTGGCTTCGCAGTCGCGCAGGTGACCGCCGCGGCCGACGCGCCGATCGCCATCGCCTGGATCGCCGCGGGCGGCGACACGCAGTCCACGGTCGGCAAGCCCGTGCTGACCATCGACGGCAAGGCCCAGGACCTGGGTGGGGCGATCCCGCCGCGCTGGGCCAGCCTCGGGCCGCTGCGTACCGAACAGAAGCCCGACGGCAAGTCGTTCTTTGGCATCCAGCCGAGCACCAGCAGCTATGACCACCGGTCCGAACAGTGGACGCTCGCACACCGCGCGGCCTTGCCGGGATCCAACTCCGATCGCGGCGCGTGGGCCGGGCCCGGCCAGTTGCACGATCCCTATGCCGATTTTTGCCGCCTCGGCGCGGTGCCCGGCGATCGGGTGGTCTTGGCGCCCGGCCCTGCATGCGCGCAAACCGGTCCGGTCCAGGTGCGCATCGTATCGGTTGGCGCCGACACGCTGGTCGTCGATCCGGCGTCGGCGCGCGCGGTGGCGCCGGTCACCGTGGCCAAGCAGTTCGAGACCGACCTGGCTGATCCCGCCGCCAACGCCGCCGCGCCGGTGGTCGTCGATCCCGCGTGCTGGCGCCACGGCCAAGTCACGTACCATGTCGCCGCCGACGGCTGGCTGCTGGTGGGCAGCCGCAGCGGCTTGCTCAGCCAGCGCGGCCGGCTGGGCGCGGCGTGCCAAATGCTGCCATCCCAGGAACTGCTGGGCGCGCGGGTGGCGGAACCGACCCTGCGCCGCGACGCGGCCGGCAAGCCTTTGCGGCCGGCGAGCTGTCCGTATGCCGGCGGCGTGCTCGACCCGGCCTTTGAACCGGCGCCCACCCACAACCCGGTGTTCGCGCACCTGAACCTGCTGCCGGGGTGCCGTTCGCGGGCGCTGCCCGACGGCAAGGTGGCGGTACAGGTGTTGCCGAGCGTCGACGGCGCGTCGTGGGTGTTCCAATTGACCGCTGGCGCGCGCCCCTTCACGGTGTCCATGGGCTCAGAGAACACGGCGCTCTTGGCCGGCAGCAACCTGACGTTCGTGTATGGCCTCGACTCGGGATCCGGCGCTCTTTTTGCGGTCGACCCGACCGGCGTCCAAAAGACCGTGCGCATGGAATGAGCGGCCGCGGACCGTTGCCCGCGGCCGTTGGATCGTTCACGGCCAAGGCCCCTGTCACCCGCACGCCCACCAGTGCCTGTCGCGCTATGGAGCGGTCGCGCTTGCGCTTGCGGCGAGCAGCACCGCATGCGTGCACGGTCGAAGTGCGCGTCCAACCTGGCCGATGGGCCGCAATGGCTCTCAGAGGGTGTAGCCAAAACCCCGTCCCGCTACGGCCGAAGATCCTGGGCATCTCGCGGCTTACGTCCTCGCTTCCTCGGTCGGCGCACTGCGAGTGCGCCTCGGTCGGTCGCTGCGGGCGCGCTCGCGATCTGCCGGCATGCTCTTCGACCTCGCAACAGACGAGATTTGGCTACACCCTCTCAGGCAGGGGGCGCGAAATTGCCCTTGCATGCACGACTGGACCGGACTAGACTAAGTCCAGCTGCCCACCGCGGACAGCGGGTGAAGCGATGCAACAGGTCAACTTGCACGAGGCCAAGACCCATCTTTCGCGCTTGGTCGACCGCGCGGCTTGCGGCGAAGAGATTCTGATCGCCCGCAGTGGGCGGCCTGTGGCGCGCTTGGTCGCCCTGGATGCGCGCACGCAGCCGCGCCAACTGGGGGGCCTTGAGGGCCAGATCGTGCTCGCCGACGATTTCGACGCGCTGCCCCCGGACATGGCCGCCGCCCTGGGCATGGGGCCTGGGTGAACCTGCTGCTCGACACCCACGCCTTGCTGTGGCTGCTGTGCGATCCGGGTCGACTCGGCGACACGGCGGCGCGCGCAATTGCCAGCCCCAGCAGCCGCGTCGCGGTGAGCGCGGCTACCGCTTGGGAAATCGCCATCAAGCAGTCCATCGGCAAGCTGGTGCTGCCCGGTCCCGCAGAGTCCTGGCTCGGCCCGGTTGTTTCGGCGCGGTCGATTGAGTGGATCCCGGTCACCGTCGAAGATGCGTTGGCCGTGCGCGCGCTGGCCTGGCACCACCGAGATCCTTTCGATCGCCTGATTGTGGCGCAGGCGCTGCGCGGTGGCTGGACGCTGGTGAGCCGCGATCCAGCGCTGGTCGCCTACGGCGTGCCGACATTGTGACGGCTTGACAGCGTGACGGTTTTACACTGTGACGGTGTGACAGTGAGGCGGTTTGACAGTGTGACGGTTTGACTCGGCGGCCACTGCGACTGGACGCCCACAGGCCTACTCCTCCACCCCATCGTCCGCAGACCGCTTTGGCCGGTCGCCCTTGGGCGCTTCGTCGCTGCGGGGCTCTTTTTCGCCCTCGCCGTGCTCGCCCGCACCTTCGCCGCCTTCGCCGCGGCCGGTCTCGCGCGGGCGGTCTTCGCGGTCCTCGGCAGGGGCTTCGCGGCCGCGGCCCTCGGGCGGGGAC
>VGRO01000220.1 GCA_016875335.1 Deltaproteobacteria bacterium | reverse complement strand
GTTGCGGCGGGTGTGCGCCTCGGGCATGGCGAGGTTGACCGGCAGTTGGACGGCCCTGAAGCGGTGGCGCGACCCAGCCACCTGCTCTGCGATGCGCACGCAGTCGAAAAGCGACAGAAAATCGCGTTCTTGGCTGCGCGCGCGCAGTCCGCTCCAGGTCGCCAGCCCGTACACGCGGATCGCGCCTTGGTCGGCCGCCCCCTCCAGCGCAGTGAACGCTCGGCGCAGCCGGTCATGCACCGTGTCGAGGTCGCAGGTCTGCAACTGCGTATCGGGGTTGTGCAGAAAGTACACGTCGATCGTCTGCAATCCGAGGTTGTGCCGACTCTGCTGCAGCGTGCGCAAGAGGAACTCTGGCGCGAGGCAGTGGCAGCCTGCCACCAGCTCATGGTCGTCGCAGAGGCCGGCGCCCACGGTTTGGTCGCGCAGGAAGGCCTGCGGGTCGCACGGAGGGGCGCCGTCGAAAGGCACGAATCCGGCCTTGGACGCCACCAGGACCTCGCTGCGGTAGATTTCGCCGCGGTCGAACAACCCGCGCAGCGCCCGGCCGATCGCGCGCTCGCTGCGCTGGTGGCGGTAGTTGCTGGCGGTATCGAATACGTTGATGCCGCGGCGCACGGCGTCGGTGACGGCCTGTTCGTACTGGTCGTCGGCCTCGTCCGTGGCCGGGCCGGTGTAGGTGCCGAGGCCGACAGACGACACGCGCATCCGGCCTACGCTGCTGTAGGCATCCGCGGCGGACAGGCCACCGTGGCGCGCGGCAAAGCGCTGCGTCCCAGCTTCGGTTGCGTACGGTCGTTGGCTGATGAGTTCGCTGACCATGGTTGCTGCACAGTACGACGCACGGCCGGCCTGTAAAGTCCTTGGCCGCCGATCTTTACGGAGCCACGTCCTTGAGTCGACTCTGGTAGAGCGGCGTCGCCTGGATGCCTGACAGGCTCGGCTCAAGCGGGACATAGGTGTCGAGGTAGGACAGGACGCGATCGACGTTCTTGCGCAGCCATTGGCCGGTGGCGCCACGGCTGACCCGCGTCATCTCGTCGCGCAGTGCGTCCGTCTTGCGGAATTCACCATCGAGATCCGCGAGCTTGCGGCACTGCTTGCTGGGTGAGGCGCCCCGGCATCCCAACCAAGCTTCGGGCATGGTCTTGCGCCACAGGCCAGTCGACCCCGTCACCTGCACCATCAACTCAGCCAAGGCGTCGACCGCGTCGACCGGTTCAACCACAGGGACTTCGAGTTTTTCCTTCCAGCCCTTGAGCAGGGTCGGCCTCTTGAGCAGCGCATCGGCCAACGCCCACGAAGCAGGGGCATCGGCGGCATCGACCTTGGGCGCGGCGCCCGCGCTGGAGGGTGGTTTGGGCTGCGGGCTTGGCGTCGGCGCAACCGCCCCCTCGGGCTTGGCGACGTGCTGGGCGGTGTCGCCCATGGCCGCCGTGCGCACGCACTGCGCCTGCCACGCCCATGTCACAGTGACAACCTCTTGCTGTTGTTGGACGCGCGTGCCGCCTGGGCCCAACACCTCGACGGTTTTGAGCGATTTTTTCTCTTGCCGCTCGGCAGCGGTCCCGACCACCGCGTCGCAGCCATATTTGCGGGCCTGCGTCTTGAATTCGTTGACGACTTCGTCCTTGTCTTCCTTGCTCGACGTCGCCTTGAGCGTGCCGAGCACCAGCGCCGGCTGTTCAAGCGACTCCATGCTGTCGGCCGCTTGCACAGGCGCCTTGTACAGCAAGGCCTTGAACGTGGGCGCGCCCGGTGCGCGATCGAAACCCGGGGTGGCACAGCCACACATGAGCAGCAACGCGGTAAAAGCCGTCAGACGGAGTGGCATGTGACCTCTGGTGGCGGGTTGGCTACGGCGTCTGGGGCGGAGGGCAGAACTTGGTGTCGCACTTGGCGCCCTTGCCCACGCTTTCCTTCACCTTGCATACTTGGCAGTACAGCGCGCACGGCGAGTACTCGTAGTTGCCCATTTGGCACGGCGCCAGGTAGTCCGCGCTCAGCGCGAAGGTCGTGCAGGTCTTCCAAATGTCGTCCGGGGCCGGGGGAGCGGTGTCGGCGGTGACCGGCATCAGCAGGCAACCCCAGCAGAAGGTGACCGGGTAGGCGATTTCACCCGAGCGTACCGTCTTGCCGGCCGCGGTCTTGCCCTCGATGGTGAAACGCAACGTCAAGGTTTCCAGGTACCTGTGCTTGTCCTTGAAGCCCGCGAAGCCGAAGCGCGCCTGGAAGTCGAGGCCGACCGGCACGCCCGGCCTGCTCTGGTGCGGCACCAAGTAGAAGCCGACCTGGGCCTTCTGACCCGGATACACCAGGGTCGACGCGGGCACGTCCCACTCGGCGATGGCCGCACTGGCCTTGCCGAACAAGGTGTTGTTGCCGTCGAACGGCGACTTGGCCGGCGAGGCCACCCCGGCGCTGCGGTCGAGCACCACGTGCACGTTGGTCACCGTGATGGTGTTTCCGTCGTTGCGCAACAACTGCTCGTTGCTGCCATTGATGGCCGTGGTCGCGATGAGGTTGTTGCGGACGTTGGCGTGGTACCACAGCGTCGTGGTCTGCGCGAGGTCCATCACACCCTCGGGGTAGAAGGCCTGGGCCGCGACGTAGTTGCACACCAGCGAGCCGTTGAGCTTGAGCGCTTGCGGCACGACGTTGCCCTCGACCGACAACACCGAGGCATTGCCCGGCTGCTCGCACGCCGCGGCCGCGACCGCCAGCCCTGCGGCCAGCGCGGCCCGCCAGGCGAAGGGTCCGATCGGCTTGTGCATCACATCCTCCCTGGCGCGGAGCTGGCCGCGGCCTGGGTCAATTGCGCCTGCCAGACGTCGCGGTCGACATCGGCGAGCGTAGCATTGCCCACCCGGACGAGTACGGGCAAGCGTAGTTGACCGCCGCGCAATTTCTTGTCGGCGCGGCTCCGTTGCAGCGTGTCCGCAGTGGCGTAGGGCTGCCACGCGGTGTTCAGTCCCAGTTCACGCAAGCCGGACACCACCTGCGTGCAGTCGTCGGCGGCCAGGCCCGCGTGGCGCTGCGCCCAGGCCGCTTCCGCGCAAAGACCCAGGCCCACGGCCTCTCCGTGCGGCAGGCCGAACTGGCGCGCAGCCTCGACGGCATGACCAAACGTGTGCCCCAGATTGAGCTTTGCGCGCGCCAGCGGATCGTCGCGACCGCCCATTTCGCGCGGGTCGGCGGCGACGACCTTGGCCTTCCAGGCGATCGCCGCGCGCAGGTGGCGCAAGGTGGCGGTCGGGTCGCGGCCGCGCAGGGCCTTGCCGTCGCGCATCATCAGCGTCCAGGCATCGGCATCGAACGCCAGGAAAATCTTGGCGATCTCTGCCAATCCGCCGCGGTGGTGGCGGACGGGCAGGGTGTCCAGCGCCCGCAGGCCGCACCACACGAGTTCGGCAGGGTGAAAGGCGCCCACCAAATTCTTGCCCGCCGGCAGGTCGATGGCGGTCTTGCCGCCCACCGAGGCGTCGGCCATGGCCAATAGCGTCGTCGGCAAAGCGATCCAGCGGACCCCGCGCTGCCACGTCGCAGCTGCGAGCCCGGCGAGGTCGGTGGTCGCTCCGCCGCCGATCGCCACCACCACGTCGCGGCGGCCCAGACCCAGGCGCGCAAACTCGGTCCAAAGCTGGCCAAGCACCCGAGGCGTCTTGACTCTTTCGCCGCCGCCGACGGTGATCGCGTGCGTCGGCAGGCCGCGCGCTTGCAACTGCGCCTCGAGCGGGGCCGCCCACGCCGACACCGCGCGATCGATGACCAGCGCGACCTGTGCCCCCTGGCACAGCGCAGCAATGGCATCGGCCGCGCCCGCCGGCTCGCCTGGATGCACTGTCACTCGGTTGCCGGCCGCTGCGCCCACTTCGAGGATCCACGGCGATTGCACGGCTGCAGCGATGCGCTCGACAACCTGCGACGGCGCGCCAGAGGCATCGACACGGGTGTGCGCACGGGCATAGGTGCTGATCCTGGCTTGGGCGAGCGTGCGCAGGTTGCGTTCGACATCCGTACGGCTGTCGCCCAGCAGCGGTCGGTCCGCGGCGTCCTTCAGCACGCGCTCGGCCAGGGCGGCCACCGATACGTCGAGCCACACGACCGTGCCTGCCCGCAGCAGCTTGTCCATGCCTTGGTGGAAGGAGGCGGTGCCGCCGCCTGTGGCCACCACCGCCGGCGGACCCTCCAAGATGCGATCGAGCGCAGCGGCCTCGCGTTGGCGGAAGGCCTCCTCGGACTCGCGCCGCAGCAAGTCGGCCACCGTCACCTGCGCCTGGGCGGCCAGCGCCTCGTCCAGGTCCGCGACCGGCCGGCCGAGCGCGCGCCCCAGCCCGCGAGCGGCCGTGGTCTTGCCGCTGCCCGGCATTCCGACGAGGATGATGTGGCCGTCCCGTGCCATCGCGCCGTCCGGGCCTATTTGCCCACCGTCAACGCGGCGCTGCGGTTGACGATGCGCGGGGTGATGAAGATGAGCAGTTCGCTGCGCTTGTCCTCTTCGCGGCGCGTGCGGAACAGTGCGCCGATGAGCGGAATGTCGCCGAAGAACGGAACTTTCTTGACAGAATTCGAAGTGTTGCGCGTGTAGATGCCGCCGATGACCGTCGTCTCGCCGTCACCGAGCAGCAACTGGGTATTGGCTTCGCGCTGGGTGATCGTCGGGTTGCCGTCGGCCGCGCGGTTGCTGAAGTCCGGCTCGTTCTTGGTTACGTTGACATCCATCTTGATGTTGCCGTCTTGAGTGATGTGAGGAGTGGCGCGCAATTGCAGGTCGGCGTTGAAGAACCGCGTCTGCACGCCCTGCGCCGACACCACCGAGATCGGAATCGAGATGCCCTGCTTGATGGTCGCGCTGGCATTGTCGAGCGTCAGCACCTTGGGGCTCGAGACGATCTTGACCACGCCCTCCTGCTCTGCGGCCGAGATGCGCAGGTTCAGGTTGCCGACGCCGCCGAGCGACCCGAGGGTCAGGCCGATCGCGCCACCGCTGCCGCTACCCACTGCCGCCGGCAGGTTGACCGCGTAGTTGGGAATCGCAATCGCCACGCCATCCTTGATGGGGCCCTGGCCGTCCGCGCCGCCCGCCACGCCGGCCACGGCCGGGAACGGAAGGCCGGTCTCGTTGCCGTAGACCGACGATGCCGCGTAGTTGCCGCCCCATTGGATGCCGACTTCCTTGGTGAAGCTGCTGCTGGCCTCGACGACGCGCGCTTCGATGAGCACCTGCGCGGTCTGGCTGTCGAGCTTGCGGACCATTTCTTCCACGGCCGCGGTGTGGTCCTCTGTGTCCTTGACGACCAGCGAATTGGTGCGCAGATCCACCGACGCTGAACCCTTCTTGCTCAGCAGTTCCTTGACCTGTGCGAGCAGGTCGTTGGCCGTGCCGTAGTTGACCGGGATGATGCGCACGACCAACTGCTTGACGTCCTCCAGCTTCTGGCGCCGTTCGATCTCCTGGTCGAATTCCTTCTTGAGCGACTCGATGAGCGCCACGCGGATGACGCCGCTCTGCCGCACGTAGTCGAAGCCGCGGGCGCGCAGGATGACGTCCAGCGCGAGGTCCCACGGGATGTTCTCCAGGTGGAAGGTGACTTTGCCCGATACCTCGGGGCCGGCGATGATGTTGACCTTGCCCTCCTTGGCAAGGAACGTCAGCACGTGCTGGATGTCGGCGTCCTTGATGGTCAGATTGATGCGTTTGCCGGTATAGCGGCGCGTCTTGCGCCACGGCGTTTTCATCGGGTTGGCGCCCACGCCCTCGGGGCTCGCCAGTTCGCTGCGGCCGCCGCCGCCTCCGTCGGTATCTTCCGGCGCCATCGCAGGTTGGGGTGCCGCGGCCAGCACGTCGCCGCCTGACTTGACCGCCGCCGACGGTCCGCGAGGGGGCGGCGCTGTCTCGGCGACCGCGGGGCGATCCGACACGTCGAGCCGGTCGAAGTCCCAGGCGAGCGCGCCATCGCGCAACACGAACCGATCGGCGGCGCGATCGACAAGGTCCACGACGACGCGCACTTCGTCGGTCGCGCTCTCTGCGCGGTAGATGGTCACGCGCTCCATCGGGCCTTGCAGCGCCCGGGTGTCGAAGGCCTTCTGCAGCCTGTCGGGCAGGCGCGCGCCGCGCAGCGATAGGATGACCCGGCCCGGTTCGCGGCTGACCACCTCGGCCTGAACCGCGGCTGCGCCTTCGCCGAGCGCAAGTTCGACGTGGCCCTTGCGGCGCCCTTCGGCGGTGATGCGGACGTCCTGCACGGCGACCGGTTCGGCGCCGCGCGCCATGCGCTCCTTGCGTGCCCGGGCGCGCTCGTTCTCGGCGTCGCGGTGTTGGGCAGCGCGCTCGGCGGCGACCAACTCGCTTTCGCGCTCGGCGGCGCGCTTGTGGTCGGCTTCAGCGGCGGCGGCTTTGGTGCGTTCCAACTCCTTGGCCAGACGCTCTTTTTCAGCGCGCTCCGCCGCCAGCTTGGCGGTCTGTTCGTCGGCGCGGGCCTGCACGGCCTCGGCCTCGCGGGCCTTGGCGTCCTTGTCCTGGCGTTCGCGTTCCGCGCGGGCTTCCAGCACGGCGATCCGCGCCTGCTGCCGCTGCAGGTAGTCGTTGAGCTTGCCGGTGCCGGCCTGCCCGTCGGCTGCTGCTTCGGCCTGTTTGCGCCGTTGGGTCTCTTGGGCCAGTTGGCTTTGCAGCTCGTGTTCGCGCGCGGCGAATTGGTCTGCCAATGCCTTCTCGCGCGCCGCGTGTTCGGCCTGCAACTGCGCCTTGACGGCGGCCAGTTCGCGCTCGATGCGCTGCTCGGTCCTGCGCTGCTGGTCCTCGTTGGCTTTTTCGGCGGCAACGACGCGGGCCCTGGCTTCGGCCACCGCTTTTTCGGCCGTTGCGATCCGCGCGCCGTTGCCGGCCCGGTCGTTGCGCAAGGCCGCCAACTCCGCTTCGCGCGTTTGCAGGCTGCGATCGAGTTCCGCCGCGCGCTTTTCGGCCTGCTGGCGAGCTGCAGCCTCTGCTTGGGCTTCTTGACGGGCGCCGGCCAGCGCGGCGTCGCGTTCGCGCAAGGCACGGTTGGCCACGTCGGCGTCCTTGGCCAGCCTGCGCTGTTCGGACTGCGCCGCCGCGGCTTCCTTCCTGCGCCCGGCGCTCAAGGCCGTGGCTTCGCGTTTCTTGGCTTCGGCAAGCGCTCGGTCCAGCGATGCCACGCGCTCGGCGGTCTGCTGCTTGAGGGCCTGCAACTCCTTTTCGCGTTGGCTGAGCAGGGTCTCGACTTTCTTGGAGCGATCCTGCGCTTGGCGGGCTTGCGCCGACGCCGCTTTGGCCTGTTGGTCGGCGGCGGCTTGCTGGGCCTGTGCGGCGGACAACTTTTCTTCGTACGAACGGCTCAACGCCGCCTCGCGGCGGGCCTGCTCTTCTTGCAACTCCTTCTTGACCTTGGCGATCCGCGCCTCGGCATCGGAGGTGGCTTGAGCGATTTGGGCCTGGCGCGCGACCAGTGCTTCGTCGTGCTGACGGCGCATCTGGTCGACCTGAGCCTGCGCCTTGACCAATTCGGCCTGGCTTGCCCGATCGCTTTTCGCGCGCAGACCTTGCAACTCTGCTTCGCGATCCTGTAGGGCGCGGGCAAGCTTTTGCGCTTGCTCCTCGGCTTGGGCGCGCGCTTGGGCGTGCTGGCGCGACTCTTCCACCGCGGCCTTCCGCGCGGCCTCGCGTGCGCGCAGATCGCCGTGCAGCGCGGCCAGCGCCGACTCGACCTGCTTGCGCTCCGCGGCTGCCTTGTCGGCGTCGGCGGCCTTGCCCCGAGACTGGGCATCCGCTTCGCGCTGGCGGGCGTCGTCCAGTTGGCCTTCGAGGGCCGCCTCGCGGGCGCGCATTTCGTCTTGCAGCATCTGAAGCTGCTTCTCGCGATCGCGCAGCAATCCTTCGACCTGCTCGGCCTTGGCCTGGGCGGCGCGTGCCTGCTCGTTGCGCTCGGCCTGGATGCGGGCGAGTTCGCGGGCGTGGCCCTTTTCCAACTCCTGGCGCATCGCCTTGGCACGGGCGTCGAATGCGGCTGCCAGGTCTTTTTCGCGACGGTCCAACGCGGCCCGTTCCTCGGCCAACCGATCCTGGGCCTGCTGTACCGCGGATTGCGCCTGGGCAAGTTGCTTGGTCGAGGTCGACTTGTTGGTGCGCAGCGCCGTCAGCTCGCGCTCGCGTTCGGCGAGCGCCTGGGCGAGCTTGCCGGCCTGCTGCACGGCGCGGTTGCGCGCCTCGGCATCGGCCTTGGCCTTGGCCTGGGCCGCGTGCAGGGCTTGCTGCTGGGCGCGCAACTCGCTTGTCAGTTGCCCCTGGGCTGCTTCGAGCCGCTGGCGCTCGGCCTGCGCGGCGGCCAGATCGGTCGCGCGGCCTTCCCGGTGGGCTTTCTCTTCGGCGCGGCGGGCCTGGTCCACCTGGGCTTGCAGCTTGCCCTGCTGGGCCTGCATGGCGGCCCGCAGGCTGGCAAGCTCGCGTTCGCGCTCGGCAAGCAGCGCCTGGGCCTGTGCGGCGCGGGCGTCGGCGGCCTTGCGCTCCTCGGCCTGGCGCGCCAGCAGGGCTTGCGCTTCGGCGGCCTGCGCCGCGGCGGCCTGGCGCGCTTGTGCCGCGCGATCCAATTCGGCTTGGGCCTGGGCGGCGCGGGCTTCGGCGGCCTTGCGCTCCTCGGCCTGGCGCGCAAGTTGGGCTTGGGCTTGCGCGG
>VGRO01000219.1 GCA_016875335.1 Deltaproteobacteria bacterium | reverse complement strand
CGCGCCGGGTTCCGGCGCGCAACAGGGCTGAGGTACTTCCGGCCGCGGCTGCGGCCGGCCGCGGGGGTGAGCGCGCATGGGCGCGCGAGGGGGCTGCGAGCCCCCTTCACGCAACGAGCAGCTAGTAGGCGAAACCGATTGAGGAATTGTTGTGGCATCACGACCCGTATCCCGGTGCAAATTTGGGGTTTCGCCTACTAGCCTCCGCAAACGGCAACTGCGGCCGCACGGGCGAAGCGGGCCTGCTGCGCCAGCTCGAGCGCGGCCACGTGGACGATGCGCGGCAACACGGCCTTGAAGACCTCGCAGTACGGCGAACGGCCGTCGACGTGCCCCTCGCGGCGGTGCAGCAGCAGTGGACACCCCCCGGCGCACGACAGCCGATGCGGGCAGCGCGTGCAGGTTGGGTTGGGGTGGTGGCGCCTGAAATGCGGCAGTTGGGTCTGACCCGAGGCCAGGTCCAGCAGATTGTCCCCGTGCAGCGCCGTTGTGCCTTCGCGGTGCAGGGCGGCCTGACACGGCGAACCCTGACCGGCCTCGCCGATGGCGACGTAGCTGCGCCCTGCCCCGCACGCCTGGCGAATCGGCGCCCAAGGCTGCAAGTCGCAGAAGTGGTGGCCCTTGCGAAAGCCGACATCGGGACGCCGGCCCGCTGCCAGTGCCTGGTCGCCTTGCGCGCGCACGTGCGCTTCGATGCGGTCGTAGCAGCGGCCGAGGACGGCCTGGACCCTGCGCAGCGCCGGACCTTCCAGCAAGGCCGGGGGCGAGGCCGCGCCGATCGGGGCGTCGGTGGCGCCGTGGCGATCGTCGAAGAGTTCTGCTCCCCACTGCAAGTCGCGCACCAGGCTGTACCGGAACCACAGGCCGCGTTCGAGCAGGAAATCGGTCAGCGCCGGCAGCCCGTCGAGGTTGCTGTCGCCCACGGTCACAAGGGCATACGGACGAATGCCCGCAGTCTGGTAGCTGTCGAGACCGGCGACGACCCGTGCGAACGACGACCCGCCGCCGACCGCAGGGCGCATGGCGTCTTGCAACGCGCCGATCCCGTCGATCGACAGCGACACGCTGACACCGTGGTCCCGCAGCCACTGGGTCGCCCCCTCTGGCACGGTCGCGCCATTGGTCAGGACGGCTGCCGAGAAGCGGACGCCGTGGGCAGCGCAGCGTTGAGTCGCCAGGTCGTGGAACCGGCGCATCGCGTCGAAGCGCAACATGGGCTCGCCGCCCGCGTAGCGCACGTGGATCCTTTCGACCCGGCCCGACTGCGCGGTGGCCTCGATCGACGCCAGCACGCGCTCGACGACGTGGGCCGACATGTGGCGCTTGCTCTTGTGGATGTAGCAGTACGGGCACGCCAAGTTGCAGGCGTTGGTCAGGTGCAGCCAGACGTTGAACACCCGCTCCCCTGGCGGCAAGAATGGAGCGGCCACGCCCGGCGACAGGACGAACCCGTTGCGCCACAGCAGCGGCATCTCGCCGAGCCAGCCCTGCGCGTCGCCCGGCGCCGCGGCGCCGAGGTCGGCCAGCACCAGCCGCAGCGGCCTGCCATCGGCGGCGTCCAGGAGCCGCGCGGCACGCGGCGACAGCAAGGCGAGGGCGTCGATGCCAGCCGGATTGTGGGCGTACGCGGTCCCTTCGACCACACCGCGCAGCAGGTCGCGGCTGCGGCGCACCGGCAGTTCGAGCCACGCGGCGCGCTCGGGCAGGGTCCAGTTCGCGCTCAGGGTGGCACCTACCAGTCGCTGCTACCGCAGTCGCTGCTGCAATCACTGCTGCAATCCCACGAGCAGTCCGAGGCGGCGCAGTCAAACGAGCAGTCGGCCGAGCAGTCAAAGCTGCAATCCGAGGAGCAATCCGACGAGGTCGAAGCGGTTCCGTCGGCGCAGTCCCAGCTTCCGCCGCCACCGCCGCTCGATGCATAGCTGTCGAAGCTCGACTGGTTGGCGTCGTAGCCGGACAGCGCCGAATCATCCCAACTGGCCGAGCTGAAATCGTTCTGGGTCACGTGGCCGACGTCATTGAAGTGGTGGTGGAAGTCGCCGTAGTGGTCGGCCGTTCCGTACACGTGGCCGTGGTGGTCCCAAAACGTGACGGGCGCGCCGTACGACGACCAGGAGCTGCCGAGGTAGCCCGGCCCCCATCCCCAGTGGTGGTGGTGCGGGTGCATGACGGCGTCGATGACCATCAGGCTGACGAACGTGTCCATCGGGTCGTAGTAGTAGGCGCCCCACGGGTCGTAGTAGCGCGAATTCCAACCGTAGGCATAGTTGGGCTGCTGGCGCAGATCGGCGTGGTGGTTCTGCCAGTTGCCTGCCATGTCGCGCACTTCCTGACCGCTCGGCTTGCGCACGTTGACGTCGGCGTGGTCGGTCTCGAACTGCGCAGCGGCAAAGGTCCGCGACAGCGCGCCCTCGACCTTGCCGACCAGGCCGTCGAGCGTGTTCTTGGCCACGGGCACGAGGTTGACGTCGCCCAGCGCCTTGCCGATGCGCTCCTTGGCGGCGTCGGTGTCTTCGCCGTCGGCGGGCCGCAGGGCGTCGATGCGGGCGCCATAGGACAGCACTACCGCCGGTTCACCGGGCCGGTACTTGCCGCGGACGATGGCCTCGATGAGCACAGAGATGCCGCCGCCTTCCCATTCGAAAACGATGCGGATGACCTCGAAGGGTTGGGCAAACCGAGCGGCACCGCGGCGCGCGGCCTGAAGCAACAAATCGGCGTCGTCCTTCCTGTCGTGCAGGTCCTGATAGACGATGTCCTTGTCGACCACGAGGCTGACCGCGTTGGTCACCTTGGCGAGCTTGAAGGCATGCTGCACCTGCTCGGTCAAGGCCAGCGCGTTGCCGGCGGTGCTGATCTCGCCCGTGCGCAGGTCGACGTCGGAACCGAGAAAACCCTTGAACTTGTCCCAAAAGCTGGGTTTGCGAAACACTTCCTCGCCGCCGCCTTGCAGCAGCACGCGGGTCTGGGCAGTCAGGCGCATGGCACTCCTCGCTGGTCGTGGATGGGCAATCGGGTGCGGCGGGCTCGCTCAGCGCGCCATCTTGGCTTCGTCGAACATGCGGCGCACGCGGTTGGCTTCGTCGTTGAGCGCGCGGGCCTTGGACACCGCTTCGCGGGTCGGCGCGCCGTTCTTGAGATCCTTGAGCTTGTTCTCGCAGGCAGAGTAGGCGTCCATCAACTGACCGAAGCGCGGATGCTCCTCCAGGCCGTCCATGTTCATCACCACGTCGGCGAGCACCGCCTCTGGGTGCTGCAGGGTCTGCTTGAGTTCGGCGCCCAAGTCGCCATCGCGCTTGCGCCGCCGCCAAATCACGATGCCGACCACGGCCGCCACCACCACGCCGAGGAAGGCCCATGTGCCCCAGCCCGATGACGACGAGGTGTGGGTGATCGGCGCAGTGTGGCCGACCGTGGCGATGGCGCCGCCCGACGTGTGGCCGGTTGCCTTGTACGTCTCGTACTCGCGCGACATGCGCGTGCCGTCCCAGCCCTTGCCGGCGTTGGCGGACTGGAACTCGTTCCACGACAGCCTCTTGCCTTGGGTCTGCGACAGGGCCAGGTGCAGTTCGTTGCTGAGGATCTTCAACCGCGGAATTGGCTTGACGTCGCCGCTCGACGCCAGTGCGCGGTCGACCGCCGCCTGCTTGGCCTCGTGGGACAGCGCGGCGACCTTGACCTCCCACTTGGTGCCGTTGCTCGCGACCAGGACGTCCTTGCCTTTCATATTCAGGCGTTCGTAGAGGCCGCCGTAGGGCTCGGGGTCTTCGTCGCGCTTGAGCAGGATGAAATACGCCTTGCCGCCGACTTTGCCCGACAGGTCGCTGGCGATCGCCTCGACCTCGGATTTCTTGGCTGCGTCCAGGCCGACGTTTTGCGCCACGCCGCTCTGGCCGGTGTTCTGCAAGAACTTGAGCGCATCCTCAGGTGCAGCCACGGCAAGCCCGGCCCACAGCAACGTCGCCGCGGCAGGTGGCAATCCAATGAACGACCGCATGGAACCTCTGTCGAAACCTGCGACCGTCACGGCCGCAGTGCCGGATTGTTGCGCGCCACCTTGGTCTGGCCCGCCGTCAGCGTCGCGCCCTTGGGTTGCCAGAACATCAGGTACTTGGACTGCACCGGGCACTCTTCGGCGGTCAGCACATCGACCTTCTTGGTGCAGGTCGGCGTATCGTCCACGAGATCATGCAGCGCGCCGTCGGCCTCGTCGGTGTGCCACAGACCCAAGAAGTGGCCGATTTCATGGGCGATGACCAGGCCCCACACCTCGCCCACGTACGGCGAATCGGCGGGCAGGGCCAGGGCCTTGGCAAAGTCGGCCTCGTTGAAGGCGACCGCCATGCCGTTGACGCGCGCGCCCGCCATGCCCGCAATGCCGGCCAACTGCGACAAACCGGTCGCCACCGGCACGCCCTTGTGGTTGAGCGACGACACCAGCACCAGTGCCGGCCGCGTCGACTTGGGCCGCAGTTTTGCGGCCACCTTGTACACCTGGGTCAACTCGTTGTCCTCGCCGTTGCTGCCGACGTTGTCCAAGACCTTGAACTTGGTGCCTTCCTCGCCGCCGATGTCGAAGAACTCGACTTGGCCCAACTCGACGTTGGCCGCCTTCCAGATTGCGTTGATCCGGGCCGCCATCTGCTGCCACTGCGGCGAGGTCGCCAGTTGCGCGCACGGCATGGGCGCTCCGCCGGCGCAGAACACGTCCAGGTCGAGCACACCTTTGCCATTGGGCGGCAATTCGGGTCGCGCCAGGGCGCCCAGGTGCACCCAGCCCGGCAGGGGCTTGCCGCTGTACTTCATGGGCAGTTCCGTGGCGCGGGTGGCTCCCACCTTCCACGGCCCGGGCAAGACGCTGACCTGCGGCGCCATCCCCAACTGCACAGTGGCGTAGCCGATGCCCACGAACGCGCGGTTGAAACTGGTCGCCCACGCACCCGGGCTGATGCACTCGACGCCCGAGGGCGACACCAGCGACTCGGCCCAAACGTAGGCACCGAGTTGACCCGGGTCGGGCAGTTCGGTCATCAGGATGGCCATCCCCGCGTTCTTGGTCGGCGCGTTGTACGTGCGGGTGGGCGCGGGGCCGAGCAGCGCCTGCAGCTCGACAATGCCCAGGTCGGTCCACTGCTGGTCGGCGCGCAAGTTGGGCGCCGGGTAGCAGCCCTCCTCGTCGATGTAGCCGTCGAGATCGTCGTCGATCTGGTTGCCGCATGCCTCCTTGGCGGCCGGCGGGCCGTCGTGGACCTCGGTTTCGGCCTTGATCTCCTTGGTGAGGTCGAAAAACGGCACGTCGATGACCAGCTCGCCGGCAGTGTCCGGCTTGAATCCCGCGTCGGCGTCAAGCGCCGGACCGTCCTCCTGCACCCGGTGGCACGCGCCGAGGAGGGCGAGGATGCCAATGATTCCGATTTGTTGCAATGCCATCCCGCGTTTCATGGCCGCAGTATAGCGCGGTTGCGGGCGCGCGGGTACGGGTGCACCGGGTTGGGCACTTGAACGATCCCCCCTTTGTTCAGATCGATGTTTTCGTTGGATGTTTTCGGGCGCCCCCCGGCGAATTCCGCTCGGGCGTACAGCGCTCGGCCGCGGCGCAGGTGCACGCACGAAAAAATGGCAAGGCGGCGACCGAGCAATCAAGTGATTTCAAGCACTTGAACGATCCCCCCCTTTGTTCAACTGCCTGCAATTTCAGCGTTTTCCCGGGATCGTGGCTGGGCGACCAAAAGCGGCGGATGCGGCGACCGGCGGGTCTCTCGCCTAGGGGCGTCAGGCGCCGACCTCGCCCGCAAGGTCCGCCCCAAACCACAAGCGCACACTGCGATCGGGGTGCCCGAGGGCCCACATGGCCTTGGTCGCAGCGGCCTCGAAGGTCATGTCGCCGGCTCCAATGGCACCAGCGTCGAGGAGCGCCCGGCCGTTGGGGTAGAGGTCGAGTTGGGCCCGGCCGCGCAGGCATTGCGTGGTGACCACGACATCGGTGCCGCGCGCCACCAGCCTACCGATCGCGCCCACGAGGCCCGCGCCGCCAAGGATTGGCACGTTGCCCATGCCAAACGCCCGCACCAGGACCACGCGGACCCGGCCAGCGGCGTGCGCGAGCATCCCGTCGAGCATCGCCGGGTCGAGCCCAGGGAACACGGTCATGCCGAGCACGCCGGTGCCGAGGTCGCGCGCCAACGCGAACGCCTGCATCGGTCGGCGGATGCGAGCGGCGTCGAGGTCGACCGACACGCCGATACGGCCGAGCGGCGCCTCGTTGGGAGAGTCGAACGCCTGGTAATCGTTGGCGTCGACCTTGGTGGCCCGGCAGCCCCGCAGCACGCGGTCGCCGAAGACGACCGTGACCTCCGGAACGTCCAGGGTCGCGCACTCGACGGCCGCAGCCAGGTTGGCGCGCGCATCTGTCCGCCAAGCCTCGAGCGGACGCTGCGACCCGGTGAGCACGACAGGCCGATCGAGGCCGCGCAGCATGAACGCCAGCGCCGACGCCGTGTAGGCCATGGTGTCTGTGCCGTGGATGACCACCACGCCGTCGCAGCGCGGGCCGTCCGCCGCAAACTGAGCGGCAATGGCGTCCGCCAACTGTTGCCAGTGCGCTGGTCCGACGTCGCTGGAATCGAGGTTCCACGGGGCGACCAGGTCGATATCGGCGATTTCGCAGAGTTCGGGGACTCGGGCGAGCAGGCGCTGCAGATGGTCGCGAGGCCCCAGGTCGAGCCGACGCCCCTCGGGCAGCGCCATGCCGAGCGTGCCGCCGGTGTGGAAAAGGACAATGCGTTTGCGGGACACGGAGCGCCGACCGACCGAACTCGCCCGATGACCGATCAGAAATGGGCGGCCAGGGTCAGGCGTGGCTCGAAGCGCAGCGTGGTGACTTCCGCGGTGCCATCGGTGCCGGGACTCGAATACTGCTCTTTGTCCCAGTTGTAGTACCACTGGTTGTAGCTGGCGTGCACCATGCGCAGGTCGAGGCCGAGCGCGAACGCGCCCTTGACCTTGGGCTTCCACTCGGTATGCAGCCCGAATGGCGTGGCCGGACCCAGCCAGGCCTTGGCCTTGTAGTCCGGCTGGATCTGGTTCTCGTTGTAGGCGAGCACGTCGAGAGGCGTGTACCCGTAGTAGAGCTTGGTGTCGACCGGCAAGTCCGGGCGCACGAACCGCAGCGGGTGGACGCCGGCCAGGAAGGAGATACCGCCGCCACCCGACATGGATTTCTTGTCGGTCGATATCGTGCCGTGGGCCGCGATGTCGAGCCAGAGGCTGACGTAGCCGGCGACGTTGTAGCCAAACTGCAGCATCGCGGCCATGCCGGAGCCGACGTCGGTGCGCACCAGTTCGTTGTACTTGACACCAAAGGGCTGCAAGTCCTGCATCTTGAGCGAGCCCTTGTAGGTCTGGCCGTGGTACTCGAGCGTGCCCTTGACGGCGGGGATCTGCGGGCCGGCCTGGCCGCCGTGGCTTGCGTACCCGAAGCCAAACTGGAAGAAGAAGCCCGCCCAGACCGAGTCCGCAGCAACGGCCTTGGGTGCGTCGGCGTCGATACCCGGCGGTGCTTTGGACGGCACGGGTGCGGGCGCTGGTTCGGCGGCCTTGGGCGGCTCCACAGTCTTTGCTGGTTCGGCGGGCCTCGCAGGTTCCGCAGCCGGCGGCTTGGCGGGCGCGGGCGCGGCGGGAACCTCGCCCGGCGCCGACTTGCCGTCGGACTCAGCCTTCTTTAGGTCAGCCTTCTTTGGCTCGGCCTTTCTGTCGCCGGTCACCGGTGGCACCGCCTCTGCGGCGGGTGTGGCCTGCGGTGCCTTCTTCTTGGGCTTCGCGGCGTATCCTGGCGTTGCCACCCAGACCGCGAGGCCGAGGACGGCCCCCATCGCCCGAGCGACCCGATGCCCGTACGGATCGCGACTGCCCCACGTGTTGCCCATGTGGCCCCCTGGTCGCCGCCGTTGCGGTTGCCTGTGCGGTCAGCGCGGTCGGTCTAGCCTGCACGCTCGCGGCTGATGCGCACGGCCTTCTTGCGCCGGCGCTCGGCTTCGCGGTTGCGGCGCTTCTTCTCTTCGCTCGGCTTCTCGTAGAAGCGGCGCTTGCGCAGCTCCTTGTAGATGCCCTCGGCGGCCATCTTGCGCTTGAGCATCGACAGCGCGCGGTTGACGTTGCCTTCCTGCACCGTCACCTCGATCGGCCGGAACTCCACGGAACGCGCTGAGGCGCGGTGCGGGCGCTCACCGCGCGGTTGCTTGTCGGCGCCCAAGGAATCGGCATCGCCGCCCGGGCCAAAGTTCGAGTTGTCCATGTCGCTTCTACCATCGGGCGGTCATGGGCCGCCGCAGGTTGGCGCAGGCCACAACGGCCTGGCGGGCTGAGAGTTGAATGCGTCCAGCCCGAACCCGCGGGCGGGCACTGGGCGAGAACCCTGCACGATGACGCGCTTTTCTGCGCAGAATGGGCCAGACGCGACCACAGGGGCCGCGCAAGGGGGCGGTATTGTGCCAGCGCATCGCGGGGTTGGCAAGCTGGTTTTCGCGAACTGCGCCGAGGTCCGATGCTGCGGGGTCCGTCGGCGCAACTGGTGCCCCGAGGAGCCTGTCGGTGAAACGCCAGAATCGGCAGATTCTGGCCGACAGGCTCCTAGGCAGGCCGCGGCTGCGGCCTGCCAGCGACCGAAACTGCCTGAATTTACTTCAGGCAGTTC
>VGRO01000218.1 GCA_016875335.1 Deltaproteobacteria bacterium | reverse complement strand
TGGCCTTGACCACGGATCGCGCGACGTCGAGTCCATCCGTGGGCCGCCTGGGGCCTTCGAGCCCGAGCCCGACGCCGATTGGCCTGCCGACGACGAAGCGGCCGACGGCGGCGACGGACCGGGCGAGATCGACATCCCGCCGCTCGACGAGGCGGCCTAGACCGACCACCTCCGCAGGCGAGTATGGCCGCGGCAAGGGGCGGGTCTGCCCGCGGCACCGGAATTCCGCAGTTTTTCGGCTTGAACTGGCCTCGGAGCGGGCGTAGATTCAGGCTGGCGTCACCCGTCGGCATGGGGTTGGCGGGGTGAGCGGCTCGGGAGGCGCCGAGTGCCTCCGAGGACACTGCGGTTGGACTGCCTATGCACGGGGCCGTGAACTCAAGACCGGAGTAGAGCGCGCTCGCCGGCGCGATGGTCCGCCGTGCTGGATCCCCGAGAGAGGGAGCCGCCGAAAGGCAAAGCAGCGCGAGAGACAGAGGGAAGAGGCTCATGACGAAACGAGGGCGACTGATCATAATCGTACAAGTGTACGACAAATAACTCGACCACAACCTCCCAATGACCAGCTTCGCCGCGCTAATCTGGTATTAGCGGGAGAATCCATGTCGCAGCCTAAGGAGAAGCCATCGTCGGCTCGGAGTCAGCAACACCACTGGCACGCGCTTCGTGCGGAAGAGGCGCTCTTTGCGATCGAGTCTGACGCCGAGGGTGGGCTGACGGCGGATGAGGTCGCGCGCCGACTTACGCGTTTCGGTGCGAACGCGTTGCCAGAGGCCAAGAGCCGTTCGTCGTTGTCGGTCTTCCTCGGTCAATTCAAGAGCCCGCTCATCTATCTGCTCTTCGCGGCCGCCGGCATCGCGCTCGCGCTCGGGCACGTGAGTGATGCGGGCGTCATCTTCACGGTCGTTCTTCTAAACGCGGTCATCGGGGCATTTCAGGAAGGACGCGCAGAGCGTGCGCTTGAGGCCCTTCGCAAGCTTGCCTCGCACAAAGCGCGCGTCGTGCGCGGCGGACAAGAAGTCATCGTCGAGGCCCGCGAGGTCGTTCCCGGAGATGTTCTCGTCCTCGACGCGGGGGACGCCATCGCCGCCGACGCCCGGCTCTTGCACGGCGCTGCCTTGCAGATCGCTGAAGCCGCGCTGACGGGAGAGTCGCTTCCGGTCGCGAAGAATCTTCTGCCGTTGGCACCGGACACCGCCCTCGCCGACAGGCGGAACATGGTCTACGCAGGCACCCACGTCACCGCCGGTCGCGCGCGTGCCGTCGTCGTCGCAACCGGACCCGCGACAGAGATCGGCCACATCGCCGCGCTCGCCGGATCAGCAGAGCAGCCACAAACACCGCTTGAGAAGCGCATCGGTCAATTCGGGCGATACGTCATCATCGCGGCAGCCGCAGTGTTCGTCGTCGTCAACCTGATCGGCCTTCTGCGCGGGATGGCGTTCACAGACATCGTCATGGTCGCAATCAGCCAGGTCGTCGGGATGATTCCAGAGGGGCTCCCGGTGGCCATGACCATCGCGCTGGCCGTGGGCGTGCAACGAATGGCGGGCCGGCAAGCGGTCGTGCGCCGACTTGCAGCGGTCGAGACGTTGGGCTCGACGACCGTCATCTGCAGCGACAAGACCGGGACCCTCACGCGTAACGAAATGACAGTGACGGCGATCTGGCTTCCTGACGGTCGAGAGCTCGCCGTTACGGGGACAGGATACGAGCCGGCAGGAAAGATCATCGACAAAATCGCTGAGTACGCGCGCGAGGTGGACCCGGCAAAGGAGGACGCCGTCCGCGTGCTCATCGAGGCGGGAACGTTGTGCAACGACGCCCAACTTCACGGGCCAGACGAATCCGAACCACGCTGGAAGCACGTCGGCGATCCGACCGAGGTCGCGCTCGTCACGCTTGCGATCAAAGGTGGAGTCGTTCCGTCCGAGCTTCGCGCGCGCTGGCCCCGAAAAGCGGAGATCCCCTTCGATCCCGCTGAGAAGCTGATGGCGACCCAGCACACGATCGAAGCGCGCTCCCGCGTGATTCTGAAAGGCGCCCCCGAGATGCTCTTCGGTATGTGTCGCGCGGTTCGTCGCGGCGGCGACGATGTCGTGGTCGACGAAACAATCCAAGGTGCGATGCAAGCGGCCGTCGAAGAGATGGCGGCACAGGCCCTTCGCGTGCTCGCGATCGGTGTGGTCGACGACGCAGAGATCGACGGTGGCGCTGGCTTCGCCGCCTTTGAAAAAAAGGTGACGCTGCTGGGACTGGTGGGCCAGATCGATCCACCGCGACCGGAGGTGAAAGATGCCGTCGCACGATGCCGCGAGGCCGGCATTCGAACGGTCATGGTGACGGGCGACCACAAGGCAACCGGTCAGGCCATCGCGAAGGAGCTGGGGATCGCGCGCGACGGAGACCAGGCGGTCGATGGTCGTGAGCTTGAAGCGATGTCAGATGCCGAGCTGGCCGCGCGCATCGGGAACATCTCTGTCTTCGCGCGCGTTCATCCGGCTCAGAAACTGCGCATTGTCGACGCCTATCAAAAGCGGCACGAGGTCGTGGCGATGACCGGTGATGGCGTCAACGACGCGCCCGCGCTGGTCAAGGCGGACGTCGGCGTGGCGATGGGCGTGACCGGAACGGAGGTCGCAAAAGAAGCCGCCAAGATCGTCCTCGGGGACGACAACTTCACCTCGATCGTCTCGGCGGTCGAAGAGGGACGCGTCGTCTACCGCAACATCAAGAAGTCCTTGCTGCACCTGTTCTCCACGTCTGCCGCGGAAGTGATCGTCCTCTTGCTGGCCATGATGATCGGTTATCCGCCGCCATTCGTCGCCGTACAGATCCTCTGGAACAACCTCGTCACCGAAGGACTGATCACCGTTAACTTGATCATGGAGCCGGCGGAAGGCGACGAGATGAAACGCCCGCCCATCTCGCCGCAAGAGCCACTTCTCACCCGCGTGCTGCTGACGCGCATGGCGTTCATGGTCCCTGCCATGGTGGTCTCGACCCTCGGATGGTTCATCGCGCGCACGGCGGCCGGCATCCCAGAAGCGCAGGTCCGCACCGAAACGTTCACACTGCTGGCCGTCTGCGAGCTGTACAACGTTCTGAACTGTCGCTCTGAACGAAAGTCAGCGCTTAATCTCGATGTTCTCAGGAATCAATGGCTCTTGGGCGGCCTCGTGCTCGGTAACCTTCTTCAACTCACCGTGGTGTTCTGGGCGCCGCTTGGGCGTCTCTTCCACACCGTTCCGTTCGGCCTGAAAGAGGTCGTGGCGCTCGGCGTGGTGGGAAGCCTGGTGCTGTGGGTGGAAGAGCTGCGAAAATTCCTCGTGCGTCGACGCTCGCAGTAAAACTAGAAGTAGAGAACAGTGATGACACTTCAGGACGCCTTGCTCTCCATTGCCGTCTCCATCGCCGCAGGGGGCCTGATCGGGGCTGGCCTTGACCACGGATCGCGCGACGTCGAGTCCATCCGTGGGCCGCCTGGGGCCTTCGAGCCCGAGCCCGACGCCGATTGGCCTGCCGACGACGAAGCGGCCGACGGCGGCGACGGACCGGGCGAGATCGACATCCCGCCGCTCGACGAGGCGGCCTAGACCGACCACCTCCGCAGGCGAGTATGGCCGCGGCAAGGGGCGGGTCTGCCCGCGGCACCGGAATTCCGCAGTTTTTCGGCTTGAACTGGCCTCGGAGCGGGCGTAGATTCAGGCTGGCGTCACCCGTCGGCATGGGGTTGGCGGGGTGAGCGGCTCGGGAGGCGCCGAGTGCCTCCGAGGACACTGCGGTTGGACTGCCTATGCACCCAGCGCGCCGTGCCAGAACTGCCTGGGCGCCAACATCGGGCTCAACAACATCGGCCTCATCTTCCAGGCCTGCGCCCAGGGTTCCGGATCGCTGACGTTTGGCGGGCGCAATGGTGTGATCCTGCTCTCGAAACAGCCGTTCACGCAGAAGGACGTGCTGAAGTTCGACAGCTTCTTGCTGCAGCGTGTGGCGCTCTACGGGCAGACGACGGTGGCCGGCGCCGTGACGCACGCGTTCTGCACCCACCTGCAGGCGGGCCTGGGGTCGGTCAAGTACAACGGCAAGCTCGGCGGCTGGCAGCAGGAGCAGGCGGCGGAGATCGACGAGTTGGTGAAGTGGGTCGGCGCCAAGGCCGGCAGTGGGCGGGCGGTGCTGCTGGGCGACATGAACTGCGGGCCTGCGGTCGCCGAGGCCCGGATCGACGCCGAGTTCGCGGACAATTTCGCCAAGTTCACGGCCGCCGGGTTGGCCGCGCCGTGGCTGGCCGGAGCGGTGACGCAGTGTACTTGGTGCAAGGCGAACCTGCTGGCCGGGTCGAGCGAGGACCGCGTCATCGACCACGCGCTTTTCAAGGGTTGGCCTGCGTTCGGGGACGTCCAGCGCAGTCGGATCGGCGAGGCGAAGGTGGCCATCGACCTGGCGGGCGGCGCGACGGACACACAGCACTCGGACCACTTCGGTGCGCGCCTCACGGTGTCGTTGCCATGAGTCCGAGCGCGCCGACCGGCACCGTCGCGTACCAGCCGGGCCGCACCGTGGACACGTTGCCGCTGGCGCCCCTGCGGTCCGAGTTCGCACGGGCGCCAAGGTAGGCGACGGTGCCGCGCAGCCTCGGCGAGTCGGACTTGCTCGCGGCGCTGGCCGACCGCTACGACCACCAGTCTGCCCGCACCGTGCTGCAAGAGGCCGTGCTGGCTTGCGATCTTGCCGAGCGCCGCGAATTCACGCCCGCCGAGGTCAGCCGCATCGCTTGGTGGCTGCAGCAACAGGGCGACCGCGCGCAACCGGCGGCGTCGGCGTTGCTCGAACTCGTCGGGCGTGCCAGCGGTCCCGAGCCCGGCGTGTTCGGCGACGGCGAGGACGGCGAACCGGACGACCCGGACTGGCAGCCGCTGTCCGAGGGCGAGGTGAGAGCGTTTTTTCAGCAGGTGGCCGAAGCGGCGGTGGCCGTGGCGGTGGGCAAGTCCGACAAGCGCAACCCCGACTGACCGTTACGCCCCGAACACCCCGCGCAGCGCCCAGTACGCCAGCGCGCCGAGCAAGGCCGACACCGGAATCGTCAGCACCCACGTGACCAGGATGTTGCCGGCCACGCCCCACCGCACCGCCGACAGCCGCTTCGACGCGCCGACGCCCATGATCGACGAGTTGATGACGTGCGTGGTCGATACCGGCGCGTGCAGCCCCGCGGCGCCGAACAGCACCAGCGCGCCCGCGGTCTCGGCGCAGAAGCCGTGGATGGGCTTGAGGCGGATGATGCGCTGGCCCATCGTCTTCATGATGCGCCAGCCGCCCGAGGCAGTGCCGAGCGCCATCGCCGTTGCGCACACCACGATGACCCACGCCGGCACCACCAACTCGCGCTTGCTCTGCCACGTCGCCACGTCAAGCCAGGCCGGCGCGTCGGCGGGCGCCATGTGGCCGTAGTACGCGAACAGCGCCATCGACACGATGCCCATGACCTTCTGCGCGTCGTTGGTGCCGTGCGACAGGGCCATGGCGCTCGCCGACACCAGCTGCAGGCGCCGGAAGCCGCGGTTGACCTCGTAGGACGACTGGCGCCGCGCCTGCGCCGGCGGCACCTGCAAGGGCACCAACAAGGTGTGCGATGACAAGAACCCGTGCACCAACGACACCTGCGACCAGGGCACCGGCAACTGCCTCGCCCCCGCTGGCGCCGACAACGTGCCGTGCGACGACGGCAACCCGTGCACCACGGTCGACGCCTGCAAGGCCGGAGCCTGCGCGGGCGGCAGCCCCGTGGTCTGCGACGACAAGGACAGCTGCACCACCGACGCCTGCGACAAGGCCACCGGCAAGTGCGTGTCGACGCCCATCGCCGGCTGCGGCGTGCAGTGCCTCGACAACGCCGGCTGCAACGACGGCAACGCCTGTACCACCGAGGTCTGCACCAACGGCAAGTGCGTGAGCACCGCGCTCAACGGCACCCCCTGCGAAGACGGCAGCTTGTGCACCAGCACCGACACCTGCGCGACCGGCAGCTGCAAGGCCGGCACCGCCAAGGTCTGCAACGACAACAACGCCTGCACCACCGACAGCTGCGACGCCAAGACCGGCAACTGCGGCGCTGCCAACGTCAGCGACGGCACCGCCTGCAACGACGCGGTGCCCTGCACCAACAACGACAAGTGCACGGCCGGTAAGTGCGGCGGCGCGGCGACCGTCTGCAACGACAACAACGCCTGTACCACCGACGCCTGCAACCCGAACACCGGCGCCTGCGCCTTTACGCCCATCCAGAACTGCAACGCCAACTGCGGCGGTGGCGGCGGCGGCGCGACCTGCAACGACAACAACGTCTGCACCACCGACACCTGCGTGCAGAGCCAGTGCAAATACACGCCCGTCACCACGCCGACCGCCTGCAGCGACAACAACAGCTGCACGACCAACGACGCATGCAGCAGCGGCGTGTGTTTTGGCGTAGCCAAGGTCTGCGACGACAACAACCCGTGCACGCTCAACCAGTGCAGCCAGCAGCAGAACGGCAACTGCGTGTACCCGGCCGGCAACAACGGCCAGCCGTGCAACGACGGCAACGCCTGCACGATTACCGACACCTGCGCGACCGGCGTGTGCAACGGCGCCAACCCGGTGGTCTGCGACGACAAAGACGCCTGCACGCTCGACGCCTGCGACAAGGCGACCGGCAAGTGCTCGGCGATGCCGATCGTCGGTTGTGGCAACAACTGCAGCCAGGCCAGCCAGTGCAACGACAACAACCCGTGCACGGTCGACGCCTGCAACAGCGGCAAGTGTGCCAACACGCTGGTCAGCGGCACGGCGTGCAGCGACGGCAATGCGTGCACCTTGAGCGACGTCTGCGCCAACGGCAAGTGCGCGGGCACGGCGGTGGTCTGCAACGACAACAAGGTGTGCACCAGCGACGCCTGCAACCAGCAGACCGGCGCCTGCGCCTACACCAACCTGGCCACCGGCGCCACCTGCACCGACGGCAACGCCTGCACGACCAACGACGGCTGCAACGGCGGCAACTGCGTGGGCACCGCCAAGAACTGCGCCGACACCAACGCGTGCACGCTCGACGGCTGCAACACCACCACGGGCGCATGCACCAACACGCCGATCCAGAACTGCGGCAACAACTGCGGTGGCGGCGGCGGCGGCAACCAGTGCAACGACGGCAACCAATGCATCACCAGCACCTGCGTCAACGGCAAGTGCCAGTCGACCAACAACACCAACCAGTGCAACGACAACAACCCGTGCACCAACCAGGACGCGTGCTCGGGCGGCACCTGCAAGGGCAACCCGGTGACCTGCCAGGCCGACAACAACCCGTGCACCGTCGAGGCCTGCGGCATCTTTGGCTGCCAGAGCACCCCGGCCACCGCGGGCAGCGCGTGCAGCGACAACAACCCGTGCACCGTCGGCGACAAGTGCAACGCCACCGGTCAATGCCAAGGCACGGTCCAGACGTGCGACGACGCCAACCCGTGCACCACCGACAGCTGCAGCCAGCAGAACGGCTGCGTGCACACGCCGGTCGCCGGCTGCGGCGGCACCTGCACGGCCAACACCGACTGCGACGACAAGAACCCGTGCACGGCCGACACCTGCACCCTGGGCAAGTGCGTCATCACCTTTGCCACCGGCTCGGCCTGCAACGACAACGTGGCCTGCACCTGGAACGAGAAGTGCAACACTGCCGGCCAGTGCGCGGGCGGGACGCCAGTGACCTGCAACGACAACAACCCGTGCACGACCGACAGCTGCGAGGCGAGCACGGGCAAGTGCAGCTCGGCGCCGCTCAACACCGGCGGTTGCACCGACAACAACCCGTGTACGCAGAACGACGTGTGCACGCAGGGCAAGTGCACCGGCACGGCCGTCACCTGCAATGACGGCAACGTGTGCACCAACGACGTGTGCGCGACGGGCGGTCCGGGCGGCGGCGGCGGTTGCCAGTTCCAGCCCATCCAGAACTGCGGCAACCAGTGCACCAGCGACACGCAGTGCAACGACAACGTGTTCTGCAGCAGCGACAAGTGCAGCAACGGCGTGTGCGTCCACGCCGCGATTGCCGGGACCTCGTGCAACGACAACAACGCGTGCACCAGCAATGACACATGCACGGCCAGCCGGACTTGTGTCGGCACGGCCAAGGACTGCTCCGACGGCCTGAGCTGCACGGCCGACAACTGCATCGCCCAGTTCGGGGTGTGTGCCAACCCGCAGATCCAAGGCTGCAACGCCGGATGTACCGCCGACAGCCAGTGCAGCGACGGGTACAGCTGCACGCTGGATGTGTGCAATACGTTCAATGGCCAGTGCATCTACCAGACGCTGGCGAGCTGCACGCCGAGCGCGGTCTGCAAGGTCAACGGCGACTGCAACGACAGCAACGTGTGCACGACCGACCTGTGCAACACCACGACCAGCCAGTGCTTGTTTGTGCCGATCCAGGGGTGCAATCCGAACCAGATTTGCGCGAGCGACGCGGATTGCAACGACAACAACAAGTGCACGGCGGATAGTTGCAACCTGAGCAACAAGACCTGCGTGCACGTGAACTTGCCGGGGTGTACGCCCTAAGGGTGGGCCGGCGAGAAGGGTGAACGCTGCCGCCCCCAGGGAGACCTGGGGGCGGTGGTGTTCTTGGGGCGCGGTGGGCATGGGGCCGGGCGATTGCGGGCAGGTGGACGCGGTCTGGCGTGGGCCGATT
>VGRO01000217.1 GCA_016875335.1 Deltaproteobacteria bacterium | reverse complement strand
CGGGCGCGTCGACAAGCTCGGCCCCGACACCCCCGGTCCGCAGATCGGCGCGCTGGTGTCGGCCGAAATGCACGAGGTCTGCGGACATTGCCCGGCGTGCCGGGACGGCAAGGCCCACGCGTGCGCCCACACGCGCTACCGTGGCCTGAACGAGAACGGCAGCTTTGCCGACTACGTGGTGGTCAGCGCGACCAACGTGGTGGCACTGCCCGACGGTGTACCGCTCAAGGTCGCCGCGTTCCTCGACCCACTCGGCAACGCGGTTCACACGGCGTGCAAGGTGCCGGTGGAGGGCAAGAGCGTGCTGGTGGCCGGCTACGGCGCCATCGGCGCAATGGTCGTCGAGATCGTTGCGTTTCTCGGTGCCCGCGAGATTCACGTCATGGACGTCAAGGGCAAAGCGCTGCGCAAGGCCGAAGAGCGCGCGGCCGCCGCGGGCTTTGCCGATCGCCTGGTGACGCATCGGGTCGAGTCCGCGCACCGCAACTCGCTGTGCGAGAACCTGATCGCCCGAACCGGGGGCGGCGTCGACGTGGCGATGGAAATCAGCGGCCACCCCGACGCGATCAACGACTGCATCCGCTGTACGCGCGCGGCCGGCGATGTGGTGCTGCTGGGCCTTCCGACCGACTCGGCGGTGACCCTTCAGGACTTTGGCCAGAACATCATCTTTCGCGGCCTGACGCTGCACGCGGTCATTGGCCGCGAGATGTACCGGACCTGGGACGTGATGCTCGACCTGCTGCGGCGCGGCCTGCGCACCGATTTTCTGGTGACGAGCGAGTTGCCCCTGTCGCAGTTGGGCGAGGGCTACCGCCGGCTGGCGTCGGGAAGCGAGCAGAAAGTCGTGTTGTACCCCGGCTGGGATCGCGGCGGGTCGCCGACCACCGAGGCCGCGTCATGACGAATTCCGTTCGGACTTCGGCCTTGGCGATCGCGCTCGGGCTGTCGCTGCTGGCCGCCCCGCCGGCCTGAGCCGACGGCGACTGGTGGCAGTCGAGCATGCTCATCGACTACGGACTGGTGGCCGCCGGCACCGGGACGTTCCTGGCAATGGCGCGTTCGGCGCCGCCGGCCGGGTCGGGGATTGGGCCGAGCTTCGACAAGGACAACCCCTCGAAAATCCTGGATCCTACCTACAGCGACCGCCTCGGCCGCAGCCACGTGGCCGAGGACAAGGGCGAGCGCGTGCCGGCGCTGTGGGTCGGGATGGCGATCGTGCCGGCCGCTGGTTGGGTATTGGCCCAGGAAGGCCTGGGCCGCTGGAAGTCGGGCGACCAGCGCGCGCTGCGCATCCACGAATCGGGCGTCGGGCTGGCCGAGACCCTGGCGCTGACGCTGATGACCAACGAAGTGCTCAAGCAGACCGTGGGCCGGCTGCGCCCGGACTTCCAGGACCGCGTGCGCCGGCACTACTGCGCCCAGCCCGACAGCAAGGGCGTGGCGTGCACGGGCACCGAGGGCGGGCCGCTTCACGACGATCCCGCCAAAGCCCAGCGCATCTTCGACGACGGGCGCAAGAGTTTTCCCTCGGGCCATGCCGCCACCAGTTTCGCGCTGGCGACCTATGCGGCCCTGGCCACGGGCGGCCGGTGGGTGTGGGGCGACGAGGCGACCGCGAACAGCCGGGCCATCGGCTTGGGGGCACAAGCCGCCGCGATGGGCCTTGCCTCCTATGTCGCATGGAGCCGCGTCCGCGACGGTCGCCACAACCCAAGCGACGTCCTGACCGGCGCGACCATCGGCGCAGTGTTCGCCAACCTGGCCTACTGGCGCCGCTTCGATACGCACGGTGAGACCCGGCGCGGATCGAAACCCGCAACCAGCGCGCAGACGGGCGTGCAGTTGGCGCCGCTGTCGCTGACCGTGACCTGGAACTGGCGATAGCACCCCGAATCGTTTTCGGCCTCCCGGCGTCGAATCCCAGCCGCACGTCGCGGCGCGGTGAACCGATGAAGGCAGCGGCCCTTGGCATCCTTGTTGTGGCGTCGGTGGTGGCGGCGGCGCCCGCAGCAAGCGCCGACGACTACCCTCTCGATGAACTGGAGCGCACCGTGCCGGCCAAGGGCAAGATGGTGTGCCCGCCGGTCGAACTGGTCGGCTACCGCGGCGAGACCGTGCGCTACCACGCGCCGGTCCGCGTGTACGTCGGCTTTCGCGACCGGCTGCGCAAGTTCGAGCAGGTCGTGCGCGACGTGGCCGTCGAAGTGTACGGCCGGTCGCCGACCAAGATTGTCCACATCGGCACCCTCAATTGCCGGCGCATCCGCCTGTGGCCGACCCTGTTGAGCGAGCACGGCATCGGCAATGGCATCGACGTCGCCGGCTTCGATTTCGGCCCGGTCGCTCGCAAGGCCGCGGTTCCGCAGGATTTGCCGGCCGGTCTGCGCAAGGGCTTCTCGGTGCGCGTCAAGGCCCATTGGGATGGCCAGTCCGGCGCCGCAGCGGTCCACGCACGGTTTCTGCGCCGGCTGACCGACACGCTCCTGGAACGACAAGACATCTTCCGTGTGCTGCTCGGCCCAGCCTATCCGGGCCACAAGGACCACTTCCACTTCGACTGCGCCCCGTGGCGGCTGGTCAGCATTTGACACGCGGCAGTCGCGGCCTATTGTCGGCTCCCTGCCCAAGAGCCAAACCATGCCGCTTGCCATTGCCCTGCCTGCTGCGCCCACCCTGCCGTGCGACGCGGTCGCCCTCGTTTTCCCGGTCGGCCGTATTTGGTGCGTCGGCCGCAACTACGCGGCACACACGCGCGAAATGGGGGCCGACCCGGCGCGCGACCCGCCGTTCTTCTTCGCAAAACCGGCGACGGCGCTGGTGGCCGCCCCGGCGGGCGCTGGCGTGTCGGTTGCCTATCCGCGCGCCACGCGAAACCTGCACCACGAGGTCGAACTGGTGGTGGCGATCGGCGAGCGGGGCACCACGCACGGCGACGACCCGTGCCGGTGGATCGCCGGGTTGGGCGTCGGCCTCGACCTGACCCGGCGCGACCTGCAGGCCGGCCTCAAGGAAAAAGGCCTGCCGTGGGAAATGGCCAAGGCCTTCGACGGGTCGGCCGTGGTGGGGGCCCTGGCCCTGACCAACGGACGTATGCCGCCACCCGAGGCGACCATCGACCTGTGGGTCAACGACCAACCGCGTCAGCACGGGACGCTCGCCGAGATGATCTGGCCCGTCGCCGACCTGTTGCGGCACCTGCAGGCGTTGGTGGACGTGCTGCCGGGTGACCTCGTGTTCACCGGAACGCCGGCCGGCGTGGGGCCGCTGGTGCCGGGCGACCGCGTGCGCGGCGTCGTACAGGGCCTGCCGCCGGTCGAATTCGTGGTTGGCGGCGGGTGACGGCGAGATTGCCAGCCCGGTCAGTTGCGCTCGGCCTGCCGGATTCTGCGCACCACCGCGAGGGCCAGCGGCGCCCCGTGTAGATACAGCCCTGGCAGCCACATCGGCACGCCGAACACATCTGGCGCGCGGTAGCTGAAAGCGCCAGTGCTCGACAACGCCATTTCGAACGCAGTGCCGCCCACCGCCAGCCCGGCCGCGTTGGCCAACTGCGCAGTCACGTCGCGCCGGCGCACCAGGCGGCGAACCAGCAGGATGGCGTAGAGCGCGCACAGCCAAATAGGCTTCTGCTGCATGCCGGCCGAGAGCGCGTACATCGCCACAAACCACAGGGCTTGGCGGGCGATCTCGCCGGGCGTCACCGCGGCCGGAGACTGCCGCTCGGCCAGCGGCGCCCACAGCGAAGCCGCGGCGTAGATCACCAAGGAGGCCACGCCAAAGAGCGGCGCGACCCACCACGCCTGCCCGGCGATGGCGGGCTGCGCGTACGACAGGACCTGACCCTGCACGTGGATCTGGTCGCACAGGGCGCCGCACAAGCCGCCGACGACAAGGATCTTGAGCCAGGTCAGAGGGTTCTTGGAGAGCTGCATCGCGTGACGGTCACAGGTCAAGCACCGACCCCCGCGGATCGTGTCCCGCCAGCGCTGCTTGCGCAACCGGGCGCAGTTCTGCCTCGCCGTGCACGGCCAGGTAGTCGGCGCGCATGCCATGGCACCACGGCCGCACCGCGCACGTCTCGCACGCCGCGACGTATTCGCCCTGCTCGATCGACGAGGTCTCCAGCCGAAAGGCCCGGCCGCCCGGGTTGACGACCAATAGGCCCATGCCGGCTGCGTCGAACTGGATGGGCCAGGCCTCCGACGGCAGCGCGCAGTGCGGGGTATTCAGCGAACACAGGGTCGCCCCGTGTGCTTGGGCCACGCGCCATGCCTCCAGCATCACCGGCACCAGCGCATCGAGGCGCGGGACCAGACGCCGCAGGTCGGCGTCGCCCTGATCGACCAGTGAGAATAGCCAGATGTTGAAGTGGCGCAGCCCGAGCGCGGCGTAATGCGCGACCAGCGCCGGCATCTCGTGCAGGTTGCGCGTGGTGACCAAGATGTCGCCTTCCAGGCGGACATTGCGGGGTCGCAGCACTTCGATGGCCTCGCCGAGCAACTGGTGCGAGCGCGGCGTGCGGTTCAAGCCGTCGTGGATCTTGGGGTCCATGGACTTGAGCAACAGGTTGACTTCGGTCATGCCGGCGGCGAGCGCCTTGTCGGCAAACTGCGCGTAGCTGAGCAGCATGGCGTTGGTCTGCACCTTGATGCGCTGGTAGCCGAGCTGGCGCGCGGCCCGCAGGGTGCCGAGGAAGTCCTTGCGCAGGGTCGGCTCGCCCCCGGACAGCCATAGGTGGCGCGCGCCGAGGCGGCGGCCGTGCTGCAGCCAGTGCAGAACCTCGGCCGGGGCCATCTGGTCGCTGGCGTCGGCGCTGCACGAGTGGCAGCCCAGGCAGCGGCAGTTGCAGGCGAACCCGGGCGAGAGTTCCAGCCAGCGGAGGGGCGCCTCGCGGGCGGGGCTGGGCCGTGGTTCGGGTCGGGACATGCCAGTTCCGCGGGGGAATGCGGGAGGTGGCCCGATTGTGCCAGCCTGCGCGGCGCTTGTCGCGGTAGCGCCGGATTCGCGGTCAGGCCATGCGCACTTCGGTCGCGTCGCGGTCTTGGTCGGGTCGCGTCACGTCCTCGCCGCGCAGTTCCGCGGCCTGTAGCGTCGAAGCTTCGGGCCGTGCCCGGCGGCGAGCCGCCACCCGATCCGCCAGGGCCTGACGCAGCGGCGCCGGGTCGGCAAAGTCGGCCTGCTCCAAGACACCGCGCAGCAGGTGGGCCAGGGCGGCGCCGTCTTGCGGCCGGTCGGCGGGTTCCTTGCGAAGCAGCGCGTGCAGGACCGCATTGGCCCGCACCCAGGAACCCTCCAGGGCGGGCCAACGCGCGGGCACTGCGGTCTGGATGCGCGCCAGCGTCGCCTCGCGGTCGGCCTCGGCGAACGGCGCCTTGCCGAGCAGCGCCTCGACCACCACGGAACCCAGCGAGAACAAGTCTGTGCGCCCATCGATCGGCAGGCCGGCGATCTGCTCGGGTGCGGCGTAGGCCCACTTGCCGCGCAAGCCCTGACCGTGGGTGGTCTGGGCGAGGCCGGCCACGCGGGCGATGCCAAAGTCGATGAGGTGGACGTCGCCCGCATCGGAGATCAGCACGTTGGACGGCGACACGTCGCGGTGCACCACGCCAGTGGCGTGCGCAGCGCCGAGGCCGTCGGCCAGTTCTGCGCCGAGGTGCAGCGCCAGTTCGACGGGCAATGGGGCTTGTGCGCCGTCGGGGCCATCGGCGAGCACCTGCCGAAGGCTCAGTCCGCCCAGCCACGGCATGGCGACGTACGGCACGCCGTCCACTTCGCCAGCGTCGACGAGGCGCACGACGACGGGATGGTCGATGCGGCGCAGCGCCTCGACCTCGCGCAGGTACAGCCTTGCCAGGGTCGGGTCTTCGGCGATGTGCGGCAGCAGGCGCTTGAGCGCCAGGTCGGGGTCGCCGGGTCGGCGGTCGCGGCGCTGGGCCCGGAACACCTCGGCCATGCCGCCGATGCCCTCGCGGCGCAACAGCAGGTAGTCGCCGAACACGGCGGCCGGGGTCTCGATGCGCGGCCGGGGCGGCGTTGCGGTCATCGCGGCCCTCCTTCGCGGCTGGTGTCGATGCCGGCGCTGCGCAGGTGGCGGTAGAGCGTACCGCGGTCGATGCCCAGGGTCTCCGCGGCCTTGCGCTTGTTGCCGCCGTGGATCTGCACCCGCCGGACCACGACCTGGGTCGCGAGGTCGTCCAGGCGCGTGCCGTCGAACGAGGCGTCCAGCAAGGCCCGCCGCTCGCCACTCTGCGCCGCCGCCGGCATGCGCTCGCGGATCAGCAACGGTTCGATGTCGGCCACCTCGATCATCGCGCCATGGGCAAACAGGCACGCGGATTTGAGCAGCGTCTCCAACTGTCGGACATTGCCCGGCCACGGCGCCTGGCACAGGCGCGCCAATGCGGCAGGAGAGACAGCGGTGACCTCGCCGATGCGCTGCTTGCGGTTCTCGGCGATGAACTGTTCGACCAGCGCGGCGATGTCGGTCGGCCGGCTGCGCAACGGCGGAATCTGCAATTCGACCACACGCAAGCGATACAGCAGATCCTCGCGAAAGGCGCCGGAGCGGACCATGGCCGGTAGATCGCGGTGCGTGGCGGCCAGCACCCGCGTATCGACCTTGCGCACCCCGGATTCGCCGACACGCGTGACCTCGCCGGTCTGCAGCACGCGCAGGAGCTTGACCTGCATCTCCAGCGGCATCTCGCCGACTTCGTCCAACAGCAGGGTGCCGCCGCTCGCCGCCTCGAACAGACCGCGCCGGTCGGACACTGCGCCTGTGAACGCGCCCTTGGTGTGGCCGAAAAGTTCGGACTCCAAGAGGTTGGACGGCAGCGCGCCGCAGTTGACGGCCACGAACGGCCCCCGGGCGCGGGCGCCCGTAAAGTGGATGGCGCGGGCGACCAGCTCCTTGCCGGTGCCCGATTCGCCGACGATGAGCACCGGGAAGGCGTGGTCGCGCACACGGTCCATCAGCGAGAAAAGCCGGTGCATCTGCGGACTTTCGCCGATGATCCGGGAATAGTCGCTGCGCCGAGCGATGGCGAGACGTTGGGCCTGCAGGTCGGCGCGCGCGTCGTGCAACTGGGTCGAGACGTCGGCCAGTTGCGCCTTGAGTTGGGCGTTCAACGCTTCGACCTGGGCGCGGCTGCGCTCGAGGTCTACGGCGGTTTGGCGCTGCTTTTCGACCAGACGCGCGGTCTGGATGGCGATGGCGGCCTGGTCGGCGAGCGCGGCAGCCAATGCGGCGTGTTCGGCCGTAAAGGCGCCGGCCGCAAAACGATTGTCCACGTAGATGGCGCCGAGCACGCCTTCGGGCGTGTGCAGCGGCACGCACAGGATCGAGCGCAGGCTGCCGGCGTGGACGCTGGCCTGGGCGGAAAACCGCGCGTCGGCCTGGGCGTCGGTGGTCAGCACGGCTTCGCCCTCGACGAATACGCGTTCGGCGACGGTGTGGCTCAGCTTGTGTTGGGGCCGCCGCAGGTTCTCGCGGTCGAGGTTGCGCGCCACCGCGACGCGCAACCGCCCGGCGCGGTCCTCGGGTGCGGCGCCGAGTTCGCCGTCGTCGATGAGCAGGAAGCCGCGTTCAGCGCCGGTCAACCCCACTGCGGCGTCCATCACCGCCTCGAGCAACGGCCCGACGTCGCGCTGGGCACCCAAACGGCGGTTGAGCGACAACACCGCGTCGAGCAGCGGCAGGCGCGCCTGGGCGCCGGCCGGCGTGGACAGGAGCGGGGCTGCTGCGTCCGCGACCACCCGCAACACCAGGCGCACGTCGCGCACGGCCGCCGCGTGGTCGAATTGCCCCCGCACTGCCCCAGGCAGCGACGCAGCCGTGCGGCCCAGCAGGCCGAGGTGGTCTAGGGCCAAGGTGCGCCCGGCCGCCCACTGCCCGCTGGCCAGCAGCGCCCGTGCGTACAACGTGGCGGCTGCGCACCGGTGCAGCACCTTGGTCTCCGGCAGCAGGTCGAGGGCGGTCCGCGCGGCGGCCAGCGCAGTCTGGGTGCGCGGTGCGTCCGGTGACAGATACGGCGCCCCGTCCAGCGCGATGGCAGCCTGCAGCGCCAGGGCGCGGCCTTGCAGTTCGCTGGAACCATGCCGCGTCGCGGCGGTGCGCACGCTTTCGGCCAGTTCGTCGGCCAGGGCCAGATCGCCCTGCGCAAGGGCCAGGTAGCCACGTTCCAACTGGATCTCGGCCCGCTCGGTGGCCGCCCCCGCGCCGGAAAGGGCCTCGTCGGCGGCCGACAGGTGATCGTGCGCGGCCGCAAGATCCCCTTGCCGGCGGGCGATCTCGCCGAGCAGGCAGCGCACGTTGCCCAGCAGGTGGGCGTTGCCCGCCTCGCTCCAGAACCCGAGGGTCGCCTGGAGATCGTCGGCCGCGGCGCGGTCCATGCCGAGCGTCGCCAACAGATTGCCCCGGTTGTTGCGGGCGCGGGCCGCGACGCCTTGGTTGCCGGCAGCGGCCGCGGCCTGGACGACCCGTCCGTACCCGGACCATGCGGCGCCGAGGTCGCCGCGTTCGTGGTCAGCGACGGCCACGTTCATGGCCATGTTGAGCGCCCTGGCGTGGTCGCCGACGGCCTGCGCCAGCGCCTCGGCCGCCGCGTAGCGTTCGCGTGCCGCGGCGAGGTCACCGCGCCGGTGCGCCACAAGGCCCTGGCCCGCCAGCGCGGCCGCCCGCAACGTCCCGTGGCTGGTCTCGGCCAGGGCGTCGAAGCGCACCTGCGCCGCCGCGACGTCGCCAGCGTAGTACGCGCCCAAGGCTTCGAGGTAGGCGAGCCACGCCCGGCGGGGATCGGCCTGGTCGGCAGCGGCCAGCGCGGCCCGCGCGTGGTCGACGGCCTGCGCGGCCGCCGGCCGATCGCCCTGCCACGTCGCGGCGAACGCC
>VGRO01000216.1 GCA_016875335.1 Deltaproteobacteria bacterium | reverse complement strand
GCGACTGCCGCTGCCGCTGCGTCTGTGGCTGAAGCCTGAAGCCTGTGGCTGTTTGCCTGTGGCTGAGAGGCCCACTCGGCGTGTCGAATTAACCGCCGGCGCAAACCTGTCACCCTGAAGGTGCAGGTTTGCGCCGGTTTCCCCGGGAAACCTGAGTTAATTCGATCGCCAAGGATTCAGGACCTTTTTTTGGCGGTGGATCATGGGTGTGCACCGGAGCTGAACCCGTTTGCCCCCAAAGCCCCCGCTGTGCTAGATCGCGCGCCCCCTGCCGCCGCCCGGCGGAGCCGACGACCCGGAGCCCTGCATGAAGATCCACGAATACCAGGCCAAGGACCTCATGCGCCGCTACGGCGTCGCGGTGCCCGAGGGCCATGTGGCCTTCACCGTGGCCGAAGCCAAGGAAGCGGCGCGCAAGCTGCCCGGCCCCATCCGCGTGGTCAAGGCACAGATCCATGCGGGCGGCCGCGGCCTGGGCGGGGGCGTCAAGGTGTGCAAGACGCTGGATCAGGTCGATGAGGCGGCGGGCGCGATCCTGGGGATGATGCTCAAGACCCACCAGACCGGTCCAGAGGGGCAGTTGGTGCGGCGCCTGTACATCGAAGGCGGTGCCGACATCCGCCGCGAGTTGTATCTGGGCATCCTGCTCGACCGCGACAAGGGCAGGTTGGTGGTCATGGCCTCCACCGAGGGCGGCATGAACATCGAGGACGTCGCCCACAACACGCCCGAGAAAATCGCCAAGGTGTGGGTGGATCCCAAAGTCGGTTTGCAAGCCTTCCAGTGCCGCCGGCTTGGTTTCGCGCTGGGGCTGTCCGCCAAGGGGGTCGGGTCGTTCAGCAAGCTGCTGCAGAACCTCTACCGGCTGTACACCGAACTCGACTGCTCGCTGGTCGAGGTCAATCCGCTCATCGTCACCGGCACTGACGAAGTCATGGCGCTGGACGGCAAGATCAACTTCGACGACAACGGGCTTTTCCGCCACCCGCACCTCGAAGACCTGCGCGACTACGATGAAGAAGATCCGGCCGAAGTCGAGGCGGGCAAGTTCGACCTGTCCTACGTCCACTTGGATGGCAACGTCGGCTGCCTCGTCAACGGCGCAGGCCTGGCGATGGCGACCATGGACATCCTCAAGCACTACGGCAGCGAACCCGCGAACTTTCTGGACGTCGGCGGCGGCGCCACGGCCGAGAAGGTCACCGCGGCCTTCAAGATCATCTTGTCCGACGAGCGGGTGCAGGCGATTTTTGTCAACATCTTTGGCGGCATCATGAAGTGCGACACCATCGCCGAAGGCGTCATCGCCGCCGCACGCGAGGTCGGCCTCGACCGCCCGCTGGTTGTGCGCCTCGAAGGCACCAATGTCGAACTCGGCCGCACGCTGTTGGCCGGAAGCGGCCTGCCCATCACCACGGCGACCGACATGAAAGATGGCGCCCAAAAGGCGGTCGCCCTCGCCGCCCAGTTCGCCGCGCAGCGCGCATAGGAGGATTCTCATGGCCGTACTCGTCGGCAACCACACGCGCCTGCTGTGCCAGGGCATCACCGGATCGGCGGGCACCTTCCACACCCGCAACTGCATCGCCTACGGCACACAGGTGGTCGGTGGCGTTACCCCGGGCAAGGGCGGCACGTTTTTTGACGACAAGGTACCGATCTTCGACACGGTCGCCGCGGCCGTGCGGGCCACCCGGGCGAACGCCACCATGATTTTCGTCCCGCCACCGTTTGCGGCCGACGCCATCATGGAGGCCGCCGACGCTGGCGTGGAACTCATCGTGTGCATCACGGAGGGCGTTCCGGTCCTCGACATGGTGCGCGCGCAGACCTTCCTCGACGGCTTGCGGGCTGAGGGCAGGGCGGTGCGCCTGATCGGCCCGAACTGCCCGGGGGTCATCACCCCCGGCGCGTGCAAGATCGGCATCATGCCTGGGCACATCCACAAGCCTGGTCACGTCGGTGTGGTGTCGCGCTCGGGGACGTTGACCTATGAGGCGGTCGGCCAGTTGACCGCGCTCGGCCTCGGTCAGTCGACGTGCATCGGCATCGGCGGCGACCCGGTCAAGGGCACGGATTTCATCGACTGCCTGCGCCTTTTCCAAGACGACCCGGAAACCCACGCCGTCATCATGATTGGCGAAATCGGTGGTTCGGCCGAAGAGGCCGCGGCGACGTGGGCCAAGGCGCACTTCACCAAGCCGATCATTGGCTTCATCGCCGGGCTGACTGCTCCTCCCGGTCGGCGCATGGGCCACGCCGGGGCCATCATCAGCGGTGGCACCGGCACCGGTCAGAGCAAGATCGCGGCGTTCCAAGCCGCCGGCATCGCCGTGGCGCCCACCCCCGGCGACCTGGCCTCGACCCTCCTGCAGGTTTGGAAGCCTGCGTAGCCCTCCCCCCAACCCTTTCGGAGTCTCCTTCATGGCAATCGAGCGCACCCTGTCCATCGTCAAACCCGACGGAGTCCAGAACGGCCACATCGGCCACGTCCTCAGCGTCTTCGAGGGCAACGGCCTGACGATTCGCGCCGCCAAGCTGGTGCGGCTGACCCAGGCCCAGGCCGAGGGGTTCTACGCCGAGCACAAAGGACGCGGCTTCTTTGGCGAACTCGTCGAGTTCATGACCTCGGGGCCGGTGCTGCTGGTGTGCCTTGAAGGGGAAAACGCCATCGCCAAGAACCGGGAGCTGATGGGCGCGACGGACCCGGCCCAGGCGGCGCCCGGGACCCTGCGCAAGCTCTATGCCGAAAGCAAGGGCCGCAACACGGTCCACGGCTCGGACGGCGAGGCTTCGGCGGCGCGCGAACTGCGCTACTTCTTCAGCGAAGCGTTCGAGATGGTGTAGACGGACGCGGCCTGCGGTCCGCTGCACACCGCGAGGACCGCGGCCGTCCGGGCCTGTGGCGAATCAGGGCGATCTACCGCACGTCCGCTGTGCCCGCTTGGCGGACGGCAGCCCCGCGGAGTCGCAGGCCGCCTCGCCCATCCAGCTTGTCGCGGCTGACCGCGTGGTCTTGCCGCACGCTCTCACAGCACGCATGCCCCGGTCTTGCAGACCTTGCCGGTCGCGCACGGTGTGCCGTCCGCAAACGGCTTGAACCCGCAGCCCTGGCTCGGCGTGCAACTGTCCTGGGTACACGGATCGGCATCGTCGCAGAGGCTGTCCTTGACCTGCGCACACAGGCTGCCGGCACAAGCGGTCTCGAAGTAGGCGTTGACGCGGGCCAGCAAGATGTCCACGGGCTGTCCGACGTCGCTCGTCGTGCCGTGGACGATGAAGGTGCCGCTGCCGGCCGAAGCCAGCCCGAACAACCGCTGGTCCCCCGGTGCGGCGACCTTGCTCACGTTGTGCTCGTTGCCCTGGCCGTCGAGCAGCAGCAGGCCCACGTCCTCGCCGTCGATGTTGCCCCACGTCGCCACGACGACCCAGTTGGCGTAGGCCACCACGCCTCCCGAGTGTGAACTGGAAAACAGGGTGAACACCTTGGCCCACATCTTACTGCCACCGCTGTCCACGCGCGCCACGTACAGTTTCGGTTGCGCGCCAGGGAAGACGACCTCGCCCGCGGCGACGATGTCGCTGCCGACCAGGGTCACCGCGTGGAACTCGGCGAAACTCGCCGACCCCTCGGTCAAGCCCAGGGTCCACTGGATCTGCCCGCCCTCGGTCAGCCGACCAACGATGGCCTTGCTGTCCCCGCCCTTGGTCGCGCGGCCGCCAAACGCGAATCCTTGGCCGGGCGGGTAGCCGGCGATGCCGAACCCTTCGCTGCTGTCGGCGATGGCATGCTCCGCATTGCCCAGTTCTGCGCCGCCATTGCTGTAGCGAGCCACGATGGTCTTGCCAGTGCCGAGTTCGCCGACCCTGCCGATCGCGCTGAGCGTCGACCCACTTGCGGCGATGCCGCGCAGCGTGACGGGATTGGTGCCCGACTGTACGGCCTTGGCCCAGCCGATGCCGCCGTTCGCTCCGTGCTGGCGGACGAACCCCTGGGCCAACGCAGCAGCGCTCGACTTGACCTCGCCGCACACGTACCACATGCTGCTCAGCGCCGTGATGCCGTTGGGCCGCTCGATGCCGCTGGCGTTCGCAGGGATTTGCCATTTCGGCGATCCGTTCATGTCCATCGCGCTCACATGGCGCTTGACGTTGTCCGCGTCGATTTCGACGCTGCCGACGATGGCGAACTCGGTTCCGGCATAGGCGACGCCCTCGGCCTGGTATGGCGAATTCACGGTGGCCTTGGACTTCCACAGCGCCTTGGTGCCTGCGCATGTGCCACCGGAGCAACTGTCGTTGCTGCTGCACGGGTCGCCGTCGTCGCACGCCGCGGTGCTCGGGGCGTTCACGCAGCCCTTGGAGGGCTCGCACTTGTCGTCGGTGCACGGATTGGTGTCGTTGCACGCGGCGGCGCCCTTTGCCGAACACAGCCCGCCCTGGCAATTGTCGCCCGTGGTGCAAGGGTTGCCGTCGTCACAGTTGCCGGTCGGGGCAGGGTCGGCGGTGCAGCCCTTGACCGAGTCGCAGCTGTCGATGGTGCATGGGTTGCCGTCGTCGCACTTCTTGGGCACGGTCGCGGTGCACAAGCCGGCTTGGCAGGCGCTGGCAACCGTACAGGGATCGGCCTTGGTGCACGGCGCTCCGTTGGCCGCGGCGATCGACGTACAGCCCTTGGTCAGATTGCACGCGCCGACAGCGCACGGGTTGGTCGTGGCGCACGGCGCATCGAGGGGCTGGTGCTGGCACCCACCCTTGCCGGCATCGCAAGAATCGGCGGTGCACGCAACCTTGTCGTCGCAGTTCGTGGCCGTGCCCGCGCACAGGCCTCCGCTGCACACGTCACCCTGGGTGCAGGCGTTGCCATCGTCGCACGGCGACGTGACGTTGCTGTTCAGGCAGCCTGTGGCCTTCTGGCAGCTGTCGAGCGTGCATGGCTTGGCGTCGTCGCACGAGCCCGCAGAGCCTTTGCACTCGCCGTTGGCGCAGGTGTCGTTGATCGTGCATGCGTCGCCGTCGTCACAGGTCGCCGTCCGGTGGGCGTGGACGCAGCCCGTGGTCGCCCCACAGGTGTCTTCCGTACAGGCATTGCTGTCGTTGCAATCCACCGGAGCCGTGCCCTTGGCGGCGATGCACTGGCCCTGGCTGCATTGCCCGGGAATCCAGGTGCCGGCCTCGCATTTGGTGCCACACAATACGCCCGCGAGCGGGGCGGCAAACGCACACTTGCCACCCGCGCACACAGCCGACCGGCAACCGTTGGAGGGCGATGCCTTTTCGCAATCGACGTCTGCTGTGCACTCGACGCGCTCGATCGGCTTGCAGATCTTCTGCACGCAAACGCCGCCGCCACACTCGTCGCCGGGCGTGCACGATTTGGTGCACAGGCCCTGGGAACACAGCTCCGTCTCGCAGTCGGCAGCCTCACCGCACGTTGCGAAAAAGCGGCGCTTGCTCGCAGCACTGCAATCGGTCAACGCGACGACGGCCGCTACGAAAAGCACCCAACGCAGGGCGGCGGCGGGTTGGGACATGTCGACCTCGCATCAGGTGGGACTCTGGGTGTACCGCAGGTTGCTTCGGCGGGCAAATTTCGGCGAGGCGGTGCGGGGTTCACTGCCTGCGGCTGCCTACGGCGCCAACTCCGCCAGGGCCTCCCCATCCAGAACCACCGGCCCTCGCGGCAACGTGGCCCAGTCGAATTGCCGCGCCGCATGCGCCCAGTCGCGGCACTGCGCCAGGCCGACCGACCGCAGCACCCACGCGACCAGCGTGCCGGCCGAAACCCCGCCTGCGCGAAGCTGCCGCACGTGCAACGACTGGTTGCGTTTGGCCAGACGGCGGCCATCGGCCCCGTGCACGAGCGGCACATGGGCATAGGCCGGCAAGCACTGGGCACGCGCGGCGCGGTACACAGCGGTTGCAGCGTCCGAGGCGCGCGGTCGCGGTTGCACCCCAGCGATGACCGCCCGGATGGCCAACTGCTGGCCCGTGACGTCGAGCAGATCGTCGCCGCGCACCACCTGGTCGACGCCCATGGCGAGGTCGTCGACCACCACGGCCAGCATGTACGCGCAGCCGCCATCCTTGCGCTGGACGACGAGGTCCCCGGCCTGGCGTTGCACGTCCACGGTCTGCGGCCCGCGGCACAGGTCATCGAAGGCGAACAGGCCGGCGGGCACGCGCACGCGCACGGCAACTCCCAGGTCGGGCCGACCTTCGCTTTGGGCGCGCGTCGTTTCGAAGGCCCGGGCTTCGGCGAGCGATGCGAACCGTCCTGCGCAAGTGCCTGGATACGCGGCAGCCAGGTCCTCGGCGTGGGGTGCCAACGCGGCAAGCTCGATGTCCTTGCGCGTACACACGCACGGGTAGGCGAGCCCGGCAGCCAGCAGTTCGGAGACAATCTCGGTGTAGAGCGCAGCGCGCTCGCTCTGCTTCCACCACGGTCGCGTCAGCGCCGCGCAGGGGTCCGGCGGGGCGGGGTCGCAGTCAAGGCCGAGCCAGGCCAGGTCATCGAGCAGCGGCGCCACGTGTTCGTCCAGGCCCGGCAGCAGGTCTTCGACCCGCAGGTAGATGCGGCCGCCGACCGATCGCGCGGCCAGCCAGGCCAGCGCCAGACTGCGGACATTGCCGAGGTGCAACAGCCCCGTTGGACTCGGTGCCAGGCGCCCCGTCGTCACTGGGACCCGCGCGGCTTGCGGCCGAGGTTGTGGGCTCGACTGGGGTGTTCGGCGGCCGTTCCGGCGTACGGGCAGTGCCGGCAGCCTTCGCCACAGCAGGATCCGCGTTCACGCAAGTATCGCTCGGTCATCGTCCACGCCCCAGTCGATGGGTCGCGGTACATCGGTTCACCGGCCACGCACGCCACTTCATGGGCTGCTGCTGCGCCGTCGCTGCCGTCAATCGAACACATAGTGCAGAGCGCCGTGCGCCTTGGGCGGCGCAGCGTTCTCGATGACGCTGACCACGCAATTGCGGGCGTGGCCAATCCGGTCTGGGTGGCGAAGGCGGGGCTTGCCTTGGACCAGGTGCAACTGCACGTCCAGTTTCTCAGGCACGGGCTGCCCCGCGCCTTCGTAGCACGCGCGCACGCTGGCGCGGGTGTGTTCGACCAACTGGGCCAACGCGTCGGCCACGTTCGCTGCAGGGGGCGGGGTCGCCGGGTGGCTGCCCGGCTCTTCCGGCGGATGTGCGCCCGGGTCCACCGGAGCCGTGTTGCGGTCCGACGATCGTTCCGCGGCGACTTCATGGGCCGTGCGCGCGGTTTCGCCCCTGAACTGCCGCGCGGCGTCGCCAAACACCCCACCGAGTTGTGCCAGCCGGTCCTGCACGGTCAGGTGTTTGGGTCGTAGATGGACCCACAACACGAGCGCTCCGAGGCCGCCGACGAGCCCGAGAAATAACACCGGTCCCCAGAATCCGCGCGAAGTGCCCCGTTTCTTGGTCGGCATGGGCTGCATGGGGTCCACAAGGCCCGATTTTCGTTGGGCCTTGGGCAGGTGATGGCCGCCATAGCCTGGCGGCAGCGCGCGCGAAGGCGGCGCGGACGGAGCTGCGGTTGGAGCATCCTTTGCCTCCGCATCGCCCGCGCGGGCCTGGCGGCGACCCGCAGCTCCGCCCATGGTCGGCCCGTCGAGCGATTCGGCGGCGCGATTGGCCGATCCGTGGATAGGGCAGACGTCCTCATCGCGGGGCGTTGCGCATTGCGGGCAGAAGGATGGCATCGCGTTCGCGCGCGGGACCGGATCGCTGCCCGCGCACCGCAGCGTACCGCGGGACGCGCCGGGCGGCAAACTGCCTACAATTCATTCGATTGCGGGACGCGGTTGCCAGGACCGCGTTGGCCGGGGGGGGCATGTGGAGTTCCTCCGGGCGCAAGGGGTTTGCGTGGCCGCTCCCTCGCCTCCTTGACACCGAGGTCTCGCGCGACCAGCATCGCCCCATGTCCGCCGCACCGCGCCTGACTGTCGTCCTGCTCGCCTACAACGAGGCGCCGTGTGCCCTCGACACGTGCGTCGAGATCCACGGGGTCCTGGCCGGGCTGGCCGTCCCCTTTGAATTCGTCCTCGTCGACGACGGCAGCACCGACGGCACCGGCGCGCTGCTCGACCAATTCGCCGTCGCCCACCCGGCTGCCCGCGTCGTCCACCATCCGCGCAACCTCGGTCTGGGCGGCGTATACCGCACGGGGTTTCGCGAAGCCCGCGGTGCCGCGATCACCTTCCTGCCCGCTGACGGTCAGTTCGACCCGGCGGAGATCCTGCCGCGATTCCTGGCCGAGATCGATCGCGGCGCCGACCTGGTGCTCGGCTACATCCCGGGCCGACCCGGGTCGCTGGTCGCGCGCGGCCTGTCGCTGGCAGAGCGCGCGCTGTATCGCGCGCTTTTCGGCCGATTTCCGCGATTCCAGGGCATCGTGATGTTCCGGCGCACCCTGATCGACGCCTATCCACTGGTCAGCGACGGTCGCGGGTGGGCAGTGCTGATGGAGTTGATTCTCCGCGTGTGCCGTGGTCCTCACCGCGTCATCGGTGTGCCCAACACCCTGCGACCCCGGGCCGCCGGGACCAGCAAAGTCAACAACTGGCGCACCGTCCAGGCCAACCTCCGCCAACTGTGGCCGCTGTGGCGTGAACTGGGGTTCCGCAGGGCGAGGATCCGAATTGGGGGTCCAGAAGATCCGGCCGATGATCACGCATTTGCCCGTGCGAACCGCCGCCTGCCGTGAGCGGGGCCGAACAGCGCAGAGCTGCATCTGGGCGCGTCCCTGCGGGACCGGGCTCTAGTCCGGCCGCGCTGCCGACGCGGCCGGACCGGAGCCCCGTTTTTTGGCCGCCGGTAGGTCGGTCGTTTGGTCAAGTCATCGCGGTGCGGCCAAAAAACGGGTCTCC
>VGRO01000215.1 GCA_016875335.1 Deltaproteobacteria bacterium | reverse complement strand
AGCGAGCCAAAGCTGCTGTGGGTGATGGTGGCCTCGATGGCTTGAAACTTCGCCGCCGGCTGGGCGGTCGGGGCGGCGCGCGGCACCCGCTGGGATCGGCCACTCTTGGTCACAGCGGTCTCGGTCAACCTGGCGGCGTTGGGCTGGTTCAAGTACGCCGGCTGGTTGGCGACCAGCGTCGACCGCTGGCTGGGGCTCGGCCTGGCGCTTCCGGCGATTGCGCTGCCGCTCGGGATCTCGTTCTACACCTTCCACGCCCTCAGCTACGTGGTCGATGTCCACCGCGGCGATGCCCAGGTGCAGAGGAACCCGGCGCGGCTCGCGCTGTATCTGACGCTCTATCCTCAGCTCATCGCCGGGCCGATCCTGCGCTACCATGACATGCAGGATCAGTTGGGTCGGCGCCGCGTGACGCTGGACGACTGGGCCTACGGCATCCAGCGGTTCGTGATTGGCCTGGCCAAGAAGGTGCTCATCGCCAACACGTTGGCGCGACCGGCCGACGCGCTTTTCGCCGCGCCAGCCGCAGCGTTGGGGCCTGCCGCGGCGTGGCTGGCGGTTTTGGCGTACACCGGGCAGATCTACTTTGACTTCAGCGGCTACTCGGACATGGCGCTGGGTCTGGCGCGGCTGCACGGGTTCGCGTTCGTCGAGAATTTTCAATGGCCCTACAGCGCGCGGGATGTGCGTTCGTTCTGGCGCAAGTGGCACATGTCGTTGAGCAATTGGTTCAGGGACTACCTGTACATCCCGCTCGGCGGCAACCGCGGAAGCGAGTGGCGAACCCGCGCCAATCTGGTGGCGGTCTTTGTGCTGTGCGGCCTATGGCATGGCGCCAACTGGACGTTTCTGGCCTGGGGGCTGTGGCACGGCTTGTTCCTGGCGCTGGAGCGCGGCCCGCTGGGGCGGATCGTCGAGCGCGCGCCGCGCCTGCTGCAGCACGCCTACACGATGACGGTGGTTGTCTTGGGCTGGGTGCTTTTCCGCGCCGACGACTTCGCCCACGCCGGTGGGATGCTGCGCGCGATGGTCGGGCTCGCACCGCACGACATCGGCCAGTGGTCGGCGGGGCTGGCGGCCGGACCCGAGGTATTGGTTGCGCTGTTGGTCGGCACCGTGTTGTCGCAGCCGGTTGGCCCGGCGCTGGGCGCGCGCTGGCTCGACTGGCGGGCGCGGCACCGGTCAGGGTTGGCCCGCTGCTCCGACGCCGCCCTGCAAATTGGGGTCGTGGTCGGGTTGCTGGCGATGGCGGCGCTGTGCGCCATCGTGTTGGCGGCCGCCACCCACAATCCATTCATCTACTTCCGGTTTTGACATGACCAGCCCAATTGCCCGCCCGTCGTCGTTGTTGAGCCCGCCTGCGCGTTGGGCGCTCTGGGGCGGATTCGTGACCTTGCTGGCGCTGCCGACCGCCGACTGGGTGTTGGCCCTCGACCCGTCGCCGCCGCCCCAAGAGAACCGCGTGTTGGCCGCGGAACCGCTGTTTCCACGCACCCTGACCGACCTGCTGGCATGGCCCGCCAGCTACGATGCGTGGTTCAAGGACCACCTCGGCCTGCGCAACACGCTGATTGCCTGGCATTCGACGCTGATGCTCGACGTATTGGGCATTTCGCCGAACAAGGACGTGCTCATTGGTCGCGACGGCTGGCTGTACCTCGGCCACGCCAAGAACGTGGACGCGTACCGTTGCGTGGCGCCGTTCACCGCTGCTGAATTGGCGGCCACGCGCGAGCACCTGGTGCAGCGGCGCGACTGGCTGCGCAAGCGCGGCATTGCCTACGCGAACCTATGGGTGCCCATCAAGGCCAACGTGTACCCGGAGTTCCTTCCGGTGACGCTGCGCAAGCTCGACCAACCGTGCCGGTTGAGCCAGTGGGCCGAGCACCTGCGCAAACACAGCGACGTCGCGGCGCTGGATCTGACGCCTGCGATGCTGCGCGCCAAGCGCGACAACCCTGGTGAGCGGCTGTACTACAAGACCGACACCCACTGGAACGCGCGCGGCGCGTGGGTCGGCTACCGAGCCGTGCTGCCGGTGCTGCGCACGCTCACCGCCAAGCTGGCGCCGATCGACCCTGCGCGGGTGACGTTTGCCGACCGCAGCGAGCCCGGCGGCGACCTGGCGCGGCTGATGGACATGCCCGAGCGCTTCCGCGGCCCTGAGTCGGCGACGCAACTGCGCGACAGCAGGGCCCAGCCGGCGCCGGTCCAGGTCGCTGTGCCGAAGGGCGTGGTGCCGACCGCGCTGCGCTGCCCGTCGTGTGGCACCGGCAAGGTTCTGGTGTTCCACGACAGCTTCGGCAACCACCTGCGGCCCTTTCTGGCGGAGACTTTTGGCGAATACTTGGGCCTGGAGTTCGCCCAGTTCGACGAGGCCACCGTCCTCGCCGTCCGGCCGGATCTCGTGATGGAGATTCACCTGGAGCGGCAGATGACGCCGGACCGGTGACGGCAGCACGCCAGGTGGGCGATTGCACGGAAGTGGCGCCGGTTCTCGGCGCACGGAAGACCGCGCCGGCCTGCGTGCACTTGAGGCACTCGGAGCGGATCGCAAGACGGGGCTGACCCAGAAGGACGCAGTACAGCGTCTTGCGCTGCCGCGACAACAGCACGGCGCCTGGACGGACGAGGCGCGCACTCAGACGGGCGCGGGTTTGGGCGCATCCGGCTTCCCAGGCCGGACCGGGCCCAGAATCCGCTCTGTGTTCAAGGAAGAGCAATGGAGACACCGGGCACAAGACGGCATCGATCTCAGCGCCGGGGTTGCGGGATTGGCTCGACCGCTTTGGGGGCCCACGCTGGGCCACTTGGCCATTTGGCTGCCTCTATCGGTCCCGGGCGAGATTGGACTATGCTTGTCCGTCAGCCGCCCTCCCTTTGGGCGGCGCCGCGTGTGATTGAACCGTGTCCTATGCACAGCGCCCATGGGCGGCATGCGAGGCGTATCGGAGGAGCGCGTGACGAACACGGCTGCAATTGCTGAGAGTCAGGCACGAGAAGTTCGCAGACATGATTGGCGGGTCCTCCTGTCCGTAGGTGGGTGTCGCTGGCGCTGTCTTGGTGAAGTCGGCCACGCCGCCGCTTGCGTCGGTGGAGGCGTGCGCGCGGACGCAAGACCTGCACGGAGGGCGACCACCGCTCCGGCGGCGCCTGTGTTGCCGGCCCCAACCTCTGCTGCGCTCCAAATGCGGATTGCGCGGCACAGGCGCGCTGTTTGCGGTGTTCTTGCATCCGCCACTGCACGTGTCGTCGGTGCAGGCGTTGCCGTCGCTGCAGTTCGGCGCTGCGCCGCCCTTGCAGGACCCGCCAGCGCAGGCGTCGCCGGTTGTGCACGGGTTGCCATCGTCGCAGACCTTGGCCTTGCCGCTGCACTGACCGTTGGCAGCACGGTCGCGGCGGAAGCGGCGCGCAGCCGTCTGGATCGGCTCGGCTTTCTTGTGGCTGTTTTCGATAGCCGTTGCCTGGACGGCCCGTCGCCGGCCCCAGAGCCGGAGGCCTCGTCTGTCTTGGACTTGACCGCGTTGCCCAGCTCGCTGGTCTCGCTTTTTACCCTGTGGCCGCCAGGCACACCGACCTCGAATCACACCAACGGACTCAGCAAAGGCAGGGACATCGGCCGCAGGCAGTGCGGCGGACCACAGCGCCACGGCGATCTGGCGGCGCGGTAGGGAGAACGTCCCGGTGACCTCTAAGAGGGTGTAGCCAAAACCCCGTCCCGCTACGGCCGAAGATCCTGGGCATCTCGCGGCTTACGTCCTCCCCTGTCCGAATCAGTGTGCTACTGGCTCGGTCGGCGCACTGCGAGTGCGCCTCGGTCGGTCGCTGCGGGCGCGCTCGCGATCTGCCGGCATGCTCTTCGACCTCGCAACAGACGAGATTTGGCTACACCCTCTAGGACGGAATGGGTGGGGAAGAGCAAGCGTGGCAGGGGGCGACAAGCCGCGGCATGTTGCCCGCCAAAGGGCCTTCATGCGAATTGGTGAACCAACACGCAACGAGATCTTGCGGTTTTTGGGCCGCGAGATTCCGGACGATGGCGCGGCGCAGGTCCGGCCGCAACTTTCGGCGTGCGGTTGCGCTTGCACGTGCCTGCGTTGCTGCGGCCGTTCGCCTGGGCGCGGCTGCGGCTATGGGCGCTTGTGCTGTTGCCGGACTTGCCGGAGATTTCGCCACAAGCGAAGATGGCGCGGGTGCCGGCGCAGACGCCGGTGTTGCCGTTGGCGGGTGGCCATACCGCCAGGCGCCGGCCGATCAGGCGCGCGAAGTGCTGGGCAACCACCGCGGGCAGTACGCCTATTTCGCAACCGGCGGCCACCTGGGGCTGCGCATGGCAGACGAGCCGCAGCGGGTGGGTGCGTGGGCGAGCTTTCTGGCGCCGATTCCGTGAAGTCGACCGCAGCGGACGCCTTCGCCCGCGAACTCGACGCCTTGCGCGCCGAGCTGGCGCCGCTGCGCGGTCCCGAGGACCTGCGGTTTCTGCGAAGGCTTGCGTGGCTGGCTTGGGCGCTGCTGCTCGCCGGGCTCGCGCTGTCTCTGGTCGGCCTCAACCCCCTGTCGCCGCTGATGATGGCCTTGGCGTCGGGCACGCGCTGGATGATCGTGGCCCACCACACGGCCCATGGCGCGCTGGATCGGATGCCTGGCGTGCCCGCGCGGTGGACTTCGGCTGGCTTTGCCCGGGGTGCGCGGCGCTGGCTGCAATGGCCGGACTGGATCGAGGTTGAGGCCTGGCAGCGCGAGCACAACCAACTGCACCATGCCTATACCAACGACCCGACCGACCCCGACCTGGTCGAGCGCCAGCTGCAGTGGTTGCGGCAGTCGGGGTGGCCCGTCGCCGCGCGCCGGCTGATGGTGTTCCTGCTCGCGTCGAACTGGCGCTGGCTGTACTACGCGCCCAACACATCGGCGTGTATGGCCGAAGCCACGGCGACGCGCGCTGCCAACGTGCCGCTCATTGATTCAGCCCCAACTCAGCGGCCATGGAACCCGCTTACGCCGGTGGGGCGGCGGTTGTGGTTGCGCTCGTGGCTGCCGTACGGGCTTTTCCAATTCGTCGCGCTGCCGGCGTTGCTGCTGCCGTTCGGCATGATGGCGGTCTGGACTGGCTTGGCCCACGCCGTGCTGGCAGAGTGGTGCACCAACCTGTACACGTTTGCGGTCATCGTGCCGAACCACGCCGGCGCCGATCTGCTGCGCTTTGACGACCGAAGCCGCGGCAAGGGGCAGTGGTACCTCCGCCAGATTGCGGCCAGCGTGAACTACCAGACCGGCCACCCGGTTGGCGATTGGCTGCAGGGGTGGCTTAATTACCAGATCGAGCATCACTTGTGGCCAGACCTGACGCCGCGGCAATACGCGGTCGCGGCACCGCGGGTCAAGGGCCTGTGCGCGCAATATGGTGTCCGCTACCACCAACAGCCAGTCTGGCAGCGGTTGGCGCGCACGGTTCGCATCGCTACGGGCGAGGAAGACATGGGGCGGCCGCAGCCTGCGGACGACGACGCGATGCTGGGCGCCTGGCCAAGAACGGCAGAATCTACCTGAATTCGAGCGATTCCGCAGCGAAATCGCGTGCTCCGCCTGGGCGATCGCAAGGTCCGGTTTCAGGTTGGCGGCAACCGCGCGGCAACCCTTGCGTCGCCCGGCGGAACAGCAACTCAAAGCAAGTCAACGGGCGGAAACCGTGACCGAGCGCCGCCTCCTTGAAGCGACCTGTGGACGCGCGATCGGTCGGGCGCACGCGGACCGTTCGGCTGTCGCGTTCCAGGCGACCGTCGTCGCAGTTGGCTTGAGGGGCGTGACCTCTGCCACACAGGTGGGCGGCTGGCCGACCGATGCGACCGAGTCCGCAACGCGGCGCGATCGGCCGAGGTGGCAGCCGTCCACGCAGGGCTGCATCAGCGGACTGTATTTGGTGTCCTTCTCCACCAGTCGCGGAGGGACGCAATGGCACACTACGGAATCAGTCACTCAATGCTCGACGAGGAGTTTCAGAGCAAAGTAGACTGGTTCTCATGTCTTACGCAGCTTGAGCGCTACGAAGCGGCGCTGCAAATGCTGGCGATGCTGCAGGCGCTTCAGCCGGCCCTCGGAAAGCGGGAGCAAGACGATGATCGACGCCCATCGGCCACTGTACGCATCGTTGCAGCGCCACGGCGTTGACTACATCGTGATTGGTGGAATTGCTGCAATTGTTCATGGTGTTCCGCGGATGACGCTGGACATTGACCTGCTGATCCGCCGATTCCAAGCCCATGGCAAAGCTCGCCTTCGGCCGGCCATCAGCGCTCCTTTCTGGCGGTTCCTGCGCCGGCCGCGAGTTCGGTCACGTCGGCATCGGGCGAGGCGGCAACCGTTGATGGCAGGGCGCCTACGGTCGCGCTGGGGCCGGGTCCGCACCGACGACCCAGATTTCCGGTTGGTCTTCGCCCAGGAGCCGGCAGCCATCCTCCGTCACCACCACGTCGTGCTCGACCGCGATGTGCAGCAGTTCTGCCGAGCGAGGATCCGGTCCGTACACCGCCGGTTCGACCGCGAGCACCTGACCGGCGCGCAGCGGCAGGTGCACTGTCATGCCGTAGCGCTCTGGCCAATCGGGTCCGAGGATCGGCCCGATATCATGCACCTCTCGGCCCAGCGCGTGCCCGGTGGCGTGCGGATAGCTGGGATAGCCCGCCGCTGTGACGACGGCGCGCGCAGCAGCGTCCACCTCGCACCCGGTGGCACCGGGTCGGATGGCCTGGAGGGCAGCGGCGAACGCAGCGCGGTTGACCGCCCACATGCGCGCGATCTCGGCCGGCGGCCTCGCGAAACCGGGTGCGGTCAAGTAGATGGTGCGCTGCAAGTCCGAGCAGAATCCCCGGTGCTTGATCCCGAAGTCCACGCGCAGCAGGTCGCCGACATTCAGCGGGCGGTCGGTCGGCCCGCCGTGGCCGCGGGAAGCACCGACATTGACCGACACGAACTCCAGGTGATCACCGCCCGCCACCACTGCAGCCCGCAAAGCCTCGGCCACCTCGCGCTCTGTCGAGCGACCGACGACGATGGCGCCGCCCGCGAGCACCTGCCGTGCCACCGCCTGGGTGCGCAGCACTGCCGCTTCGATCGTCCGCAGGTCTGCCGCCGAGCGGTGACTGAGCAGATCGATCACAAGACGCTCGGCCGTGGCCAGCCGCCCCGCCAATTCCGGGTCGCACAGCTGGTGGAGGTAGCTGCGCATCCCCGCTGACAAGCCGTCGGCCAGCGGTACGTCGCGCGACTCGTTGATGCCCACGGCGCCGACGTCGAGGCGCCGCAGCCACGCCGCCAAATGTGGCCTGAGCCCTTCCTGCTTGTAGCCGACCACGGTGTCGTAGAGGCCGCACGCTTGCAGTGGGGCCACGTCGTAGCTGGCGGCTACCGCCACGCGCCGCATCTGTCCGTCCACCCGACCGAACACGCACGCGGTGCGGGCGACGGCGTGTCCGGCGCCCAGGTGCGCTGCGACCGGGTCGCGGCTGGCTTCGCGGGTCAGTACCAACCATGCGGTCAGGCCATGCGCGTCCAGCAGGGTGGCAATGCGCTTGACCAAGTCATCGGCGTCGCAATCGGGCAGGTACATAGCGGCGCTCCGCAAGGGGCTCAGCAGTTTAGCGATCCCGGCCGGCAATTGCGCGGCCGCGGCCGGCGCGCCCGGGCGCTGTTGGCTGCAGTAGCGATGGGCAAGCGCCACGCCACTCGCGCTCCAACCAGTAGCAGTCGCCCTCGCAGACGACCCGCGCGCAGCCTAAGGGACTGGAAAATAATAAGTCGATCACTCTCACATCAGGACGGAGCCGCGAGTCGGACCTTTGGTCCGCGAGCTGGCGACCCACGGAGCAAGCAAACGGGCCCGAGAAATGATTGAGTAAATCATTTCCTGGCCCTAAGGGCGCTCGCTTCGTCGTGGTCCAGGATCCCGCCGGTCATTGGCTGGTCTTGCCGTGGGCGTGGACGGACCTGGCCCCCCAGCCGGTGCCGGTGTGCGTCGTCGGTCGTGCTGCAAAAACGTCGGTGACGGCCTTGCAGCGCTTGGCGGCTGCAGTCCGTGCGCTGGCGGATGTTGACAATAAAGTTGCGCGACCGACAGACCATGCGATTCTTCGGTCGGCGGGTCAATACGGGGCGCTGGATGCCCATCAACCAGAGCAACGGGCTGTGGGCGGCAATGCCGGAGACAACCCGCAGGCAGATGCTGGGGGCCTGGGCGACGCTGGTCCACCGCATGACATGCGCGCAGGCGACGCGGGTGCAGTCGCTATACATGGAGGCCGCGAATGAACGGCAAGATTGGCCCCAGTCATTTGGCGCGCAGGGTGGTTGTGTACCTGCGGCAGTCGACCGTGCGCCAGGTCATGGATCACCGCGAGTCGACCGCCCGCCAATACGCCTTGCAGCAGCGTGCGGCTGAGCTTGGCTGGAGCGCCGACCAGGTCGACATCGTCGACGAAGACCTTGGTCACAGCGGTTCAAGCACTGAGCAGCGCAGCGGCTTTCAGCGTTTGGCAGAGGCGGTGGCGCATGGCCGCGTCGGGGCACTGTTTGCGCTTGAAGTGTCGCGCTTGTCGCGGTCGTCGGCCGATTGGCATCGACTGCTTGACGTGTGCGCGCTGGCCGACACGGTCATCGTGGACGAACAGGCGGTGTTTGCGCCCAATGACTACAAGATGAAGCTGCGGTTGCACGGAGGCCGCACCAACAAAGCCAGGCGCGGCGAACTGCGCTACCATCCACCTGCTGGCTACGAGTGGGACGCTGCGGCACGGCGATTCGTGATGACTCCCGACGAGCGGGTCCGCGGCGCAATCCGTCTGATTTTTGAGCGGTTTCGCATCGAAGGCAGCGCCGGCGCTGTCGTCCGCTATTTCTTGCGCCAAAATC
>VGRO01000214.1 GCA_016875335.1 Deltaproteobacteria bacterium | reverse complement strand
GCTGGCGTCGCGAAGGCGTGCGCAGGCGCTGGGCGGGAGCAGTCTGCCTGCGGCGGGCAAAAACGCGGCTTGACACGGAAGATCAGCCGGCGTAGGATGGCGATCGCGCGGTCGCCGGAGGGTCCGGCGGGGCGCAAAGCCGGTTTCGGCCGGCGCGGCCTCGGGGCCAACCTTGTTTGCGGTTCCTATCCCTGCGACGGCATGGCGCGATCATGCGCGGTCGGCGCTGGCGGGGCAAGGCGCTATGGGTCCTGGTCGCCGCCCGATCGGGAGCTTGCATGGGTGGTGCCGCTCGGCGACGTCAGGCCGGTGCCACTGGGAAGGGCGCGAGGATCGCTTGCAGCGGTCTTTCCGACCGGACCTTGGCCACGCAAGCCGAGACCTACAGCCGACTGGTCAGGAGCTGGCCGCTACCCGTACGAGGTTCGCGCTAGAGCGTCCAAGCAATTGCCTGCGCGCGCAGGCGCTGGCCGTATTTGCGGCCACCGATTGGATCGCGTGGGCGCCTCGCGCGGGGTGCTGTCCCCCGCTTTGGATCTGTACCCGCAGGCGTTTCCGCCGGTTGACACATGTGATGCACTGTCTGACCATGGGTGAAAGTTGTCGACGCGGGTTCAAGAGGTCCTGGGGCTAGCGTACCCACCCTGCTCACTCAAGACTCAACTATGGGGACTCAATGCGCAATGTGTACACGTTCGCCCTGGCGCTGCTCCTTGGCAGCACCGCCTCCGCTTGCGGCCCAAACGCAGCGAAGCCCAAGGGCGGCGCGGGCGATGCGGCTGTGGCCACAGCGCCAGATACAGGTGCCGACGTGGGCGGTGATGTGGGCGGTGACGCTGGCAACGCAGTCGAGACCGGCACCGCACCGGACGGCGAGGTCGACAGTGGAGGCGACGCGGGCGCGGACGCCGACGTCGACGATGCGCTCGACGCAGCCCCTGATGCCGATGCGGATGCGACGACAGATTTGGGAGCCGACGCCGCACCGGAAGTGGCTGCGGAAACAACACTCGACGTGGCACCGGACGACGCGCCCGATGCGGCTGTGGACGCCGAGGTCGCCGCTGTGCCCGACGCTGGCGCGGACGCCGAGCCCGACGCTGAAATCGCCGCGACGCCGGACGCTGAGGTCGATGTTGGCGGAGATGCAAGCGGTGATGGGCAGGCCGATGCGACACAGGACATCGTGCTGGACGCCGCTTTGGACGCGGTCGCCGACGCCTCGACCGACGCCGCTGCCGATACTGCTGCCGATACCGCACCCGACGTTGCTCTGGATGGCGCTGCGGACGCGAGCCCGAGCGCCAGCCCCCCCACCGTGCAGGCCAGCGCCGCGGCCGCTGTCACCTTGGGCGCCCCCCTCACCGTTACGATCGCCATCGCCGATGCGGACGGCGACCTCGCCAAGGTGGCACTGGTCCGCACCTCGGCGCTCGGAACGGCCGCAGAGACCCACGGCGCTGCCGAGCTCGGTTTTGGCGGTAAAGGGGGAACGGTCAAGCTGCAGCTGCCGACCGTCGGGCTGTTGCCGGGCACGCTGTCGCTGGCGGTGACGGCGCACGACGCCGCCAAGGGCGCGAGCGCAACGGCGAAGGTCGAGGCGACCGTGCTCGCCGGGCCCGCCAGCGCGGCGGCCCCCACGGTCGTCAAGATCAAGGCATTGCAACCCAAGGTCCAGCGCCCAGCAGGCCAGCTCGACGCCCTATGGCCCGAGCTCAGCGTTGAGGTCAGCGACGCCGACGGCGATGTCGAGCGCGCAGTGGTGCGGCTGGTCGAGCCAGGTGGCGGCGAGCACAAGAAACTGCTGTGGGCGTCGCAGTTCGGCGTCGGCAAGGGGGCCAAGTCGAGCACCGGCAAGCTCTCCCCGCTGCGCGTCGGCGCGAACACCAAGCTTGGCGGCTGGACCATCGGCCTGACCGTGTATGACGCGGGTGGCAAGGCGTCCGCGGAGGCGACCACGACGGTTGAGGTCGCGGCCACCGCTGGCGCTGCTGGGCCGGCGGTCAGCGCGGTACAGCCCCCCAAGGGCGACCCGGGTGCCACTGTAACGCTCATCGGCAGCGGCTATGACCCGTCCGCGCCAGGCAGCAACGTCGTCACGCTGGGCGGGTCGCCCTGCGAGGTCGTTGCGGTCAAGGCCGAGTCGATCGAGCTTGTCGTGCCACCCAATGCCCAAAGCGGGCACTTCACGGTGACGACACCGCTGGGGCGCGCCGTGTCGCCGCCGTTTGCCGTGCCCAAGCAACTGCGCCTGACGCTCGAGCACGACACCGTCGCCGCCGGGGGCAAGCTGCAAGCGCGCGCGACTGCCCATTCGCTCGGCTCGGACGCGGTGGTGTGGACGGTCGACGGCGTGGTTGGCGGCGACGCCTCGGTCGGCAGCATCAGCGCGGCGGGGCTCTACCAGGCGCCGACGACACCGCCCGCGGCCGGCAAGGTGGCGCTGAGCGCGACGTCGACGGTCGACAAGACGGTCTTCGCCGTCGCGATGGTGACCATCCATCCAGTGCCGCTACCAGCCGGGCAGAACCTCGTCGGCGCCACCGGCGGCACCGTGGCGGGCGACGGCGACGCGGCGATCGTGGTTCCCAAGGGCGCGCTGACCCAAACAACCAAACTCACGGCAGCGCCGCTGCTGGTGCTGCCCAAGCCGGCCGCGGGCCGCGACGTACTGGGCGCGGCGTCATTTGGCCCCGATGGCGCCACCTTCGCGCAGAAGGTCACGATCACCATCCCGCTGCGGCGCGATCTGCCGCCCGGCAGCACCCTTGTGCTGCGGCAATACCTCCCTGCGAGCGCCACCTACGCCGTCGGCACCGGCGTCGCCACCGTCGGCGCAAGCGGCACCGTCGCTACGGCGCAGGTCGACCACTTCTCCGTTTGGGTGGTGGACCTCGCCGCCGCGACTGCGCTGCCACCGCTCGCAGTCAAGCTATTGGCGGTGCAGCCAACCGAGCTGCTTGAGGGCACCACTACGGTGGCGACGCTGCAGGCCACCAACCTGACGCAAGACTTGCGCCTGGTCGCGCTGCGCGATGGTCAGCCGACGACCGACCTGCGCCTGGGCGCGCTCTTTACGCGTGGCGATACCGCTGCGGCGCGGCTTGAGGTCGGCGTGCTGACGGACCTCAGCAAGGGCGACAAACGCAAGTATACGCTGGCCTTGCGCAACGCCGCTGGTAGCTCGCTCGCCAGCGCCGACGTCGAGGTCGGGGGCCTGGACGAGTGGCTGGTCCCCGCCGGCCAGACGCAGACCATCGCCAGCTTCGAGCACGGCACCTACAGCGCCATCGAGATCGACGGCACGGTCGACGCGCGCGCAGTCGGCCTCCGCGCCATTGCGACGCACCACGTCCGCGTCAGCGGGTTGGTGCGCGGCGAAGGCAGCGACGGTCAGCCTGGCAGCGGCTCGAGCGCCGGCAGCGCTGGCGGCCCAGGTGCGGGTGCGGGTGGCGGCGGGCGCTTGCCCGGCCCCTTTGGCCCCGATGGGATCGGCCATCCCGGCACCCCGTGCGCCGGCCCGCAGGCCGGCTGTCAGCAGAGCGGCTACGGCCAGCCGGGAGCGCTCGGCGGTCCAGCCGGCGAGGACGCCGACTTGCTGAGCGAACTTGTCAACTTTGTCAGCAACTTGCTGGCCTGCATCGGCGGCTCCGTTGTGTCGTGCGGCCAAGCGATCATCAACCTGGTCGAAGGCGTCGCCGAGGTCATGACCGTCACCGACGGTGGAACGCAGGGCCGCGCCGGCATGGGCGGCCTGGCCGGAGGGGGCGGCGGCGGCGGCGGCGGTGGAGGCTACGTCTTGCTTGTCGCGGTGGAAGCGGACGGCGGCGGAGGTGGAGGCGGAGGCACTTCCGGCCGCTCGCTGTGGCTTGAGACCCGTGGGGATCTCGTGCTCGACGGCGAAGTGCGCAACCACGGCGGCAACGGCGGCAACGGCGCCAACGGCCTGCAGCAAGATGCTGCGGGTGGCGGCGGTGGTGGTGGCGGCGCGATGGGCGCAATTCGCTTGCACGCCGGCGGCATGCTGCGGCAGGGCGCTGCGGCCCGGCTCGCCGTCGGCCCCGGAAAAGGCGGGCGCGGCGGCACAATGACCTATGTGGACCAAGACACGGGCAAGGGCTACGGCGTCATCTTCTACGATGGTCGAGGCGGCGAGGGAGCCGGCGCAGTGCGCTCGATTGCCCACAGCGAACCCAACGCCGGCCACATCGGCCTCATCGACGCCCGCACCCTGGACCACGGCCCGCGCCTCGGCACGCTGGTCCAGGTCGTTGTCCGCGGGCTGATGCCGGGCGGAATCGGCGAGCACGCGGTGCAGGTCGTCGGCGACACGCCGGCAAAGACCGCTATCGCCAAGGCAAAGTTTGTCGATAAGGTCGGCTATGTCGCCAACGTCGTGCTTTTCCCCGGGCGCAATACCGTGCGCGCCGGATTGTATAGCGACACCTTCAACTTCTCGGCCGGCGCCGACGCGATGCACAACAAGCACGTCTATGCCTTCGGGATCGACAGCGACGGCGACCAGCTCGACGACGACAGCGAGAAGGTCCTCGGCACTGACCCGACCAAAGCGGACAGCGACGGCGATGGGCTCGCCGACGGGGTTGAGATCGGCTTCGGGACGGACCCGACCAAGGCCGACAGCGACGGCGACGGGCTCACAGACAGCCACGAGCTCACCCTCGGCACCGACCCCAACAAGGCCGATACGGACGGCGATTTCCACAACGACGGCGTCGAAGTCGTGCTGGGCGGGGCGCCGCTGGTCAAGACCATGGGGCCGAAGAAGCCGGGCGTCGGTACCGTGTTCGCCGCCGTCGGTGGCAAGCTGGCCGTGCTCGACCCGCAAAGCGGCGTGTTTGGCGTGGTCGGCGCGCCCAACGGTGGCCTTGGCTTTGCTCCGCTTTTTGACCCGATGGCCAAGCTTTTCGCGGTCGCGGTGGGCGACTTGCTGGCGCTCGATCCGACAACCGCGCTCGGCAGCAAGGTCGGAGCGCTCGGCAGCCCAGACGGCAAGGCCGCGCTGTCGACGGCGGCGACCTATGACCCCGCCAGCGGCCTCATCTACGCGGTCGAAATGGGCCCCGGACCGCTGTTTGCGCCCACCGGGCAACTGCTGTCGATTGACCCGGCCACCGGACAGGCGACCCGTGTGGGTCCAGCCGGCGCCAAGGCACTGCACGCGCTGGCCGCCGACGGCAAAGGCAAACTCTACGCCACCGTCGCCGAGGCCGACGGCAAGGGCGACCGGCTCGCGCTGCTCGACAAGCAGACGGGCGCGCTGACCCAGACGCTCGGGCCGCTCGGAGCGAACAACGTCTATGGATTGACGTTTCGCCTCGACGGCAGCCTGCTCGGTGCCGCGGTGCTCGGCAACGCTGGCCAGCAGGGCCAGGTGATGGTGATCGACCCGGCGACCGCAGCAGTCACCGTGGGCGCAACGGTCCACGGCTCCCTGCGCGGCATCACGACGCTGCCGAGCCTGGTCAGCGACATCGCCAAGTGTAAGTCGCCGCCACCAGGCAAGGACTGCAACGCCAACGGCCTGAGCGACGCCTGCGACGTCGAACCGGCTTTGGAGGTGCTGCTGCGCGCCAACGACGGTGGCAGCGTTTTCCGCCTGGTCGACTTCGACGGGGACGGCGACCCCGATGTGCTGACCAGCGCCACCGGTGGCTGGCGACTCTACCGCAACGAGGGTGGCGGCCAATTCGCGTCCGGCAAGGTGATCGACGCCGCGCTGTTCAAGACGGTCGACGTGTGGGCGGCCGATCTCGACGGCGACAAGGACGCCGACCTCGTCGTGCTCGAGGGCAAGGCGGCGACGGCGAAAATCTACCTACAGACCAAGGCCGACGTGTTTGGACTGGCGGCGACGCTGAGCACCGCAGCCAACCCGGTCGCCCTGGCCTTCGGCGACATCAATGGGGATGGCACCACCGATCTGGTGGCCCTGTGTAAGGGGCTTTCGGGGGCGTTCGGATTCAAGGACCCGCAATTGCAGCCGATCGTGACGAACAAGAGCGTACAGGGGCTGTCGTGGCAGCCACAGCAAGCCGGGGCGCCGCTCGCGCCTTCGCAGCTGCCGACGCGCATCGACCTGGTGGACCTCGACGGCAAAAGCGGCCCCGACCTGATCTTTGGCACTACAGTCTTCTTCAACAATGGCACGGGTTTCGCCTTCGATACCCCCAAGCCGGCGCCCGGCTTCCAGCTCGGCTTGTGCAACGACGACACCCACCCCGACCTGCTGGCGAGCGACAAGTGCTGGCTTGGCGACGGCAAAGGCGTGTTCGCCACCTCCAAGGCGCACCCCGCGACCGGCATGTTGCAGTTCGTCGACTGGGATGGCGACGGCGACGCCGACATCGTCAGCGGCGGCATGCAATACTCGGGGACGCAGACAGCGAGCCTGTGGGTCAACGACGGCAAGGGCGCGTTCAGCTTGCGCAAGGCCGAGGTCGCGCTCTACGGCGATTTCGGCCCCTTCCTGCACGCAGCCGCGGACTTCGACGGCGACGGCCGAGGCGACGCGGTGTTTAGTAGCACCGGCAGCGACAGCAACGTCCCCGGGGGCTTTTTTGTCGGCGTCACCGTGCTGCGCAGCAAGGGCTTTGGCGGCATGACCGACGGCAACGGCGACGGCAAGCCGGATTCGTGCAACTAGTTGCCATGCTGGCCAGTGGCGGCCGTAGCGACCGCGACCAGACAGCGGGCGTGCGAGGCGACTTCGATTCCGCCGCTGTGGCGCACCAACTCGCGCCGTTGCCGTTCTGCGCACACCGACCATGCGCATGGTTCTTGCAATCCTGCAGTTGCTGCAACCGATTGCGCGCAAAAGACGTCGCGCGGGTCTACACCCGTCAGGCCAGCGCCCCAACCTCGCTGAACAGCGCAGGCAGCAGCAGCGCGCGCCGACATTGCACGACAAATTGCTCGGAGATCCGCACCGCGGCCTCGGCTGCGGCATGGTCGTCGGGTGCCAGGGCCGACAGCACGCTTTGGCGAAAAAGGCCGACCTCAAAGCGGGCCAACTCTGCAACTGCGGACCGATAGGCGCCGAGCGCCTCGACCGACAGCACATTGGCACCCAGCCCCGCAGCGCGCGCCTCGACCAGCAAATCGAGCATGCCCGCATCGGCCGGCGGCAGCGGACCCGGACCCGGTCGCTCGGACAGGACGCTGAGGTCTGCCAGCGCATCCACCTCGGCCTGCAAGACGCCGCGCTGCAGCCAGAATTCGAGCGTGCGCTCGGCCGGCACCTCTGTGGTCGCCGTCTTGGCCGCGGGCGGCCCCGGCACAACTGCGCGCGCCGCGGTGTGCAACCGCGGATCTTCAGCGTCGCCGTGGACTATGGCGCGGATGACCGACAACGGCAGGTGGCGGTCGTGTTGCAGCGCCCGCACCAGGGTCAGCGCCTGCACGGTCTCCTCGCCGTACCAAGCCATGTTGCGCGACGAGCGCACCACTGGCTCCGGCACCACGCCTTCGCGGACGTAGAAGCCAATGGTGGCCACGGTCAGGCCGCTGCGCTCGACCAGCTCCGCCATTTTCAGCAGGGGCTGACCGGTTTGCGGATGGCGCGGGCGACTCGGTGCGCGCATTAGACCTCACACACTGCGACTGAGCCCTTGGGCGGGTGCCGCGGTTCGGCGCCAAACGACCCGAAGCGGTGAACTGCAAGGCATGGAACCGGGCCGTGGATGAATGCGGGGCCGTTCATGCTTGGGCTTGACCTCGGCCGCCAGATTGGGGCACCGCTGCGACGCGCCCCCAGCGACCGCTACAAGCTGCGCAGGTAGGCGATCAGGTCCTTCTTTTGGGTCACCGTCAGCTCGTTGCAGCCCATGGTGTGCCCGGTGTCGGACCACGGCACCGCCGTGACGGTAGGCCGGCTGCTGTCCAGACACAAGAGCGCTTCAAGCGAATCCACCGAACCATTGTGCAACAGGCGCTTGGCGCTCCAGACGCCGGCGAGGCGCGGCACCTTGATGCCATTGGTCAGCTTGTCGCCGGGCTGCAGGATCGGGTTCTTGATCGGCACGCCGTCGGCGTCCGGGTCCAGCCACTTGGCCATGGCCGGATCGGTGCCGATCTCTGCAAAGGTGTAGGCCTTCTTGCCGCCAAACGCCGGGCCATTGTGGCAGGAACCGCAGCCAGCCGAGGCGAACACCTTCTCACCAGCCTTGACCGCGATCGGATCCTGCGCCGTGACCGCCTTTGGCGCAGACAGGCTCTCGAGGTACGCGCGCAGCGGTTCCAGCTTTTCCGGGGTCCAGTCGCTCTGTTTGCCGACACCCAAAGCTACGAAGCCTTTCAGGAAGTTGTCGATCGACGCCGACACGCCGGTCCAGCCGAGCCGGGCGTGGTCCACCCCCGCAACGGCGAGGTCCGCCGCCGTCGGCAGATTGAACAAGCTGATGATCTTGCTGACGGTGTGCACGCCATCTTCCACGGCCACCGGCGTAATCAGAAAGTCCTGGGTGCCGGTCTTCCAGCTGGCGTGCGCCGCCTCGGCCTCGATCGGGAACGGCGGGATGACGCCCATTGCGCCGACCAGCTGCAAAAGCATCCAGGTGAACTCCAGCCCCAGCCCGGGCGTGTTCTTCCACTCGTCGAGCACCGGCTGGATTGCGTTCAAGGCCGCCGGCGAATGTTTGTTCGCGGGCTCAAAGCCGGTCGCCATCTTGGGGAAAAGGTTCATGGCGATGATTTGGCGGCCGTAATCGTAGTCGTGGTTGGCTTGACCCACCGCAAAGCGACCGTCGGGCGTCTTGCCGAAGTGGCAGCTTGCACAGGTAAAGGTGTAGCTGCCAACCAGCGTGCCCGGCAGGTTGGCGCACGGGCGCCCCGCTACCGATCACCCGGGCGATGCCGCCGCCCGTTGCCAGTGCCGCTGCCCCCGCCCGAAGCGCGAAGCCCGCGCAGCCGACTGGGCTG
>VGRO01000213.1 GCA_016875335.1 Deltaproteobacteria bacterium | reverse complement strand
TTGAAGGCGGCGTTTGACACTCTGGTCGCAGAGCCCGATGTCCGGCTTGCCGAGCTATTGGGGCGCGAACTTCCCGGCGGCGCGGCCCGCGTGCGCGCGCTGTGGCCTCAGGTTCGCATGACAATGGCGGTGGATGGCGCTGGGCCGGTGACGGCCGGCGAGCCCAGTCTGCCGATTGCCGCGGTTGCCACGGCAGTCCCCGTTGCGATGCCGAGCGCCACTCCCGTGGACAATGTGCCAGTTGCAGCCAGCATTGGGGCGGTCGAGCCCAGCACAAGCAGCGACGGATTCTGGGTTTCTGCGGCAAAGCGGCCAGTGCCTGGCAGCAAGCCTTACCAAGTCAAGGTGCTGGACCAGGTTGTGCCGGTTAGGTCGTGGGCAGAACTCCTGCAAGTCGTCGCGCAACACGTGGCGGTGGCGAATCCGGCCAGATTCGCGTTGGCGCTGCGGGCTCCTGAGTTTGCCGCGCGCAAGAGCCGACGGCTTGGCGCGGACACGGAAGGCATGCGCAAGGCGGTGGCCGTCGGCGGTGGCTACCTTGAGGTCAACCTCGATGCTGGGGATTGCGTCAAGGTTGCGCAGGAGATCGCGGCGTACGTTGTGGATGGCGAGGTGTGGTACTCGGTCGCTGTGGGGTGAAGGCGCTTTGATTCTCGGCAAAAGACTGCGGCGCTCGGACGACCGGCGGCTCGGGCGGGTCTCTGGCCCGCCCGGTTAACTCCCGGCGACCAGCACGATCGCAACCCATCAAAACCCATGCCGGTCCACCCCGATTCCGGGTAGGGGCGGGTCTCTGGCCCGCCCGGTTAACTCCCCTCCCGCACAGACAAACCCGATGACCCCAACCAACGCCAACGTCTGCAAGCCCCTTGCTCGGCTCCGTGAAACAGGGGCGACGTACTTCATCACCTGGCGAATCGCCCCTGCGCAACCACCGCTCGGCCATGAAGAGCGAACGCTTCTCGCTGACAGCATTCGCCAATTTGCCGGTACGCGCTACGACCCGCACGCCTGGGTTGTCATGGACGACCACGTGCACGTCATCGCGTCGCCCATTGCGCCCGCCACCGTCGATCAGGCGATCTACGGTTGGCGCTCGTATCCCTCATCACGATTGTGCAAGGATTTCGCTAGGCGGCCGCCGATCTGGCAACGCGGAGGGTATGACCGCGTGGTGTGGGCGGGCGGCGAGCTTGCAGAGAAGGTCGCGTATGTCGTAGCCAATCCCTGGAAGCGCTGGCCAGATTGTGGCGAGTATCCGTGGGTTTGGCCGCTGGAGGGGGCTTGAACCGGGCGGGCCAGAGACCCGCCCCTACCCGGACTGGCGGAACAGCAACGGGATTGGCGACAGTTGGCTCTGGTCGCAGCCGCCGCGACCGCGAGATTGCACCCATCGACTGGCGAGAACCTCAGACAACCCTCACCTGGAGCAGAATACAATGAGTCCATCTGATCATCGGGCAATCGGCGCCCCGCGCGCCCAAACCATGCTGGGTCATCTGGCGACCATGCACGCCATGGCGAGCCAAGGCGAGCTGCTTTGCAGCCAGGGTCTTGCTTACCTCGCCAACCATCCTGCCGCCAACGACGCGTTCACGCGCCTGCTCGAACGCGCCGGCGGCGCCGACCTACCTCGCGACCTCGTTTGGCGGGCCGAGGAGCGGCAAGGCGACAAGGGTCGCCCCGACCTTGAGGCCATCAGCGGCCAGACCAAGTGGATCAAGATCGAGGCCAAGCTCGGTGCCGGGATCAGCTACGGCCAGATCGCGTCCTTCGCCGGTGACCTGCCCGATGCCGAGGGCAAACTCGTCGTCCTGTTGGTGCCGAGCAAACGACGCACTGAGGTCGCTGGCCTAGTCGCACAATGGGAGGCTGAGGTATTGGCGCCCTGCCGGTGGCGCCTCATGGCCGAAGACCGGCCTCTGGTCCTGCTTACCTGGGAGGAGGTCTTTGAACACCTCCGCGAGGCAGGTTGTTGGCCCGCCGGCGGCGACTTGGACCAACTCGTCGGCCTGTACCAATCGCTCAACAACCTCTACGTCGCGCCCTTCGCCCCCGAGGATGACGCCGATGCTGCACGGGACAGCGATCGGATCCGGATAATTGACAAAGTCACGCGCAAGTTGGCCCAGGACGAGGGCCAAGCCGTCATGCCGTTGGCCAGCGAAGCTCTGGCGGATAGTGCTGGCGGCGAAGTCGAGCGCAACTTCGTGCGGCGCTATGCGGTCAAGACGCATTCGGGACGCAAGGTCTCTCTGGCGATCGGCGTCCGCACGCCCTTTGAGGGCTATCCGACGCGAGTGTGGGCGCGTTTTCGCTACGATGAACCGCACTTCCAAGAGATCTGGGCCAAGCTGACTGGTCCCGGCGGTCCATTTGAGGACGAGAACCGTCACAGGATGAGCGAACGCCACCTGTGGCTACCGCTGGACCTTCCTCACCATCTAGCCGCCGAAGACGTGCAACTCGGCTTGGCCAAGCAGATCGAAGAAATTTGGCGGGTGGCGCTGGGCTAGCAGCGCCGCTCCGCACTGCCGACCCGTTCGCGCTCGAAGCGCGATTGCCGCAATGCCTCCCCCGTAGTCAGCTAGAACCCACGCCAATCGACCCTGGTCTGGGTGGGGGCAGATCTTCTGTCTCGGCCGGTTCACTCCTTCGCGACGCTGCGTCCATAGCTGGCTAGTACCCATTGCGATCCAGCCCATTGACGGGTAGGGGCGGGTCTCTGGCCCGCACGTGTTCGCTCCCGGTTGTCCCGCGCCAGTATAAATGACCCACCCGGCGCCACTAAAACTGACCCACCCGGGACAGTTCGCCGGGAGGTTAACGATGGCAATTTGCAACGAGGTTGAGGCACACCGCATCGCGGAGGTGCCGATGATCAGGCCGGACAAAGTCGAACAAATTCAATTGCTGCGGGCGCAGCACCCACGCTGGGGCAATCGGCGGATTGCCCAGGAGCTGGGGCTTGCGCGAAACACAGTGCGCGATTACCTGCGAGGCAAGGAGGCGCTGGTGCAGTCGCGGCCGGCGCGGCGGGCGCTGGACGAGGCCACGGTCGCGCTGGCAGTCGCGCTTCTTGACGGCGCGGCAGAGGGCAATGGCGTCGTGGTGCGGCGGCTGCTGGCGGCGCGTGGCATCGATGTGGCGCTGCGCACCCTGGAGCGGGCACTGCAGCCGTACCGCCAGCGCGCGCGGGCGGCGAAGTCGGCCACCGTGCGCTTTGAGACGCTGCCGGGCGAGCAGTTGCAGATCGACTTCGGCCAGCGGATGGTCAGCATCGGTGGCGCACCGACAAGGGTGTTTTTCTTTGTCGCTGTGCTTGGTTTCAGCCGCCGGATCTTTGTGCGGGCCTCGCTGTCCTCGCGCCAGGAGGAGTGGCGAGCGGGGCTCGCTGGTGCCTTTGCGCATTTCGGCGGTTTGCCGCGGGCGGTGCTCATCGACAATGACGGCGCGCTGGTCGTGGGCCGGGATCGCGAGACGGACACGGCGCGGATTCACCCGGGTTTCGCGGCCTTCTGCAAGGACTGGGGGGTCGCGGTGCGCGTGTGCCATCCGTACCGGCCGCGGACCAAGGGCAAGACAGAGTCGGGGGTGAAGTACGTCAAGCGAAACGGGATTGCCGGCCAGGACTTCGCGTCGTTCGCGGCGCTGACGGCGTGGCTCCCCCAGTGGATGGCGCTGGCCGACGGGCGCATCCACGGCACCACGCACGAGCGGCCGCATGAGCGGTTTGAGCGGGCGGAAAAGGCCGCGCTGCAGCCGCTGCCGTCGATTCCGCCGGCCCACGAGCCGCGGGTGCTCAAGCGCACGGTCGCGGCCTCGGGGCCAACCTTGTTTGCGGTTCCTATCCCTCGCGCGACAGGCTGGTCACGGCCGGCCTCGGGGCCAACCTTGTTTGCGGTTCCTATCCCTTCCCTCCCTCCCCTCTATCCCTCTATCCCTCCCTCGCCTGTGGCGACGCCTCCCTCAACCCAAGCCATTCGCGGGCCACCGGGCACGTTCGATGACGACGTGGACGCGACGCCGGCCGACAAATTCGACGGCGTCGACGACCCGGTCGAGCTGGATTGGGCGGCGTAGCGTCGAGCAAGGCGGGGCACGCGACCACGGCCTGGACTTGGTGGTTGGTGTGCTCGGGGCTGGCGGCGCGAAGGCGTGCGCTGGCGCTGGGCGGGTGAGGTCTGCCTGCGGCGGGCGAATTCGCCGATTGACACCGACGATCAGCCGGCGCAGCATGGCGATCGCGCTGCCGCCGCTGCCGCCGCAAGGTCCGGCGGGGCGCAGGCGGCGGAACGGTGGGGTTTCGTCGGGGCGGCTTCGGGGCGGAGTGCCTTTGCGGTTCCTATCCGCGCCCTTGGCTTGAGGTTGCCAATCGTCTTGACCGCTCTACGCGAAGGCACTTCGCAGGAGTCAGGCCCATGCACATCGAGTGTGATCACTGCCACAACCCGACGTCCGCGTGCTTGACGGCCTGCGAAGCGTGCGGCTATGCCCACGACCCGCTGCGCGCCAACGGCCCAGACGAACTGCCGTGGCGCTGGCCGACCTATGGGGCAACGCGCCGGACGTCCACCATCGGCGGCGACTCCCGCTCTGCGACCGCGTGGCATCTGCTGCCGCCTTTGGCCTTCGCGACGATCCTTGCGGCCGCGATCGTGGTGGGCGACCCGACGGCAACTGCGACCAGCACCCGCCCAGCGCAGTCGCCACCGGCACCGAGCCCGCCGACAGCAGCGCCAACCCCGTTTGCAGCCCCCGCAGTGCAGGCGGCCCCGGCCGCCGAACCTGAAACCCAAGCTGCAGACAAGCCGTCGGACAAGGTGCCCGAGCAGCCGCGCGACCCGCCAGCTGCCGCCCCGGCCGCGGCGCCAGGCCAACCAGCCGCGGCCGCCGCGCCACCGCCTGCCGCGGCCGCCGCGCCGCCGCCTGCCTCAAATGATCCGGGCGCTCCGCTCGCCGCAACGGCAGGCAAGGCAATCTCGTGGCCCTCCTTCATGGCACCATTGGCTGAATTCGTCGCGAAGTGCACGGCTTGTCCGCCTGGACAGTTCTTCGGCGTGGCCAAAGCTGTGGTAGCCCCCGCGCTGCAGTGGACGGCACAGGACAGGCCCGACGAAGCCCGCCCGTACTTGGACATCGCGTTGCCCGCCGGGACGCCAGCAAAGTGGGATGGGCAGACCGCCCGCTCGGAAGCGTGGTTCTACGAGGGCCGCCTTGCCGCGCTGGCTTTTCGCGGCGCGCGGTCTGCGGCGAATGACACCGACTGGAAGAAAGAATTCGGCGGCCCCGCGACTGAGACGGTGCAACAGGGGGCGCGCGGGCAAATCACAGTGCAACTCTGGCGCCGCGACCCGATGGTCTATGTGGTCAAAACTGCGCCGAAATCGGCCTTACTCCTTGTCGCAGACGCCGGCCTGTACGCCGCGCTCGCGCCCAAGGAACTTGCGGTGGCCGAATCGGAACGGTTGGTCACTGTTGCGAACGGCGATCTGGACGCAGGGTTGCCGGTCAAGCCCATCGTCGCCGACCTGACCAGGGCCACGGAGCTGGCGCCGACTTCCGGTCTCGCTTGGGCACGCCTGGCCAAAGGGCTATACCGGGCCCAGGACTACCCCGGTACGCTGCAAGCCTGCGCCAAGGTGCGGGCGCTCTCGAAAAGCGAGTTCAACCTGTCGCTGGCTGCCTTTTACGAGGCCATGGTCGCAGTGCAACGCGACGACAAGGCGGCTGGCGTTGCCAAGCTGGACGAGGGCATCGCCATCGACCCCAACAGCCCGAGTTCAAAGATGCGGCGCTCTGCCTTGCTGGGCACGGTAGAGGACGCGGGGGCGGCCGACTTGTACGCCGAATTGGAGTGCGCACGCGCCCAGAATCACCCGCAGCGCATGCACCAGGTCGCCAAGGAGTTTGGCCTGGACCTGACGCAAGCGCAGGCGCTGATGACGCAAATGGCCCAGAACCAGAAGTGGAAGAACAAGGCAGACAGCCGCCTGGCCAGCAAGCAGTGCGGCGTTGCGTTTGCCCAGCGCAAGGACTGAGACGCAACGCCTCTGGCGACTGGACTTTGTCGCCAGTTCGGCGTGCTAGTAGGCGAAACCCCAAATTCGCACCGGGATACGGGCCGTGATGTCGCAACAATTCCTCAATCAGTTTCGCCTACTAGCTGATTGTTGCGTGAAGGGGGCTCGCAGCCCCCTCGCGTCCGGCCACAGCAGCGGCCGGAAGTACCTTGGCCTCGCCTCGCGCCGGACCCAGGCGCGCATTTCTGGACCCAGGTCGTAGGGTCCAATTGCAATCGCGTCGCCACCGCGCGGCGCCGGATGGAGTTTCACATGGTCAAGCTTCCCAATCGCATGGCAGTCGCCGCAGCCTTTGTTGGCACGATGGCGCTTTTGGCCATTGGCACGACGCTGTACATCGACACCAGGGCGCCCGGCCATCTCGCGTCGACACGCCTGCAAGCCCTCCAAGCCGGTGACACGGCGACCCTGCGCACGCGGGTAGACCTCGGTCTGGTCGACGACACCGAGACTCAGATCCGCGCGCTCGGCACCGCCGAACTTGAAGAGCGGCGCAAGGCGTGGGACGACGTACTTGAGATCTTCCGCGAGCGCTACAAAGAGGCGCGCAAGACCGTCATCGCCGCCGGCGAGGAGAAACTGAGCGCCCTGCCGTACGCGCAACAGACCGCGGTGCGCGAGGCGAGCCGCAATGAGTACCACTTCGAGAAAGGCAAAGGCGATCTTTCGGCCGCCGAGGCGGCGGTCTTTGCCTCGGCCGCCTCGCTTTTCGACGAAGCCAGCGAGACGACCGTGCTACCCAAGCTGGTACCGCTGGCCACCGGAACAACGGGCTACCCAACCCCTGAAGCCGCGCTGTTGCGGCAAATCCGCGACAAGGTGCGGCGGGCGGGCGGTCAGGCCGAGGAAAAGCTGAGTTCAGACGAGCGCATGACCATCAAACTGCGGTCGCGCCGCGCTTTCGTTGCCCGCGAGGGCTGGCCCAAGCTGAACGCACAGGACCAAGCCGTGTTTGGCCCGGCGATGGACTTGGTCGTCGGCGACAACGACGAAGCGATGGTGGAACGGGCTGCGAAGAGTCGGCTTTCCGCAGGCCGGCTCGCCGAATTCGAGGAGGCGCTCAAGGCGGTCAAGGGCAACAAGGAGGACGAGTTCGTCGACGCCCACGGCACGCGACTGCTCAATGCGCGACTGGTTGCCGCGTTCAAGGCAGTGGCCTGCACCGTCGGCAAGGTGGACCGCCGCGGCGCAACCTATCGATCCGTTTTGCGCAGCGCGGTGGCGATTGCGGATGTCGATTGCGACGGCGACGTTGAGTCTTTGCACCGGGCTGCGCCCGGATTTGCCAAGGACGGCCCCTCGAAGGCCGAAACCGACAGGCAGCGCAAGTACGCACTATCGTGGTCGGGCCGCAAGGTCATCCTGGTCTTCGACCGCGGACAGTGGGCGGTGGCCGGCGATACCAGCAACAAGAACGCCACCCGCCTGGCGCTCATCCAGGCTGTCATCGCCGGCACAAGCGGCAACAGTCCGGAAAAACTATTGGAGATGCTGCTCAAGCACTCGGTGGGCGACCCGTCGGCGGCCATCAGCGCGGCGGACGCTGTCCGCTCTGCGGCCGCAGGGCTGCTGGCCGGACCAGGGTCAGCACAGATGGTCATGCTGATCATCCTCTTGGCGCTGATGGTGATGGTGTTGCGGCGGCGCGCAGGCGGTCCGATTTTCGCCGAAGAGTGGCTGGTGCTGGCCGCTGTGTTTTGTGCAGTCGGCGCGCAGTTCCTGTGTTGTGGCCGGGTCTCTGCCGACGACTGGCTTTTCGCGCCGCTGTACCTGGCAGTGCCGGTGTGGTACGGCTCGACGCGCGGTCCAATCGCTGGCTGCGTCATCGGTTTCGCCACCGCAATTCTGCTGTTGCTGGGTGCGACCTGTTTTGCACCGGCAGAACTTGCGGTCGATGTCGTGCCGGTGGGCGAGTATCTGGTGTTGGCTGTCGTCCTTGCAGGGACCGCGGCCGTTGCGGGCACTTTCGGAGCGACGCACCCGGCGACGGTATATCTGCCGTTGTTTTGGAGCCTTGCGGCAGCGCTGCTGCAGCGCGATCTGCTGCTCGACGTGGGCCATTATGCAACAGGCGGGCTGGGCGTACTGGTCTTGATCGGACTGATGTGGCGGTCGATGCAGGCGGAGGAGGCGTGACGCCGAGGCTGAGGCGTTGACCTGATCCTTGCAAGGCACCGCGCGACACTGCCAGTCGCCAGCTTGGCGGTGGGGTCGCCCTTGTGCCGAAAGATCCAACACAACCTAGCGCTTGGCATGTGCGCCGCCGCCGCCTGCTCCGCCCCGTGGCCGATCCGCTCGCAACATCGTGTATTCTTGGCAGAACCTGATCTTGTGCCTGCACCTGGACCTGTCCGGCGCAGCCGGCTGACTCTGAAAACCCACCCGGCCGCAATGACCGTGGGACCAGCGGCCATCCGCACATGGATCGCCCCCGAAGTCGCGCCCCCGTTTCCACGCAGGACCGTGCCTTGCCAGGCCCCCAGGGTCAGCCGGCGCCAAAATTGCGCGTGCGGTCGCCCTGCACAGTGGTGCCGGTCAGGCACAGCTACAGGCACAGCCTCAGGGCACGACCAAGGCCGTCGGGCCCGTCGGTCAACGCAGCATTCCTCGCGCCGAATGCCGACCAATCCTGAGCCCGCCGGCCCGCCCCACCCTTGGGAAGGACACGCAAGCGGGTCACGCTGCAGGTGGACCGACATTTCGCGAAGCGGGCGAAGGCGGTGTCCAATGACGACGACCCGCTGCAGGCGGCCGAGCCATCCTTCGCAGCAGTGCTTCGACAGTCGCTGTTCGGCAAGGACGAACTGGAGGCGTTGAAGGCCCCGGCCGGCAATGGTTTGGCGCCGGCTCCGCCACGTCGCGTGGGGCGGCTGTGCCTGGAATCACAGGGCTTGCACATCCACGCG
>VGRO01000212.1 GCA_016875335.1 Deltaproteobacteria bacterium | reverse complement strand
AGGTGCAGCCACAGGCGCAGGGGCAGGTGCAGCCACAGGCGCAGGGGCAGGGGCAGGCGCAGGCACAGGGGCATGCGCAGGCGCGGGCACAGGGCCAGGAACAGGTGCAGGCGCAGGGGCAGGGGCATGCACAAGCGCGGGGACGGGTGCAGGCGCCGCCGACGCGCTCGGGCTCTGCGCGGCCGGCACCGGCGCTGCGGGCGGCGGGCTGGGGGCGACCACCGCTGCCGCTGCGGCCGATGCAGCCGGCGGAGTCACTGCGGGCGTCAAGGCCGTCCCCGGATCGCGCGCGGCCGCTTCGCTCGGCGGCGGGCCGGACTGCGGGCCGAGCGCCAGCACGGCGACCACGGCCACCACAGCGGCGCCGACCAGCAGGGCAATCCACCTGCCGGCCGACCCGCTGGCCGGCGCAGTCGAGCTGTGGACCATAGGCGTCAGCGGGTTGGCTTGGTCGGACGCCTCGGCCAGGACTCCGGCCGGCATACCGGCGGTGGCCTCCAGCACGGTCGGCGCGGTCTTGGCGCCGCCGCCAAGTTGGACGGCTGCGAGGCTGGCTGCGCTCGGATGGCGGCCCGTCGGCTTCTTGTAGCGCTCGATCCCGGCGGGGGCTTGCGCCATGGTCTCGTCTTGCTGGGATCCAAAGGCGTGCAAGCCGGCGTTGGCGGCGACCACCGTGACCGGCCTCGCCTTGCTGGTGTCGCTGGCGATCGACCGCAGGGGGTCCAAATCGGCCACCACCGCGCCCGGCGTTGCGTAGCGCTTGGCGGGCTCTTTGGCCAGCAGGCGCTCGACCACACCCTCGAAGCGTCCGGTCAGCGGCACCAGCGACCGGCCGCCGAGCGGCGGCGGCGGATTGCCAATGTGCATCATCAAGGTCTGCACCGGCGTCTCGCCGACAAACGGCACCTCGCCCGCCACCAACTGGTACAGCGTCACGCCCAGGCTGTACAGGTCGCTGCGGCCGTCGAGCTTGGAGCTCTGGGCCTGCTCTGGGCTCATGTACGCGACCGTGCCCAGAATGCTGCCGCCGGTCAGAGACTGGTCGGTGGATTTGGCGATGCCGAAATCGAGCACCTTGTAGACCAGCCCGTCCTCGTCGTGGGCGCAAAAGATGTTGTGGGGCTTGAGGTCGCGGTGGACCAGGCCGGCCGCGTGGGCCTCGTGCAGGCTTTTGCACACGGCGACGCCGATGTCGATGGCCTCTTTTTCGCTGAACGCCCGGTTGTCGCGCAAGCGGTCTTTGAGCTCGTCGTTGAGCGGCTGGCCCTGCAGCAGCTCCATCGCCAGATAGGCCAGGCCGTTGTCGTCTTGGCCGAAATCGAACACGCGAATCGTGTGCTTGCTCTTGAGCTGGGCCGTCACCCGCGCCTCGCGGAAGAAGCGCTTGAGCGAGGTGCGGTCGCCGGCCGAAAACAGCACCTTGACGGCCATCTGCTGGCCGGTGCCGGTGTGGCGGGCCGCGAACACCGCGCCAAAGCCGCCGCGGCCCAGTTCGCGCTCCAGCCGATAGCGGTGATTCAGGATGTAGCCCGGTTGCAGGACCGACAGATTGGGCGTCGGCGCGTCGCGCATCAACGTCGCGGTGCCGTCGGCCGGGCACACCCGCTCGGCCGTCTCGGCGTCGCACTGCGGGCAAAACCGCACGTGGGCGCTCGGAACGATGCCGGAAGGGTACAGGTCAGTGGTGCTCACTGGATCGGCACAGCGGGCGCGACGACGCGCCTCGGCAAGATTGTCGCGCGGCGGCCAGGCGGGCGCAAACGCGGGCTATGGGTTGAACACATAGGCGCAGCGCACGCCGATACTGGCGTAGCCGACGTTGGGATCGTAGGAGAAACGCCGACCAGGCGAGGCCTCCGAAAGCAGGGAGTAGAACCAACTCATGCCACGGACAGCCCGGAAGGGGCCCGGTATGCTGTGGACCGGGTCCTTGACCGGCAGGTTGGTCGGGTAGGCGCTGGCGTACCAGTCGCGCGTCCACTCGCTGACGTTGCCGGTCATGTTGCACACGCCAAGGGCGTTCTTTTCGTAGCACAACTGCGCGTCGTGGGCTTCGGGATAGGGGTCGGCCAGGGCGGCGATGCCGGTGTTGCCGATGCTCGATAGCCCGGGCGGTGGCCCGTTGTTGCCCCAAGGAAACATGGCGCTGTTGACGCCCTTGTCTGTCAAGCGCGCCGCCAATTCCCACTGCGCCTCGGTCGGCAGGTCGCCGCCGGCCCATGTGCAATAGGCGCTGGCCTGCGCCCAGGTCAGTTTGACCATGGGCAGGCTATCGTCCGTGGCGTGGTAACCACCGCCCCCAGGCACCGTGCACTTGCCCGCCGCGACGCACGCCTTGTATGTGCTCTGCGACGCTTCGTAGGTGTCGAGGTAAAAGCTGCTGACGTAGGCGATGTGGCGTGGCAGCGTGTCGGCTTGGCAGAAGGTGTCGTTCCACGCCGTGCAGCCCATGTGGAAGGCCCCACCCGACACCAACACCTTGTCGGTTTGCGCGTAGTTCGCCTTGGGCGCGCACTGGCCGGCGCCGGTGCACACGTTGGCCAGCGCGCATTTGCCGCAGTCGCCGAGCGCGCCGTCGAAGCCGCACTGCTTGCCGGTGCACGCTGCGGGCTGCGGTTCGCACTTCCCGGTCGCAGTGCACTGTTTGCTTTGGATGATGGGGTTGCACGCCAGCGGCGCGTACTGCGAGCCCATCTTGCCCGCGGTGCTGCTGCAACCCGACGCCGCAGTACACTGGTCGGCGGTGCAAGCGATCCCGTCGTCGCAGGTCTGCGGCGCGCCGGTGCAGTCGCCCGCAAAGCAGGCGTCGTTGACGGTACAGGGATTCTTGTCGTCGCACGCGGTGCCGGGGATGCGCTCGCACACCCAGCAGGTGGTGCCGGCGGCGAGCGTGGCGTCGTTCCACTTGCCGTCCACTTTGTGGATGCGGGTCTGCTGCTCGTCGGCCAGCGACGGCTCGCCCGCGGCCCAGTTCAGGTACGAGTACGGCGTGCCGTCGAGCCAGGCGTGTTTGGTGTTGTCGTTGGCGCTCGACTGCACCAGGCCCATGACCGCTTCGAGTTTCGTTCCGCAGCCCTTGAACGCCGCCTGGCGCACCACCTCGTTCTCGTCGGCGCTGTGAATGCTGGCGAGCCAGCCCTTGTTCTGGGCGCACGCGGCCTTGATGGTGTCGAGCGTTTGGTCGCTGCCGGTGCCGACTTCGAAACAGTGGCCGCGCCACATTTCGCCCTTGCAAGACGCGGCGCCATCGGCGACGGGCGGGAAGCTGCACTTGCCGGCGCCCGCGCAATTGTCGGCCGTGCACGGGTTGTTGTCGGTGCAGGTATAGGGGGTCGCCGTGCAGCCTTTGCTCGGGTCGCACAGGTCGGTCGTACACGCTTTGCCGTCGTCGCAGGTGACGGGTTTGCCGCCCGCGCATTGGCCGTTGGCGCATGCCTCGCCGGTGGTGCACTGGTTCTTGTCGTCGCACGGGCCGGCCTTGGGCGCGTAGGTGCAGGCGTTGCCCGCGCATACGGCGGTGGTGCACGGGTTGGTATTGGCGCAGTCGGTGTCCTTTTGGCACTGGCAGGTCCACTTGCCGGCGGTGCATTTGCCGGCCTGGCACTTGTCGCCCGCGGTGCAGGCTTGACCGTCGTCGCAGACCTCGTCGATGGCCGCGTGGACGCACCCGGTCACCTCGGCGCAGCCATCCTTGGTGCAGGGGTTCTTGTCGTCGCAGTCGGGCTTGGCCGCCCCCGGCTTGCACGCGCCCTCGGCGCAGCCGTCGCCGACCGTGCAGGCGTTGCCGTCGTTGCACGCGCCGCCGGTCGTGGGCTGGTGCTGGCAGACGCCATTGGCGCAGCCGTCTTTGGTGCACGGGTTGCCGTCGTCACACGAGCCGGCGCACACGGGGCCGGCATCGACGGCCGCGGTCGCGTCGCCCGGTGCGCCTACGCTGGCGTCGCTTTGCACGGTGGTCGCGTCGGCAGGTGCGTCCGCGGGTTCGGCGTCGGCCGCGTCGGCAGCGGGCGCGGTGTCGGGCGGGGCGGCATCGGGTGGTGTGGTGTCGGCGGGCGCGGTGTCGGCCGCGGTGGTTTCGGGTTTCGCGGTGTCTGGTTGCGCGGCGTCGGGGTCGGCCGTCTCGGGCTGGGCGTCGGCCTGCGCTGTGTCCACGGCCGCGTCGTTGGCGCCGATGGGCGGTCGGCACGTGTCGGCGGTCAGGCAGGCATAGCTGTCCGGGCTGGTGTCGATCTCTTGCAGGCAGCCGGCGAGCGCTGCCAGCCAGCCGCAAAGGGCGACGCGCGCCAATCGTGACGGCAGCCCGCTGGCATGCAACTGGCGCGAAAACCACAGCGCGCCAGCGACAAGGCGAGCCGAGCTGCCCGAGGACTCTACGCTGCCGCCGCGCCGCCGCACCATCTACCGCCGTCCCGCCGAGGACCGACGCAGCGCGTCCGCCGTGTCGTGCCGGTATCGTAACCGTGGGCCATGGGCGCTGCAATTGGCGGGTCGGGGGCGCAGATCGCCCGCATGCCGCCAGATCTCCGCTCTGTCACATTGCAGTCGCCGCAGTCGCGGCCTCGCCGCCATCGCAGCGACCTTGCATCACCGCCGCATGCCCAGCATGCGACCAAAATCCAGGCAGCAGCGCCACCGCATGTCCGGCATGCGCCGCCACAGGCACGCTGCACCTGGGCAGTTAGCCCTCAAGCGCCTTCTTCTTGCTCTTGGCCGGCGCCGGAAAGAACCGCAGCACCTTCTTGGACTCGCGCGGAAACAGGTTGGTCAACTGCGCCTTGAGCTGCCGGACCGCCGTGTGCCACTCGTCGCGGGCCTTGGCCTCGGCGTTGTCGGCGTCGCGCAGCACACCGTCGGCGGTGTCGCGGTTGCCGTAGGCCTTGTTGTATTCGCCGTGCGCCGCGCCCACGCCCTTGGCCGCCGCTTCGCACGCCTTGGGCACGTCCTTGGCGATGGCGGCGTTGACCGCGAGGTAGGCCTTGCGGCGGTCGTCCTCGCCCAACACCGCCACCTTGGAGGGCGCCAGCGCGAACACGCCGCGGTACAGGTCGCGGTCATTTGTCCCCAACCGGCCGCAGCGGAAGCGTCACGCGCACCTGTCGCGACACGCGGTCATCCTCCAGCATGGGCCCGGTGCCGCACGCCTCGCGCAGTGCGCGAATTATTTTGGGGTACCCGAGGCCGCGTCGATCCATGAATCTCCGGCTGAACAAGAAGTTCGCAATCATCTGGTTGCGCGACCTGGTCAAGCCACCGGCCAACACCGCCTCGACACGAACGTGATTGGGCAACTCGCCTGGGCTGGTCACCACGACGCGGTCGGAGAAGACCTCGAACAGAACCTTTGAGCCGGTGATGGCGTAATCGCGGTGCGCAACCGCGTTGACCAATACTTCGCGGATGACCGGTACTGGCACGGACGCGAAGTCCTCGCGCAACAGGCCGACAAACCGCTCGCGGTGGCCCAACGCGGAGTACCAGATCTCGGCCGCGCGGACCTGCTCATCCACGCAGCCGCGCGCCTCGCTCACGCTGACGGAGGCGTCCGCCCGGCTCGAGCCCGCATACGCCGTGCAGTGAATGAAATGGTCGGCCATTTGCCGGTGGCTTTGGGGGGCCGCGCCAAAGCAAAGCAGGCCGTACAAGGTGGCCCGGTAGGACCTGTCCAACTGCTGAACAATAGCGAAGCGATTCCGCAAATCATCGACAGATGACGCCTGAGGCGAAGTCGCCACGTCGATGCCTTGTTCCTGCATCCAGCCGTAGAACACGCGTTCGTCCAGGTCGGCGGGCGAGGTTTGCGGCACCCCTTGCTCTTCGGTTAATACGAAGCCAAAAGTGTTGTACAGGTCCTGCAGTTCGGCCTGCGAGGGCTCGTGGTTGGAGCGCCCGCGGCGCACTTTGACATGGCCACCGACCGACACGGCAAGCGGCGCCGGCCCGCGCTGCTTCGGCACCTCAACCCAGTGAATCCACCCAGCAGGCGTCTGGTATCGGCCTAGCCAGCCCTGCACAGGAGCGCTCAGACCAGACTGCAACAGGTTGGTCAGCGATTCCTGCACCTGTTCGGGATCTTGGGCGATGCCGACGACCTTGTTGTTCTTGTCAACGCCAAGGACGACGACGCCCCCGTCGGAGTTCGCAAACGCGCAAATCGCGGTCTTGACCTTGTCGACGGCCAACTTCTCCTTGAACTCCACCCTGTCGCCCTCGCCGGCGTCGATGCTCCGCAAGATGTCAGTCCATTCCATGGCATTACCTCAGAATCCGTACTTCTGCTTGCGCAGCTTGAAGGCCTCTTCGCCGCCGTCCAGAATGCGCACAATGGCGTCGCGAACTGCGGCGTCTTCGATGGAACCCTGGACATCAACCTGGCCGGCGTTGGCGGTCGCGCTCAGCGCAATGACTTGGTCTGCGTCTGCGTTGACGACCAAATTCGCGTTGTGCGTCGCGATGATGACTTGACGGCGCCCCTTGAGGCGGAGAAGCGCCGGGATGACCATGTCGTACATGTAACGGTTGTCCAATTCGTCCTCGGGTTGATCGATGACCAAGGGCCGCTCGTCGCTCGCCTCGAACACGAGGGACAGCAGCACCGCCAGCTTCTCGCCGCCGGAGAGCTGGTCGAGGTCGCGGTAGTGCTCGGTCTCGCCGAGGCGTCGCTGAATCGTGTAGCGGTCCGGGCAGCGAAGCGCCGAGAATGCGTAGGCTCGCTCCCCCGTGACCAGTTCGCTAAAGGTCTTCGCGACTGCGGCGCTCATGCCGACGCCACCGAGGCCCGGGCCTGACTTGTCGGCCTCCTCGCGGAGTGCGTCGCGCAACGCGGTCAGCGTCTGACCTCCGTTGGTCGTTTTCCACCATGCGGTGATGCCACCGTTTCTCAACCCCACAACCCAGTTCGCAAGGTTGTCGTCCACCCCTTCCTTGCGGGCTGCGATGCGCACCCTTGCGTCGAAGCGCGCAGCGATGGCTTCCGCTACCGCCAACATGTCGTGCCGGTAGCGCTCGATCAGCGCGGCGCGGTCAACGACAGCTTTGTCGAAGGCTTCGATCCGTGCACGGAAGTCCGCTGCCTGCTGGTCAAACGCTGCCTTGTACGTCTCGAAATTGGCGGCTGTCCGGCTGAGTGCATCGAACTGGCCTAGTTCTTCAGCGGTCTTGCCCAGCTCCACGAGCCTGGTCTCGACCAAACGCCTCTGGCCTAGTTCGTTCGCTGCGGCAGCCAGCGTGGCTTGGGCCACCCAGCGCTCCAGTTCCTCGCGCGCGGTGACTGCCGCCCTGAGCGAGCGGGTCAACGTTTCCAGCAATGCAGCAGCCCCTTCGTCCACTGCTGGCGCGCCAGGCGCGACTGGGACTGCCAACGCCTCTGCTGCACTCGCAGTGTCGGTCAGCGCGTCGGCCATGCCTTGCACGTCGGCTTTGAGCGACTTCAGCAGGCCGCCGTGGGCTTGCGACTGCCGCCAAGTGGCGATGCCTGCCGCCGCGAACTCGAGGAGACTTTCCTGCGCTTTCTTTGCGCGTTCATACATCTGCTCGGCTTCTGCCAGTGCGGCTTCGCGCTTGGCGAGGTCCGGCACGGCATCGGCCAGTCTCTTGTCCAGTTGTTGCAGTTGCGTCCGGATGGTCTGCAAATCGTTGGTCTTCTCTGGCACGAGGTGCAGCAGGAGTTCCTCCAGCCCGGCGGGATCGGATGCCAGCTGTTGGAGTTCGTGCTGCCCAAAGAACTGGGCCGGCCACTGTTCGGAGTCGTTGGCGTGGTGGTCCACGGGACCGAGAATGCCCAGTCTCACCGACGGGTTGCCCACAAGGAACCGCTCCCGACCGCGCGCTTCGAAGTCGGGGAACTTCTTCGGGTCTGGCATCGTCGCGCCAACGTGCACCCGCAGCCCGTCGAGCAGCGTCGACTTGCCGCTCATGCTGCCGCCGATGATGCACGTCAGGTCTGGATTGAATTCGAATCGCGTCGCGCGGTTGGCCCCGCCGAAGAACGACAGGCCGCCCGATACCTCGACGCAGCGAAGCCACGGCCGCGAAGTCGGCAAAGGAACCGGCGCGGATGGCGCAGGACCGAACACCCCCGCCGCGTCCTTCGCGTAGGCAAGGCGTGCTCTGGACTGCAGCTGATAGGCGAGAAACGCTTGACGCAACGCCTCTATGCGCGGCGCCCCGAGCTTGACCCAGCAATAGCGGTTCCCGATTTCCTGCACCGCGTACGCGTCGGTTCCGTGGACAAACGCAAGGCGCATGTCGTCAAACGCCTTGCGCATGAGCGGATTCTTGGGCCACATGTCGGCATCGACCTTATTGTCCGACAGCTCCAACGCCGACAGCATTGCTGAAGGAGCGCTACCGAGCACGTGCGCTTTCTGCCCACCGAACCAACCGCTGTCATCCTCCACGTGAGGCGCGATGAGCAGATGCTGCCACCTTTGGGCCGCATCTCGGCGTTGAAGACGTTCTGCGACCAAGACCAGGTTGAACGCTTCCTCGGCATCCAGCGACGACAACTGCAGCCCTGTCGGTGACCAGGCCTGCACGGTAGACCCCATCACCTTGTCAAACAGCGACTTGAAGTCATCGCGGCCGATTTCTGGATCAAAGAGGAACAAGACGTGGACGCCCTGCTTTCCGTCGCGCAAACTGGGTTCGAAGCCGGGGAAGACCGCGTAAATCTTCTCGCGAAACGCGACGTCGTCGTCGTCGATGCCCGAATTCCATTCATCGACGATGGCCCACACCGCGCTGATACCGTTGTGCGAGGGGCAGTGCGGCGTGACGCCCAGAACCTCGACCTTGCCGGCGGCGGCCTGCAGAAACCGACGAGCGTATTGACGAATCGAGTTTGCGTCGGCGTGACCGCCGTTCAGGCCGTCCGGCCACTTTGCCCGTCCACCGGCGATGTCGTCGATGGTGTGCAAGTGCAAGTCTGCACGACACCATCGCGTGCCCGGGACTTCCTGGTGCCAGCGCACGCCCGGCTGTCGCACGAACCGCTGCGTCATCCCCGCCCCCTAAGGGCCCGGAAATGATTTACTCAATCATTTCTTGGGCCCGTTTGCTTGCTCAGTGGGTCGCCAGCTCGCGGACCAAGGGTCCGACTCGCGGCTCCGTCCTGAT
>VGRO01000211.1 GCA_016875335.1 Deltaproteobacteria bacterium | reverse complement strand
GGGCCGGCGGCTTGCTCCCCCCGGTCGCCAAAACCGCGATCGTCACCGCAATTGCCGCCGCAACTGCCACGCCGATCCACAGCCCCATCTTCGATTTGGCCGGCGCCGCCGCGGCGGCAGGCATGGCCAGCGTCGCCCCCTGGACGGCGGCCGCCGCCACGGCTTGCGTTGCAGCGGCGTCCAGCATCGCAGTTGCCGGCGCCGGCGCCGCTGCTGCAGGGGTCGCCACCGCAGCCGGCGTCGCACCGGCATAGACCACGGCCGCCTGCGGACCTGACACAGCCCGCGCCGCCTGCGCCCGCTCGACGGCGACGTCAGTCGCCACCGTCGCAGCATCGGGCGTGGAGGCCGCCTTGGCGCCGCGACCCGTGGCGGCGGCCAACTGCCCTGTGTCGACGGCCGCGGTTTCCGCGCTCTCCGCCTCAGACATCGCGGGGAGCGGCCGCACCGGCGTGCCACCCCACGCGCCGCCCAATACGGCCTCCAACTCTTGGCGCATCGCGCGCGCCGATTCGAAGCGGGCCCGCGGGTCTTTGACCAACGCGCGGTCCACCACGGCCGCAAAGCCATCGGACAGCTTGGTCTTGGCCAAGGACTTGACCGGCGGCGGCGCCTGAAGGATGTGCGCCTGCAACAGCGCCAGTTGGTTGTCGGTGTGGAACGGCAACTGCCCGGTGACGCAGCGGAAAAGGATGCACCCAAGCGAATACACGTCGCTGCGGCCGTCGATGTCGCCGCCCTTGCACTGCTCGGGGCTCATGTAGGCCGGCGTGCCCAGCGCCTTGCCCGCGCCGGTCAGGTCCGAGTCCTGTTTGCGTGCGATGCCAAAGTCGAGCACCTTGACCACCGGGTCGTCGTCGCCGCTGTCGGCCAGCATGATGTTCAGCGGCTTGAGATCGCGGTGGACCAGCCCGGCGTCGTGCGCCTCGGTCAGCGAGCGCAACACCGGGATCGCGATGTTGCACGCCTGGCGCTCGCTCATCACCGCGTCGTTCTTGGCCTGATCCTTGAGCACTTTTTCGAGCGTCGGGCCGTTGAGCAGCTCGAGCACCATGAAAAGCGCGCTGTCGTCGGTCTGGCCAAAATCGAATACCCGCACAGTGTTGGGGTGGCGGAGCTTGCCGGTGATCTGCGCCTCTTGCAGGAAGCGCGCAACCACGCTGTCATCGCCGTCGTCGGGATCGAGCGCCAGGATCTTGACGGCGACCTGCTGGCCGGTGGTGGTGTGCTCCGCCTGGTACACCGCGCCAAAGCCTCCTTTGCCCAACTGCTTGACTACCTTGTATTTGTGCGCGATGGCGTCGCCCGGCTTGAGCTTGAGCGAGACGACGCCGTCGCCGCTGCCGCGGGTGAACGTCGGCGCGCCATCGTGCGGGCATTGCGCCGCCACTGTTGCCTGACCGCATTTGGAGCAGAATCGCTGCGTTTGCGCTGTGTCGGTGCCCATGGACGTCCTCGAGCGCGCCGGTGTCTGCCCGGGTTGGGGCGAGGGCAAACCTTGGCCGGCGGTCGCGCAGCACTCACCTCTGCAAGGCGCGTGCCAATCGCCGCGGCTCGCTTTCTGACCGCGCGACCTCCCGCCGTCCTGACGGGTTTTGAAGACTTGCGCCGCCAGGTTGGCCACAGACGCCTATTCGTGTGTCGGCAATTCGGGACAGTTTGTCGGGACACGACTGCCCCAAAGGCCGCGGGCGCAGGAGCGCCTGTGGCTGTGAATCTTTGTATGCGCCGAACGGCTGGTCGGGACACTTGTCCCCGCGCGAGCCAAAACTGTCGCAACGGCCAACTTCCCGCGCGGCCTGCTCGGATCGCCCTTGCGCCGATTGCCCGTGGCCCCTCAACCCGGGGCCGCAACCCCGCCCAGCCCCGCCCATCCGCCGCGCAACAACACCTCCAGCGGCACCACCCGCACCCCGTGCTCGATCGCCGCCGCCTTGCCGCGGTACACCAGGACGCGCAGTGTCATCGGATCGTCACGCGCGAACGCCAAGAGCCCCGCCAGATCCTCTGTGGGCACGCGGTCTGTGGACGTGACTTCGATCGCCGCGAAAACCCGCTCGCCGTAGACGACGAAGTCCACCTCGGCTCCGGCAGCCGTCCGCCCGTGGTGCAGGCCTCCAACCCAGGGCTACACCATCACGCGGCGGGTATCTACGCAATAAAGTGAGTCATGTTGCGTGGTTGTGCCGTTCGTTGAAGAATGGCGGTGGTCTCGCGACTTTTCGACCCTGCGTGGCGGACCACCCGCCGGAAATCGACCCGCGCCGACGCTCCCACGCGCGCCCACCACCTTGCACGCCCACGCCCCGCGTGCCACGCTTCTGGCACCCCCCGGCCGCGGCCGCCGCCGCCCTGGACGACGTTGGCCCTGCGCACGCCCATCGCGATCCCCGTCTTCGTCGCGCTGCTGACCGCTGCGCCGCTGCCTGGCCGCGCCTCACCACCCAACGCCGCGGCCCGCGATCTGGCCGCCGCTGCGTTTGCCGCCCACGAATCTGCCGACTACGCCCGCGCGGCTGAGCTGTACTTCGAGGCCCACCAGCTCGACCCGGCCGACGGCGCCTTTTTTGTTCGCCAGCGCGCGCAGTCTGCACCTGAGCGGCCAGTGGGCGCTCGCCGTCGTGCGCTACCGGGCGTTCCTGCACATCGAGGCCGCCAACTCAGGCTACGTCGGCCGCGCCCGCACCTATCTCGCCGAGTGCGAAGACCGCCTGCGAGAGCAAGATGCGCGCCAGCGACTGGAGGATGCGCGCCAGCAGTCCGCGGAACTGGCGCGGTCTGCGACGCCTGAACAAGCCCAGCCGGTCGCCACCCCGGCTGTCCCTGCGGCTCCGCCGCCGCGCAGTCCGGTGCGCAGCGCCACATTGTGGTCGGGCACCGCGGTCGGCGCAGTCGGGGCCCTGTGGCTGGCGGCGGCCACCTGGCAGCGGCAGAATTTCGAGACCGGCTTGCAGCCCGGGTTCGACGGCGGAAAGGTCGAGGGATACGCCACGCGCGCAGAAGCCCAAGCCGCCGGCCATGCGCTGGCAATCCAACAGAACTGGGCGTGGGCGGTGCTGTCGGCCGGCGCGACGGCAGCGGTCACGGCCTGGTTGTGGCCCCAAGCCGAGAGGGGGGCGCGGTGAGCAGGCATCGCCACCGTCGCGCGGATTTTGCCTGGGCGGCCAGGGCATCGACGGCGCTGTACGTGGCGTGCAGTGACCCTCAGATCCCTGGAGACGCCGCGTTCGCGCGCTGCCCCAACGCCGCCTGCGAACAGGGCGAAAGCTCTGCCACCTGCCCGCAAGACTGTCCGGCGTGCAACCCGTCCGATTGCATCGACGACAACCCCTGCACGGTGGACACCTGCGACCCCAAGGTCGGGTGCAGCCACAAGGCGGTCGGCGGTGGGCCGTGCGAGAAAGGCCCGTGTTTCGAAGAAGGCTCCTGCGTCCAGGGCCAGTGCCAGGCGGCGCCGCGGCTGTGGGCGTGGTCGAGCGATGTCGGCGCAGGCATGAAAGACACCGCGACCGCTGTGGTGCGCGACAGCGACGGCGCGATGGTCGTTGCGGTCGAGGCGTGGCAGGCCGCCCCGGGCAGCGGCGTGCAGCACGACAACTTCGTGCTGCGCATCGCGCCGGGCGGTGTCGATCTCTCGAAACCTCCGACCAGGCAGGCGCTTGAGCCGGACCCGAACCACGACGATGCCCTTGCTGCCATGGCCGCGCTGGCGGGCGGCGGCGCGCTGGCGGTGGGGTCGCAGGCAGAGTTGCTGCCCGTCAACGGCAAGGCCCCGCGGACACGGGCGCGCTGGATCGGCATCGCCCGCCCCGGCTCGCCCAATCTGCCGCGCGACCACCTGGACGTCGACGGCGACCACTGGTTCTCGGCGGTGGCCCGCGCCAGCGACGGCACGTTGCTCGCCGTCGGTGGCCTGGACCAACAAGGCTTTGCCAAGCGCTTCTTCGCCGACGCCGAGCCGAGCTGGAACCTGCCGGTCGCGCCGCCGGCTGGGGCCACCGGCCGCCTGCGGGCTGTGACCTCGCTGCCGGGCAGCAAGCCGCGCTGGATGGCCGTCGGCCACGCCAACGTCGGCAACCAGTTGCGCGGCTGGGCCGTGGAATTGGGCGCGACCGGCACCGCGACCGGTAGCGAAGTCGTTGTGACCCCCGACGAGGGGTGGCACGGCACGCTGCTGGCTGTGGCGCCCCACCCGGCGGGCGGCGTCGTGGCCGCGGGCGTGGCCAGTTCGGCGTGGTTCGGCGACTTGCCCGAGCTGCCGACCGCCCGCGTGTGGTGGGTGCACATCCCGGCCGGCGGTGCGGCCCCAAAACAACAGCGCGGCGAACAGAACCGCTGGCCGGTCGCCCTTTTTGCCCTGCCCACGGGTGGCTGGCTGGCGCCGACGTTGCTTCACCCCGCGACGTCGGCCGGCGCGACATCGTTGCTGACCCTCGATGCCGAACTGCGCGAGAGAGCTGCCACTGCGGCCAGCTTGCCCTATGTCGCGGGCGCCGCCCTGTGGCCCGACGGCACACTGGCCCTCGTCGGGCAGATCGCCGTACAAGGCCAGGGCGATGCGTGGATGGCGCGCGTGGACCGCTGGGCCAACCCCGACTGCGCCCACAGCGGTATGTGCCTGGCGACGCCCGCGCTCGACTGCGGCGATGGCAACGCGTGCACCGCCGATGTGTGCAAACAGGGGACCTGCAACCAAGCCGCCCTCCCGGCAGGCGCCGGCTGCGGCACCACTGGTCAATGCAAGGGGAACACATGCGAAAAGCCTTGACCGCGGTCGTGATCGCCACTGCCTGCGTCGCCTGCCGCTCACAACAGTCTCCGGCTGCTACGCCGGCCGAGGCGGGCGCGGCCCAGGACGCGCAGGCCGACGTCGCGGCAGGCGAAACCGGTCCCGGCCCATGTACTGCCGCACAGGTGTCCGCATGCGACGACGGCGACCCCTGCACGCAGGACCCCTGCAGCCCCGGTGGCGGCTGCGCCCACGCTCCGGCCCCCGGCGCGCCCTGCGACGACGCCGACCCCTGCACAGTCAGCGACGTCTGCGGCGACAAGGGCTGCAAGGGCGAGAAGAAATCCTGTGACGACGGCAGCCCCTGCACCACCGATGTCTGCCAGACCGGTGGCAACTGCACCCACGCCCCCAACCAGCACTACGATTGCGTGCCACTCATCGCCGTGGACCACCCGCCGCGCGGCTATCGCTGGGTGGACCCCAACGGGCTGCTGGCAGTGACCGGCAAGCTGGTGTCACAGAAGGCCAAAGCAACCGCGCTGACGGTGCAGGGCAAGCCAGTGCCGCTCGCCGCCGACGGTGCGTTTTCGACGCAGGTCCAGCTGACCCCGGGCGCGACGCGGCTCGTTTTGGTGGCCACCGACGACAAGGGCGGCACCCGGACCCGTGTCCAGGGCGTGCACTGGGCGCAGCAGTGGCACAAGGGTGCAGTTCCGCACGGCGCGGTCGGCCTCGGCGCCCAGCTTCCGGCGGCGTGGCAGCCCAACCAGACCGACGCCTGGGCAGCGTTGTGGACCCAGGCCCTGGCCGACGCCACATTCAGCGTGCCGGCGGCGTGGTCGGGGCCGGCCACTTGGGTGCAATGGCCGCTGCAAGCCGTTCCTGCGGCGATGGGCGTGCCAGGCTGCGCGGGTGTGCTGGCCCTGACCGGTCAACCGGCACCCAAGGGGGTGGCGGCCCCTCTGGCCGCGACGGCAGCGACCGATCCCGGCACGCCGGATCTGTGCGCGCCCCACAACCTCTCTGCGGATTTCGTCAACGATCCCAAAGCGATGCAGTTGGTGCTGACCGACGTGGCGTGGAACGCGGCCCTGCGCGCGGCGTGGCTGGGTGGGGCGCTCGCTGGCGACGTGTCGCCGACGACGGCCGCCTTGGGTCTGCCCGTCGAGATTGCCGCGGCGGCGCAGTTGCGGGCACCGTGGTTGCTGCGGTCGTGTGGCCCCGAGGGGCCGCGCCTCGATCTCGTCGACCTGCGCGTCCACCTGCGCGCCCCGGCCGACCTGGGGCTGGGGGTGCTGGCTGAGGGTGACGTGCACATCGCCGTGCGCGTCCAACCCGTCGTCAAGATGAGCGGATCCAAGGTCCAACTGTGGATCGGGCCCGCAGTCTCGGTGGCCGCCGATTTGGACCTCGTTTCCGGCGCCTTCTTTGAGACCGACATCCAGGAAGGGCTGGTGGTGGCCACGGTGGCCAAGGCGGTTCCCAAGCTCCTCGAACAGTGGGCCAAGGCCCCGCTCGCCGAACTGCCCTTGCCAACCAGCGCGCAGGTGGGTGGCGCGCAGGTCCAGTGGTCCTGGGGCGCGCCTCTAGCGCTGGCAGGTGCCGTGCGGGTCCACGCCCTGCCGAAATAGCCTTCTACTTGACATCTTTGGCGCAGCGAAACCCGACGCTTGGGTAGGTGCCGCCGCCGTCCAGGCCCTGCCGCCGCGCCGACCGCGTTTCGCTGGCGATGCTGGCAAAGTTGCCGCCGCGCGCGACCTTCTGGGTGCCGGCTGCAGCATTGACCGGACTGTCCTGAGGGCTCTTGGCATAGAAGCCGGCCTCGTAGGTGTCCTGGACCCACTCGCTGACGTTGCCGCCGAGGTCGCGGACGCCGACAGGGCTGACGTCGTTGGACGCCAGGCCCACAAGGGTGGTCGCGTTCGTGTTGCAGCCGTCGCCGCCTTTGACCGCGTCCTTCATCCACGTCATCGAACAGCTAGCAAGCTTGGTTCCCCATGGAAACGGTTTGAGTTCGACCTTGCACGCGTTGGAGTCTGCGCTGACGCAGTGGCCGCGGGCCGCCATTTCCCATTCGGCTTCCGTCGGCAGGCGCTTGCCCACCCAAGCGCAGTAGGCGCTGGCGGCCGACCAGGGCAGGCAGTTGATCGGGTGCTTGGCGCGCTGGCTGTTGCCCAGGTTGCAGGTGGCCGGGGCATTGGCGGGCACGGTGCAGGCATTGGCTTCGAGGCATTGTTTGTAGTGGGCCACCGTGACCTCGAAGCGGTCCAAGAAGAACGCGGGCAGCGACACCAGGTGCTGAGGTTGTTCGGGCGCCGCGCACCCGGTTTCGGTGGGTGCGCAGCCGACCCAGGTCTTGCCAGAGGGCACGAGCACCATGGTGTCGCTGGCGGTCACGCATTTGCCGGCTGCGCAGACTTTGCCGCTCTCGCACGCGGTGCCGTCGGCGGTGTTGGTCACCTTGCACTGGCTGTTGCTGACGTCGCAACTGTCCAGCGTGCAGGGGTTGTTGTCGGTGCAGGTGCCGGGCTTGTCGACGCACTGGCCGGTCAGCGGCTCGCAAGACTTGACCACGCACACCTTGCCCGAAGCGGCGCACTTGACCTCGCTGCCCGGCTTGCTCTTGCAGGTGGGCGATCCGCCGCTCTTGTCGCAGTAGGGCACGCCATTGCATAGGTTGCCGTCGTCGAGGCAGTCGCCATCGGTCTGGCACGCGCACACGTTGGCGCCGGCCTTGCACACGCCAGCGGCACATTGGTCGGGCGCCGTGCACGCATTGCCGTCGCTGCACGCACTGCCGTCGGGCAGTTTGCCGGTGGTGCATTTGCCCGACTTGGGGTCGCACGCAGAGACCTGGCACGCCGTGGAGGGCGCGGGGCAGGCAGGCGGCACCGTCGCCGGGTCGAGCTTGCAGACTTTCTGGGTTGGTTCGCAGGTCAGCTTGCCGTTGCACAGGTCGGCGTCGTCATACTTGGCGCACTCGGCGTCGGTCGCACAGTCGCACGTGGCCGGCCCCGCCACGCATTTGCCGGCGCTGCAGAAGTCGCCCGCCGAACACGGGTCGCCGTCGCTGCAGGGCGCGTTGTTGGCGGCCGTCACGGCGGCGCACTGCCCGGTCTTGGGATCGCAGGTGTTGGCGACGCACGGCCCATTGCCGGTCGTCGAACACGGCGCGGGCACCGAGGTGGGATTGACCGCGCACTTCTTGGTCGTCTTGTCGCAATACAGCACGCCGTTGCACAGGTTGCCGTCGTCGAACTTGGCGCAGTCGGCGCTGGAGGCGCAGGGGCACAGGTTGGTACCGCCGATGCACTGGCCCGCCTTGCAAGTCGAGCTGCCCTGGCACACATCGCCGGTGGCGCATGCGATGCCTTCGGCGACCGACTTGGGGGCGCATGTGCCGGTGGTCTTGTCGCAGGTGTTCTTGAGGCATGCCGTGTCGCCGCTCTTGTCGCAGGTGATCTCAGTGCCCGGGATTGGCAGGCACTTGCCCTGGACGAGGTTGCAGTAGGGTTTGCCGTTGCACAGATCGCCGTCGTCTTTGCAGTCGGCGCTGGTCTTGCAGGTGCACTTGAGGACCGACGGCGTGCACTGGCCGTCGAGGCACACCTCGGACACGGTGCACTGGTCGTTGTCGTCGCACGGCGTCTTGTTGGCGACCGGCTTGAGTTCACACATGCCCGTGGCCTTGACGCACTGCGTTTGCAGACACTGCGTATCGTCGACGGTCTTGCACACCACGATGGTCGCCGGGTTCACGATGCAATTGTGCGCCACCGGGTCGCAGAATTTCGTTCCGTTGCACAGGTCGCCATCTTCCTTGCTGGCGCAGTCGCCGTCTTGCAGGCACACGCACGTCGAGGTCGCATAGCTGCACTTGCCGGCCTTGCAGGTGTCGCCGATGGTGCAGTCGATGCCGTCGCTGCAGGCGGCGCCGTCGGCCGCGGGTTGCGTGTCGCATGCACCGTTCTTGCAGACGGCGACCGTGCACGCGGCCGTTGGCGCCGGACAGGAGGCCGCGTTGGTGCACGGTTGCAGCCCTGCGTCGCCACCGCCGCCGACCTGGACGTCCGCCTTGCCGCCTGCGCCGCCGCCGTGGTCGGGTGCGGCGAACGCCTCCGGGCCGGGAATGTCGGGCGCACAGCCCGCCAGGGCCACCGACCCAAGCCCGGCGGTGACCACGGCGACAGTGCATTTTGAGATCACGTTGCGCACGAGGCCCTCGCGAAGGCGGCGATTCTAGCCGCGGTCGAGGGTTGATGGCCAGCGCGGGGAGGGGCCAGAATCCACCGCCCCGCGCCGGCCAGCCGCGGAGCGGCGGTGCCGGCGCCTTTTTTCGCCTCCACGCCGTGCCCGGCAGCGCCCGGCGGACCTTTTTTGCCCCCGGTTTTGCCGC
>VGRO01000210.1 GCA_016875335.1 Deltaproteobacteria bacterium | reverse complement strand
AAGTCGATCACTCTCACATCAGGGCGGAGCCGCGAGTCGGACCTTTGGTCCGCGAGCTGGCGACCCACTGAGCAAGCAAACGGGCCCAAGAAATGATTGAGTAAATCATTTCCGGGCCCTAAAGCCCGGCCGGACGTGCCGCCCGCGCTCGACACCGTGGTCGCGCGCATGCTGGCCCGCGATCGCGCACAACGCTACGCCGACGGACACGAGACCGCCGCCGCGTTGGCGGCCCTGGAGTCGCTGCGCGGCGCGCGGCCGATGTCGACCACGCACGCACCGCTGGTGTTGACCCGAGCCGAGCGGCGCTTCGTTTGCGTGGTTCTGGTGTCCGCGCACCTCCAGGACCACAGCCTGGGCTTGACCATCACCGAGGAGGAACTTGGCGCCGAACACGAAGCGTTGCACGCCGCAGCGCGCACCTTCGGGCTCCGGCTCGAGGCAATGGCCGATGGATCGCTGCTCGCAGTCCTGGAGACCGCGGGCCTGCCCCAGGAAATGATCGAGCGCACGGCGCGGTTTGCCTTGCGCGTCCAGCAGGCCGTGCTCGACGCCCCTGTGGCCATGGCGACGGGTTGGGGCGTGGTCGACCACCAGATCACGCTCGGCGCCGTGCTGGCGCGGGCCATGGACCTGCTCGGTGCGACCTCCGAACCGGGGGTCGTCGTCGATGCGGACTCGGCCGCTCAATTGGACGCTGCGTTCGAGGTGGACGGAGGCGACGGCTGCTTTCGCCTTCGCGGCCCGCGCGGCGCACACACGCACCTGCGATCGGTACTCGGCAAGCCTACTCCCTGCGTGGGACGTCAGCAGGAGTTGGCCCTGCTCGACGCGTCGTTCGCGCAGGTCAACGACGACGGCGAAGCCCGAGCGCTTGTGCTGACCGGTCCGCCCGGCATCGGCAAGTCGCGGCTGATCCACGAGTTCCTGGCGCGGCTGCGGCAGGGTGGTCTGGGGCATGCACTCCTGGTCGCGCGCGCCGATCCCTTGGCGGCGGGCAGCGCATGGCTGCTGCTCGGCCAGTTGCTGCGGCATTGGGCGTCTGGTGGCGATGCGGCGGACCACGCCGGCCACTGCCGGGTCATGCGGCAACGCCTGGGTCAACGCCTGCCGGCGAGCGAATTGGCGTTCGTCACCGAGTTTCTCGGCGAAGTCTGCGGCGCCGACAACGGCGAGGGCACTGCGCTGCTGCGCGCGGCGAGGGCGGATGCGTCGCTTTTCGCGACCCAGGTCAACAGAGCCCTTGCATCGTGGGTCCGGGCCGTGGCGGTGGACGACCCCTTGCTGGTCGTGCTCGAAGACGCCCATTGGGGCGATCTGCCTTCGCTGCGGGCGATCGACGCCGCCTTGCGTGACGCCAACGACGTGCCATGGATGGTGGTGGCGGTGGGCCGTCCGGCCGTCCACGAGCGCTTTGCCAACCTGTGGAAAGACCGCGGCGTGACCGACGTGCGCCTGGGCCGTCTGTCGCCGCGCGCGTGCGAACGGGTCGTGCAGCAAGTGCTGGGTCGCGACCTGGATCCGGCCCTGGTCACGCGCATCCTGGACCGATCGGAAGGCAACCCCTACTGCCTGGAGGAGTTGATGCGCCACGTCGCCCGCGGCGAGCGCGACACCTTTCCCGACAGCGTGCTCGGCATGGTCCAGGCGCGCCTCGACGCGCTGGAGCCGTTCGACCGGCAAGTCGTGCGCGCAGCAAGCCTTTTCGGTCAGCGCTTCTGGGTCGCGGGCGCGGCGGCCCTGCTGGGCGGGTCCGACAAGCTTGCTGAGGTCCACGACGCCCTGCAGCGGCTGCGCGCGGCAGAGCTCGTGGAGCAAGCACCCGAGTCGAGCCTGGCTGGCCAGGCCGAATACACGTTTCCATCGGCCATGGTCCACGACGCCGCATACGCGACGCTGACCCCCGGCGACGCAACGGCGGGGCATCGCGCGGTGGCGCGTTGGCTGGACGAAGCCGGTGAGCGCAACCCGCTGGTGATGGCCGAGCACTACTCACGCGCGGGCGACTGTTCGCGCGCTGCCGAACAATTCCTGGCGGCCGCCGAGCAGGCCCAGGCCGCGCACGACAGCGCCGCGACGGCGGATCGAGCGCAGCGCGGTCTCGACGCAGGGGCGTCCGGCACCGTCCGCGGGCGCTTGTTGCTTTTGCAAGCCGAATCGCGCGAGTGGCAAGGGGATCTGGCGGGCAGCGAGGCTGCGGCGATCGCCGCCGAGGAATTGCTGGATCCGGGAACCGCCGAGTGGTTCCAGGCGTCCGGCAGCGCCCTCATCATGTCGGCGCGACTCGGCGCCAGCCCGCAGATGGACGGTCGGGGCGCGCGCATCGCAGCGGCGGCGCCCGTCGATGACGTCGCAGCTTGCCGGCAGGTCGTGGCGTTGTGCCGCGGCGCACTCAATGCCTTGTGGGTGGGCCGGCCCGACCTCGCCAACCGGTGGATGGAACGCGCAGACTCCGCGGGGTCCGTCGACCTCGATCTGCTCGCCCGGGCGCGGCTGCACCACGCGCGCGCCTACCTCTGTCTGAACCGCGGCGACCTCGGAGGTGCGCTGGGCGAGTTCGTAGCCGCCTCCGAGGCCTGGGAGAGCGCCGGCGATCTGCGCAGTTGCACCGGCGTCAGCACCAACATCGGGTACACCTGGGGGCGCATCGGGGCGTTTGACCGCGCCGAGTCCGTGCTGCGCGCACAACTGGACCGCGCCGACCGCCTCGGTCTGGGCTTCCTGCAGCCGGTCATCGAACACAACTTGGCGACCGTGTTGGCATTCGCCGGCCACGTCGAGGACGGCTTGCAGCGCAAGCAGGCTGCGGTCGAGCGTTTGGGGCGGTCGGGCCACCCGCGCCTCGACGGAAACCTGCAGGCCTCGCTCGCGGAGATGTTGCTGTTGGCCGGACGCAACGACGCCGCGGAGGCTACCGCCGGCCGCGCCGCCGCGTCCTTGCGTGCGTTTCCTGGCACGCGCGTGTATGCGCTGGCTGTGCAGGCGAGCGCGCTGCTGGCGCTGGACCGCGCGCCTGAGGCGTTGACAGTGGCGGCCGACGGCATGGCCCTTTTCACCAGCCTGGGCGTGCTCGAAGAGGGCGAGTCGCTGCTGCGCGCGGGATGGGCCGAGGCCAACCTGCTGACTGGCGACCGCGACATCGGCAGGCGCGCCCTGCTCGAAGCTGCACGCCGCCTCGAGTCCCGCGCCCGCGCGTTGCCTCGCGACCAGCGCGTCGCGTTCCTGTCGTCGTCGCCGGCCCGCCGGCGCACCTTCGAACTGGCAGAGGCCCACGGGCTCACCCGCGACTGAGAGAATGCGGACTGGTGAGGCGCCTGCTGCGCGCAAGGGCCGGGAAACGATTTGCTCAATCATTTCTTTGGCCCGGTTGCTTGCTCGGTGGGTCGCCAGCGCGCGGGCCAAACTTGCGCACATTCCGCCCCACGCTACACTGCGCGCCCGGCATCCCGCCCGCGGAAAACGTCCATGACCAGCCCTGTCGTGCCCCCGCGCGCAAACCGTTCGGCTACCAGCGGCCTGTTTGCCGGTCTGCCCGCCGAACTCCGCGCCGACCTGCTGGCGTCTGGACGGCGGTTGACGTTGCAGTCCGGCCAGTTCTTGTTTCGCCAGGGCGAGCCGGGCGACGAGGTCTTCCTGGTCGAGTCCGGCCATGTCGAGGTCATTGGCCAGACCGACGAAGGCGAAACCGTCCTCGCGATCCTGGGGACCGGCCAGTTGGTAGGCGAAGTGGCCCTGTGCGCCCCAGGTCCGCGGACGGCGGCCGTGCGCGCGGTCGGCGAGACACAGCTGTGGGGACTGACCCGCGCCGCCTACGATGCGCAGTTGGCCGCAGGAGCGCCGGCCGCCGTGATGCTGGCCCAGCGCATGGCCGAACTGCTCGCTGCGCGCCTGCGGGCTACCGCCGCGCTGATGCAGGAGACCGTGCTTGCGGCCGACGATGCCTTCGAATCGGGCTACTATGTGCCGGTGCCGATTTCCGAATTGACGGAAAGCTTGGGGCTGCCCGTGCGCGTGGCCTCTGAGCTGCGCACGGGCGATCTGCAGGATCTCATCGACGGCCGCATCCTGGCGCTTCGTGTTCCCGGCTACGTCAACCGCCGGCTGTGCGAACATCTGTGCAGGCGGTTGCTGCGCCATCCAGGTTTTGCGCGCTACCTTCTCGCGCCCGAGTTTGGTCTGCAGCGCATCGGCATGACCTTGTTCGAGACCCAGAACCAACCGGAACTACTGGACACCTATTACCGAGAAGCCCGCTCGACGATGCTCAGCATCCGCCGCATCTGTGCCCCGATGCTCACGCCCATGGACCGGTTTCGCCTCGAACTCGAAGAGCTGTGGCCGTCCGGGGCGCACATCGAGCGCATGCACGGCCGCAAGATGCTGGTCGGCATCGCTCGCATGTTCGAGGACGCCCACGCCTTGGAGCCGCACCAGGACATCATTCGCCGCGATCTGCCCGATTCCGATGATGCCCAGCGCATCCGCACCCAAATCACCGCCAACGTCTATCTGCGGCTGCCCAAGGTCGGCGGTGAACTCGAGCTGTGGGAGGCTCAGCCCGATGACGCCGAGGCGCAGCGCCTGTACACGGGCACCCACGATTTCTACGACCGCGCCAAGCTGCCGCCTCCGACCGCGGTGCTGCAGCCCAGCCAAGGCGAGATGCTCTTGTGGCTCACCGACCGCGTCCACGCCGTGCGCGCCTGCACCGGGGGGCCGCGGGTGTCGGCCAGTTGCTTCGTCGGTTTCCGCGGTCACGGCGAGCCCCTGACGATGTGGAGCTGACCGTGTCCCACCCGGCCATCGACAGGCTCTTGCAGGGCCACGCCGCATTTCGCGACCGGTGGACGCAGGACGACCGCGACTACCTGCGCCAGCTGGCCAGCCGCGGCCAGAGCCCCGACGCGCTGTTCGTCGGGTGCTCGGACTCGCGGGTCATCCCGGAACTGCTCACGCAGTCGGCGCCCGGGCAACTGTTCGTGGTCCGCAACGTCGCCAATCAGGTGCCGCCCTTCGACCACGCCGACAGCAGCGTCGGCGCCGCGCTCGAATACGCGATCGGCCACCTGCACGTTCAGCACATCGTGGTGTGCGGCCACGACCTGTGCGGGGGCGTCAAGGCGGTGGCGCAAGGGGCCGACGTCCGCGAGTTGCCCTCGCTGCACGAGTGGTTGGCCGGTGTGCGCGTCGCGCTTGCCGAATTGCCGCAGGCAGCCGACGCGGAGGTCCACTTGCGCGCCGCCGTCGAGGCCAACGTCGCCCAGCAACTCGACAACCTCTTGACCTTTCGCGACGTGCGCGCCGGCATCGAGGCTGGCACGCTGCACCTGCACGGCTGGGTCTACGATCTGGCAGGCCTGTCGGTGCGCGTGTTCGACCCGGCGCGCGACGACTTCGTGCCGGCTGGCACGCTGATCAAGGGTGGCCGGCCCACGGGCGGCGGACCGCTCAGTCGACCTTGATTTCGACGCCTTCGCGCGCCGCGAACACGAACAAGGGCGAGCCAAAGCGCGCCGCGCGCAGCCGGCAGGTCTCGATCTTGTTCTCGACATCGCGGTCGGACTGCATCGGGTCGTGGTGGTAGATGGCCACCTGTCGTACGCCCGCCTGTACCGCCAAATCGACCACGGTGGTGGCGCGCGCGTGGCCCCAGCCCGTGCACTTGAGGTACTCCGCATCGGTGTATTGGCCGTCGGCGATGAGCAAGTCCGCGCCCCGGCAGAACTCGATGAACTTGCCCGGGATCACCCGCGGCGCGTTGGGTTCGCGCACGGGCAGGGTCGGGTCGGCCAGCGTCAGATCGATCTCGTTGTCCGTGGCGTACACCACCTTGCGACCGTTGCGCTCGAGCGAATACGCGTAACTCAGGCCCGGGTGTTTCTGCTCGAAGCAGCGCACCATCACGCCTTCGATCAGCCGGGCCCCATCGGCACCGAGGTCGGTCGCATCGACGTGCGCGTTGAGTTCGCTGAAATCGACAGGGAAGTACGCCGAGCGCATCTGGCCGGAAAGCAGCGAGTGGAACCGCGTGTCGCCCGGGTGCGTGCCGTAGATGTGGAAACGGTTCTGCGGCCGATAGGCGGGCGCAAAGAAGGGAAAGCCCTGGATGTGGTCCCAGTGCATGTGGCTGAACAGCAGGTGCGCGCTGATCGGGGTGTTGCCGCGGCGCAGCAAATCGACGCCCAGCTCGCGCAGACCCGTGCCGCCATCGCAGATGAAAAGCGAGTCGTCGGTGCGGATCTCGACGCACGAGGTGTTGCCGCCGTAGCGGCACGTCGCCCGCCCCGGCGTGGGAATCGACCCGCGCGTGCCCCAGAAACGCACGAGGAACGCCATCGTCGACTCCGCCCTACTTGCCTTCGTGGAAAAGGAAGACCGCGTTGCCCAACTGCAACGTGTCGCCATCGCGCAGCACGGCGGAATGGACACGAACCTCGTTCAAATACACCCCGTTGCTGCTGTCCAGGTCGATGGCTCGGTAGCCACCTTGGTAGCGCTCAAGCCGCATGTGGCGCCGCGACAACGCGGTCGAACCGATGCGGATGTCGGCGTCGTCGGCCCGACCGACCACCAGGACGTCGGCTTCGAGGTTGTACACGATCGGCGAGCCCGGTCCGCGGATCTGCTGCAGCATATACGGCCGCGTGATGACCTGGACCGGCATCACCGGGATTTCGTTTTCCGCGGTGAGCGCGCCCAGTTCGTCGTTGCCGTCTTGCGTCGCCGCCATGCGAATTTGCCCGCGTTCGCGATGGGCCGCGCTGGTTGCGCCGCCGGGGCCCCGCGCCAACACGTTCCGGGTCGCTGGACCGCGGCAAGATGGCGCGTGCGGCGACGTCAGCCGGCAAGACCAGACGTTCCGCGCGGCGTAGCGTACCCGCGAACGGTTGAATCGCGCAAGTACAATGGCGCATGCCCGTGGCACTGTGCGATAGTCGCCGGATGGGGTTTGCTGTGCCCGTGCCACGACGCCCATCGCCCCCCGCTGCGACCACGTCCGCCGCGCTCGGCCTTGCCCTGCTCGCGGCCGCGGTGGCGTGCTCGACGCCGACCACGAGTTTTCGCCGTGAGTTCTGGCAGACCGCGCCCCCGGACCCGTTGCTGGAGGTCGACCCGCCCGCCTTGCTGCCGGCCGACGCGACCTCGGCCGTGATGGACGTGCGCGGAATCGTTGTTGCGCACCGCCGCGCCATCGCGATGCCCGGTGTGCACGAACTCGTCGTCGCGCACGATGACGGCCAACATGGCGTGGCGCTGACCTTGCGCTACGGCCTCGCGCTCGATCGCCGCGTGCCCGTCGAGCGCGGCGCACTCGTTCGCGTCCGGGTCGGGCAGGCGCGCCAAGGCGAAGCGCAGCCGGTCCGGGCCCTGCTGGTGCAGTCCATCGACGACCGGCGCTTTTGGGGTCGAACGGTCGTCGCCGCCTTGGTGCAGACCAACGCGCTCGTGCCCGAGGCGCTGGTGCCCATGGCGCTGCGGCGGATCCAGCCCGCCAACGATGTGGTGTACCAGAGCACGGTCCGTCTCGAGGGGCAGTGCGTGCGCTCTGCCGCACACCGCGAGTTCCGCATCGCCACCGCTGGCGTTGTCGACCTGCCTACGCTGCCGGGATCGCGCATGGTCGTGCCAGACGATGCAGACGCCTACGAGGTGGTGCTCGGCGACAACCGCGAGCTGCTGGGGACGGATTGCGCCGACCTGCCGGCAGCCTATTGGACCCTCTCGGCCGTCTTGTTGCCCCCGCCGCCCGGCACGCGCCGCGATGCACCCCTGAGCCGCGTCGAGCCCGCCGACATCGACGCCAACGCGCTCCTGCCCAATCAGGTCACGCCAGTGGCCCTTCCGCCGCCAGTCAAGAAGGTGCCGCCCAGGAAGCGGTGACGGCCCGGAAATGATTTGCTCAATCATTTCTCGGGCCCGTTTGCTTGCTCCGTGGGTCGCCAGCTCGCGGACCAAAGGTCCGACTCGCGGCTCCGTCCTGATGTGAGAGTGATCAACTTATTACTTTCCAGTCCCTAAGCGCGCGTGTGCCGCAAGAACTCGCGCGTGGTCTCGTGCGCGGGCGCGTCGAAAATCTGGGCGGGAGGTCCGCTTTCTACATCCAGACCGCCAGCGAACACGTGCACACGGGTGGCCACGTTGCGTGCGAACGCCATCGAGTGCGTGACCACCAGCATCGTCTGACCGTCGTGCGCCAGGTCGCCCATCACGGCCAACACTTCCTGCGCCATCACCGGGTCGAGCGCCGAGGTCGGTTCGTCGAAAAGCACGGCCTCGGGCCGCATCATCAGGGTCCGGGCAATCGCCACGCGCTGTTGCTGGCCACCCGACAGGCTGGACGGCTTGACGTCGGCCTTGGCGGCGAGTTGCACGCGGTCGAGGAGCAACCGGGCGCGCGCCACGGCCGATTCCCGGTCCTCGTCGAGCACCTGGACGGGCGCCTCGATGAGGTTGCCGAGCACGGTCAAGTGCGGGAAAAGGTTGAACTGCTGAAAGACGAAGCCCACGGATTTGCGTACCGCTTGCAGGGTCGCTGCGTCGCGGTTGGGGTGGGTCGCCGGAGTCAACACGTGCGCGCCAATCTCGACGCGACCCTGTTGGAACGTCTCCAGGCCGTTGAGACAGCGCAGGAACGTCGACTTTCCCCCGCCCGACGGCCCGATGATGGCGTCGACCTCGCCCTTGGTAACGTGCAGGCTGATGCCCTTGATCACCTGCAGTTCCCCATGGTGCTTGTGCAGATCGGTGACCGTGATCATCGTTGCCTCCGCTTCATGCGCTCAGGTGTTGGCCGACGCCCAGGCGCTTCTCGACGTGCCGGGCCGCCACCGAAAGCGGATAGGACATCAGCAGGTACAGCACAGCGGTCATGGCCATCAGCTCGACCGTGGCCTGCGTCGATTGCGACAGAACGGTGAAGCGCTTGGTCAGTTCGACGACGGTCACCACCGAGCAGACCGAGGTGTCCTTGAAAAGCGCAATGAAGTCGCTGACGACCGGCGGGATCACCATGCGCACGGCCTGCGGCACGATCACGCGGCGCAGCGCTTGGGTCCGCGACATGCCGAGCGACAAGGCGGCCTCCATTTGTCCGGGCGGCACCGACTGCAGACCGGCCCGGTAGATCTCGGACTCGTAGGCCGAGTAGTTGATCGCCAGGCCGAGGATAGCGGTGGTGAAGGGGTCGATGTTGACGCCAACCTCGGGAAGGAAGAAGAAGATGAAATACAGTTGCAGCATCATCGGCGTGCCGCGGATGAACTCGACGTAGGTGGTCAGGGCCCACCGCGCAGGCCGCGGACCGTAAAGCCTGCCGACTGCGACCAGCAAGCCAATCAGGATC
>VGRO01000209.1 GCA_016875335.1 Deltaproteobacteria bacterium | reverse complement strand
AGGACGGAGCCGCGAGTCGGACCTTTGGTCCGCGAGCTGGCGACCCACGGAGCAAGCAAACGGGCCCGAGAAATGATTGAGTAAATCATTTCCTGGCCCTTACTTCAGGCAGTTCTTGGTCGCTGCCTCGATCGCAACCACCACGGATCCTGTCGGACGATAGTCCGACAGGCTCCTAGGGGCAGCTCACCGCCCCGCTGCCCGCCCCGCGCACCACCAGGCCGCGGTTGCTTGCAGCTGTCGGTGGTGCACGCGTTGTTGTCGTTGCAGTCCTTGGTCGCGCCCGCGCAACTGCCGGCCGCGCACGCGTCGTTGATCGTGCAGGGGTTGCCGTCGCTGCAACTGGCGGTGTTGTTGTTGTTGGCGCAGTTGCCGGCGCTGCAGGTGTCGGTCGTGCAAGGGTTGCCGTCGTTGCAGTTCTTGGCAGAGCCGGCACACGAGCCGGCGGCGCACGCGTCGTTGTCGGTGCAGGCGTTGTTGTCGTTGCAGCTCGCGGTGTTGGCGGTGTTCTGGCAAGTGCCGGCGACGCAACTGTCCGTGGTGCAGGCATTGTTGTCGTTGCAGTCCTTGGCGGTGCCTGCGCACGTGCCGGCGGCGCACACGTCGCTGACCGTGCAGCCGTTGCCGTCGTCGCACGCCGCGGTGTTGTTGGGAAACGCGCACTTGCCGCCGGTGCAGTTGTTGTTGGTGCAGGGGTTGCCGTCGTTGCAGTCGCTGGCGCTGGCGCAGTTGCCGCCACAGCCGACGATGGGCGGGTTGCTGCAGGTGCCGGCCGTGCATACATCGCTGGTGCAGGTGTCGCCGTCGCTGCACGTCTTGGCCGTGCCTGCGCACGAACCGCCCGAGCACACGTCGTTGTCGGTGCAGGCGTTGCTGTCGTTGCACGCGCTGGTGTTGTTGGTGTTGGCGCAATTGCCACCGCTGCAGGTGTCGGTCGTGCACGGGTTGCTGTCGTTGCAGTTCTTGGCCGCCCCGGCGCAACTGCCGCCCGCGCACACGTCGCCGTCCGTGCAGGCGTTGTTGTCGTTGCAGGCCGCGGTGTTGTTGACGTTCTGGCAGGTGCCGCCGCTGCACGTGTCGTTGGTGCAGGGGTTGTTGTCATTGCAGGTCTTGGCAGTGCCCGCGCAGGTGCCGCCCGCGCACGCGTCGTTGTCGGTGCAGGCGTTGTTGTCGTTGCAGGCCGAGGTGTTGTTGGTGTTGGCGCAGGCGCCGCCGCTGCACGTGTCGGTCGTGCATGGGTTGCTGTCGCTGCAGTTTTTTGGCCCACCGGCGCAGGTGCCGCCGCCGCACAAGTCGCTGACCGTGCACGCATTTCCGTCGTCGCAGGGGTTGGTGTTGTTCACATTCTGGCATGCGCCGCCGCTGCAGGTGTCGGTGGTGCAGACCTTGTTGTCGTTGCAGTTTTTGGCGGTGCCGGTGCAGGTGCCGCCGGAACAGGCGTCGTTGTCGGTGCAGGCGTTGTTGTCGTTGCATGCTCCGGTGTTGTTCACGTTGCTGCAGTTGCCCCCGGCGCAAGAATCGGTGGTGCACGCGTTGTTGTCGTTGCAGTTCTTGGCCTGACCGGCACAACTGCCGCCCGCGCAGCCGTCGCTGACGGTGCAAGCGTTGCCGTCGTCGCAACTGGCGGTGTTGTTGGCGTTGCTGCACGTTCCGCCTGCACAGCTGTCGGTGGTGCACGGGTTGTTGTCGTTGCACTGCACGGCGCTGCCCGCGCACGAACCCGCCGCGCATTTGTCGCCATTGGTGCAGGCGTTGCCGTCGTTGCATGCCGCGCTGTTGGTGGCGAACACGCACGCGCCGGTGCCTGCGTTGCAACTGTCGTCGGTGCAAGCGTTGCCGTCGTTGCACAGCTTGGCGGTGCCGACACATTTGCCGGCGGTGCACACGTCTTGGCTCGTGCATGCGCTGTTGTCGTCGCACGCTGCGGTGTTCTGGGCGAAAACGCAGGCGCCACTCTGCTTGTCGCAGGTGTCCGCGGTGCACACGTCGCCGTCGTTGCAGGCCTTGGCGGCGCCGGCCGCGCACTTTCCGGCGGCGCAGGCGTCGTTCTGGGTGCAGGCGTTGCCGTCGGCGTCGCAGGGGTTGGCATTGTTCACTTTGGTGCAGCCGTTCTGCTTGTCGCAGCCGTCGGTGGTGCACGCGTTGCCGTCGTCGCAGTTGACGGGCTTGCCCTGGCAGGTGGCGCCGTCGCAGGCGTCGCCGCTCGTACACGCGCTGCCGTCGTCGCAGCCGCCGGGCTGGGGGGTAAACACGCAGGCACCGGACTTGGGGTCGCAACTGTCGGCGGTGCAGGCATTGCTGTCGTTGCAGACCTTCGCCGCGCCCGCATTGCACGCCTTGGCGCTGCAGGTGTCGGGACCAGTGCACGCATTGCCGTCGCTGCACGGCCCGCCGCTGGCGGTGTTGGCGCAACCGGTCTTGGGGTCGCACGCGTCCGCGGTGCACGGGTTGGCGTCGTCGCAGCCTGGCGAGGCCCCCGGGGTACACGCGCCGGTCGCGCACTTGTCGCCGATGGTGCAGACGCTGCCGTCTTCGCACGCCTTGCCGTCGGCCTCGGCCTTGAGCGCGCACTGGCCGGTCTTGGCGCTGCAGGTGTTGGTAGCGCAGTCGGTGTCCTTGCTCGCATCGCATGCGGGCACGCTGCCGGCCACCAGCGCGCACTTGAACGGCGCCTTGGCCTTGTCGCACACGAAAATCCCTTTGCACAGGTCGCCGCCATTGGCGCTGGCGCAGTCGGCGTCCGATTGACACGCGCAGACGTTGCTGCCGCCGGCGCATTTGCCCTGGTCGCATGCCTCGCCACTGGTGCAGGGATTGCCGTCGTCGCAGGGTCCGGCCTTGGGCGGGTTGGCGCAGCCGGCCTTGGCGTCACAGGCGTCGGCCGTGCAGGGATTGCTGTCGTCGCAGTCCTTGGCCGTACCTGGCGCGCATGTGCCGTTCTTGCACGCGTCGCCTTGCGTGCACACGCTGCCGTCGTCGCACGGGCTGGTGGTCGGCGTGGTCGCGCAGGCTCCGGTGGCCTTGTCGCACGCGCTGTTCAAGCACGGGTTGCTGTCGTCGCACACCGTCGTCGCGCCGGGCAGGCAGGCGCCGGCCTTGCATGTGTCGTTGACGGTGCAGGCGTTGCCGTCGGCGTCGCAGCCTGCCGCGTTGGCCGTGTGCGTACAGCCGGTGGCGAGGTCGCACGAGTCTGTCGTGCACGGGTTGTTGTCGTCGCAGTCGGTGCCCTTGCCGGCGACGCACTTGCCCGCCGCGCACGCGTCGCCCTGGGTGCAGGTACTGCCGTCGGCGTCGCACGCCTTGCCGTCCAGGCCCGCGGCGAGGTTCTGGCACGCTCCGGCCTTGCATGCATCGGCGGTACAAGGGTTGAGGTCGTCGCAGTTCTTGGCGGCGCCGGGCTTGCACGCCGTCTGCGAACAGGCGTCGGCGAGCGTGCAGGGTTCATTGTCGGCGTCGCAGGTCGCCGCATTGGGCAGGTTGGTGCATCCGGCCTTGGGGTCGCAGCCGTCGTCGGTGCACGGATTGCCGTCGCCGCAAGGCTTGGCGGCCCCTCCCAGGCACACGCCGTCCTTGCACACGTCGTTTTCGGTGCAAACGCTGGCGTCGGCATCGCACGGCTTGTTTTGCAGCCCGTCGAAAGTCTGCAAACATTGCGTAGTCTTGGGGTCGCATGCGTCGGCCGTGCAGTTATTGCCGTCGTCGCAGACCTTGGTCGACCCGCCGGCGCAGGTTCCCGCAACACACGCCTCGGCGGTGGTGCAGGCGTTGCCGTCGTCGCAGGGCGACCCATCTGCGGCCATCTGCACGGCGCAAAGGCCGGTCTTGGGTTCGCAAACGCTCTGCTGGCAGGCGGCGCCCGATGGCGTGCAGATCACCACGGTTTTGGGGTCCACCACGCAATCGTTGCTGTTGGGGTCGCAGATCAGTACGCCGTTGCACAAGTCGACGTCGTCCTTGGCCTTGCAGTCCGCATCGGTCTGGCACGCGCAGCCGTTGGTGCCCGCCACGCACGCGCCCTGGGTGCAGGCGTCGCCTTGGGTGCAGGGGTTGCCGTCGTCGCAGGTGGCGTTTTCGTCGGTCTGGGCGTCGCAGTCGTTGTCCTTGCCGTCGCAGGTTTCGGTGACGGCGAGCGGCGCACTGCACGCGGACAGCGACCCGTCGGCGCCGCAGGTGCGCACGCCGCTGCAACTGCCCGCGCTGTTGCTCGTGGCGCAGGGGGTCGAGAGCCCGGCCGCCGCCGCCGCCGCGTTGCACGCGCACACGCCGGTCAGGGGCAGACACCAACCGGGCTGCGGGCTGCCGGCCTTGGTCGGCTCGCATTGGTATCCGGTGCCACACCCGCCCGTCGCCGAAGGATCGCACGCCAGCAGGCAGAACGTACCGTCGGCGTCGCCGGCAGGACCGAATCCGGCACAAGCAAGGCCACCACAGGCGGCCTCGGAGGTGCAGGGATCGCACAGGTTGACCCACACGGCCACGGTGGCGTCGGCCCCGGCGTCGATGGCGTCGTCTTGGCTGTCCGCCGTCGCCGCATCCTGCAGATCGGTCGGCTCGCCGTCCGGCCCAGCCGGCACATCGCCGGCATCCGCGACGACCGGCAGTTCGTCCACCGTTTCCGCGGTACCCTCGCCACCGCCGTCGAGCGGGTCGATCCCGAAATCGGGCAGCTTGAGGTCGCTGCCCAGGTCGCCGAAGGTCTCGTCGAAGACGATGTGGCCGTCGGGCAGCTTGATCCAGCCATCGCCCAACTTGACGTCGCCAAACGCGATCCCGGTTCCCGCCTTGGCGGTCGATGCTCCGGTCACGGCGGCATCGCCCCCGCAGCCGAAAGGCGCCGCGCAAAGCGCCCCAATCCATGCCACGCCCAGGCAGCGGGTCAACGCCCGCCGGCCTCCGCGCAACTCTTGCATGCGAACCCCCAGAGTGTGCCGCCTAGCCAGGCCAGGGCGCGTTCGAGTTTTGACGATAGCAGGTAGGGTCAGATCGCAACAACGTACCATGCACTAGTCGGAAGTTTTTGGGTCGCGTGCCGCACGCTGACCCCACTGGTGGAGGAACTGGCGCCTGCTGCCGGGGACCGGTTGTGTGCTGTATGCGGAAGTTTTCGGAACGGTAACGGAAAATCACTGCACAGTTCTTTACAGCGCACCGATCGACGGCCTACCCTATGGGCCTGCGCGCCAGTGTGGCGCCCGATGAACCATGCACAGCACCCACGACGACGACCCGCCCGCGCCCCACCGTGGCCCCGATTCCGCGCACGGCGCGCACCAACCCGCGCTGCCGACGACTGCCCGTTCGTCCACGGCCCGCGCTGTGCCCGGCAGGTGCGAGGCTGACCGCATCGGTCATGCGCATCAGTGGATCGTCCGAAGCGACCTGACGCCGCTGCCTGTCGCCTCCGAGCCCGCGCCGCCCAAGGCGGCGCCGCGCATGGCTGCCGTCACACCAAGTGCCCCGCAATGGCCGCCGCGACGGCGCGATCCCTCCAGCAGCTTCTACGTGGGGCATGACGGCCAGCGCGTCGAAGAATCGAGTCCATTTGCGGGCTTCGCCATTGACCGCGGCTCCCGTCCCGCAGCCGCCGGCGCGCAACCGGCCAACTACCCAATCGCCCACGGGGGCACACAACCAGGCACCGGACCGCGCACTCCAGCGTCCCCGCCTGCGACCGGGTACCGCACGCCGGTCAGCGACGGCGTGGTGTCAAGCGCGCTCGCCGGCCTGCCCATCCAGCGACCGCGGGTCCACAATCCGCACGGGACGGGCGGCACCCCGGTCGTGGGTCCGACGTCGCACGCGGGGGCCGATCCGTCGGCGGCGGTGCTGGCCCTGCCAGAAATCCCGGCCTACGCGACCCCCGTGCACCCGGCCCATGCCGACGCGCAATTGGCCTTTGAGGCGCTGTTCTCAGGCGAGTTGTCGCCGGGAGACGCAGCCCACGTCGCCGCGCGGATGTGGCGGTACACCGTGCCGGCCGGGCAACCGCTGTTCGCCGCCGACGAGCCAGCCGAGAGCGCCTTCGTGGTGGCCACCGGGCTGGGTCGTATCGAGGTATCCGGCCCGTTCGGGCCCATGGCACTCATCCCCTTGCGCTCGGGCGACCTCGTCGGCCTTGCCGCGCTGACGGGCGATGCGACCAACGGCCATGCTGCAGTGGCGGCAAGCGACCTCGTCGTGTTTGCCTTGCGCAGGGACGAATTCCACAAGTTGTGTGCCGAAGCCCCGCACTTGGCCCAGCGCCTGCTGGCTGCGGGACTGGTGCAGGCGTCGCGGCGCATTCGCGCACTGGCCGAGCGTATGACCCAGTACGCCCAACTGGACACTGCCGATCCCGCAGCCCCCGCTGTCGCACCCGCGGAGTCCCGGGGCTCGCGCCTCGGCCGCTTTCTCGCGCGCTTGAAGGACCCCAAGGAGAACGGATGAACGCATCGCTGCTGCAGGGCCTGCCCGGCTGGTCGGGCCTGTCGGACCGCGAGGCCATCGCGCTCGCCGGCCTGGGCGTGGACCGCTACTTTCGCGCGGGCTCGGTCGTCGGCGTGCCGCACCAGGCCGACAGCGCCCCCCTGCTGGTCGTCGCAGGCGAGGCCAAGCTTCTGCTGGAGGTCGGCGAACTCAGCCTGCCCGTGGCCACGCTCGGCCCCGGCGACTGGTGGAACGTGGACGCGGCGTTCGAGCTTGTCGGGTGCGCGCTGTCGCTGCGCGCCTTGACGGATGTCAAGGGCTTCCTGCTGCCCCGCGAGATCTGGGCGGGCCTCGGCAACCGCCAGGCCGGGCTTGGCCTGCACCTGTTGCGCCAGGTGTTGTCGAGCCAGTTGCGGATCACGGCGGACCTGGCTCCGCACGCGGCGCGTTGGCAGCACGCGGCCGCCGCCAAGCGAAAGCCGACGCGCAAGGACATCCTGGAACTGGGCATGGTCAAACTCATTGCCCCCACGGCCCGCGCCGACGCCCGAGGCCAGCGCGAGGTCGAACTCGTCGGGCACCAGGGGCCGGCGATTGCGGCCGCGTTCAAGGTGCAGAGGTAGGGGTCTGTTGCAGTGCCCGCTGTCCAATGAAGCTGGCGGGTTGATAGCTGCAAGGGTCGCCAGACCGCGGCCTTCAAGGCTGGCGCGCGGCTCCGTCAGTGCCCGTTGGCAGAACGCCGCCTGGCTGCCTTGGCACGGTTCGTGCATGCCCAGCGCCGAGACGTTGACCGCCTGCCGCGGCGGGCGCGCTTGCGCAACGCCGTAGAGGCTGCAACGCTAGCGGCAGCGATTTTTTCCTGCGCAGGCGACCCATGGCAGCTTCCCAGCGATTTTGCCCCATATGCGGCACCCAGACTGACGATGCGTTTTGTCCAACCGACAAGGTCGCCACCTTCACGGTGACCAATCCCGGCGGTGAACCGGCGCGGTTTGCCGCTGGCGATGTCGTGGCCGGCAAGTAACGGATAACCCAGAAGCTGGGCCAGGGCGGCTTTGGCGCGGTGTACGAGGCGGACCACACCGGCGGCCTCGGCCGCGTCGCGCTCAAGATGCTGGCGCTGTCGGACCAGGACACCGACGACGTGCGGCGCTTCTACCGAGAGGCCCAGGTCACCGCGCAACTGCGCCATGCCAATACGGTGCGGGTGTTCGACGTCGGCCAGGTCGAGGGCGGAGCGCTTTTCATCGCCATGGAGCTGCTGACCGGCCGCTCGCTGGAGGACGAGCTGCGCGCCGTCAACGCCGACAAGCGCGTGCTGACCCAGGCGCAGACCATCGCTATCGCTTGCGACGTGCTCAAGAGCCTGTCGGAGGCGCACGGCAAGGGCCTGGTCCACCGCGACCTGGAACCCGCCAACCTGATGCTGACCGAGGTCGACGGCGACCAGGTGGTCAAGGTGCTCGATTTCGGCATCGCTCACGTGCAGGACAGTTCGTTGACGGGCACCGGCCGGGCGCTCGGCACCCCGATGTACATGAGTCCAGAGCAGTGTTCGGGCGGGGTGCTCGATGCGCGCAGCGACTTGTACGCGCTCGGCGTCATCGTGTACCGCTGTGTTGCGGGCAAGGCACCGTTTTCGGACCCGAATCCGCTGACGCTGATGTTCGCGCACGCGTCGCAGCCGCCGCCGGATCTGTTCGCCACGGCGCGGACGCCAGTCAGCGAGCCGTTCGTCGCCTGCGTAATGCGGTCGCTGGCCAAGGATCCGGCCGAGCGCTTTGCCAACGCGCGCGATATGCGCCAGGCGCTGGAGGAGGCGGGCAAGGCTCCGGTCGCCGAGATGCCCGCCCACGCCGCAGAGACGGGCGACTACGCCGCGAGAAAACCGTTGACACCCGCCGAGTTGGCCGCAAGCGTGCGCCGGGCCACAGGCATCTCGCCCAGGCTCGTGGTGACCTCGGACCTCGGACAGCTACCTGCCGACGCGACCGGCGGCTTGACCCTGGATGCGCGACCCGTGACCGCAATGCCCACGCTCGCCGTGCCGCAGTTGGCAGCGGCGGCGGTCCAGTTGGAGCAGCCTCGGACGGAGCCCGCGCCACCTGGTCAGCTCCGGCAGGGGCCAGCCCCCAAATGGCCGATGGCGTTGGTGGTCGGCGGCGTGATCGCGTTGGTGGCGGCGCTGGCCGTGGTCTTTGGCGGCGGGCGGGGCGCGGATCCCCGCACGGACAATGCGAGTCCTGCCGCGCCCGCCGTATTGGAGCCAACCGCCCCGCCAACCGCCGTCCCTGCCGCCGCCCCGCCCGCGCCAACTGCGGTCGCACCTGCAATTGGCGATGCCGCGGCGCCGGCGGCGCCCGATGTGGCACCCGCGCAACCCTCAGCGGCGACAGCCGAGCCTGAGCCGCCCGGGGTCGCGGCCAACCCGCCTGCGCAGCCCGACGTGTCGGCGCCCCCGCCAGTACCCGCCGCACCGGCGGCGGCTGCGGCGGCGCCCAAACCAAGAGCTGCCGAGAAGTCCAAGTCAGGGCCCAAAGCCGACAAGCCCAAGGCACCCAAGCCGGGCAAGATCGACAGTTCGCTGCCGGAGGACTGATCCATGCGCAAAGCCGTGCGCCGTCTCGCGTTGGTTCTCGCATTGGCCGCCTGCGTTGCCAAGGTCACCCTTCCCTCGTCAGCCTCGGCGGCGGCCGCCAACCCCGTCAAGGAGGCCGAAAAGCTCGCGGCAGCCGCCCGCACCGTGTACGAGTCCGGGCAATTCGCCGCGGCCGCCGAGCTGTACCGCAAGGCCTACCGGCTCAACCCGGCCAAGCCCGACTACCTGTACGGGGTCGGCAAGTCCGAGCAGAAAGCGGGCCGCGCCGCCCAGGCCAAGGCCGCACTGGAACAGTTGCTGGCGCTGATCCCCGCCGACGACCCGTTGGCCGAGCGCGCCCGCAAGGCGTTGGCCGAGGTGGCGG
>VGRO01000208.1 GCA_016875335.1 Deltaproteobacteria bacterium | reverse complement strand
GGCCGCGGCTGCGGCCGGACGCGGGGGTGAGCGCGCATGGGCGCGCGAGGGGGCTGCGAGCCCCCTTCACGCAACGAGCAGCTAGTAGGCGAAACCGATTGAGGAATTGTTGTGGCATCACGGCCCGTATCCCGGTGCGAATTTGGGGTTTCGCCTACTAGTGACCGTGACCGGCGCCGTCAGGTTCGCGCCGTCCATGCCCCATTCGACAGGCCGCGCCAACCGATCAGCCTGGGCCCCAGCGCCGCAGCAGCGCCTCGCGGGCCGGCGGGTGCAGGTGGGCCCGCGACACGTCGCCGCCATAGTGGGCGACGACCCGCGGATCCATCACGGCGCGCCACAGCGGCGGCACCAGCGCCACCGCCAGCATGCCGCCATAGCCGCTCGGCAACTGCGGTGCCTCGTCAAAGTGGCGCAAGCATTGGTAGCGGCGCGCCGGGTGGGCGTGGTGGTCCGAGTGGCGCTCCAGGTGATACAGCAACAGGTTTGATGCCAGGTGGTTGGAGTTCCAACTGTGTTCCGGCAGGCACGGTTCTGGGCGGCCGTCCGCGCCCGTCTGGCGCAAGAGCCCGTAGTGCTCGAGGTAGTTGACGACTTCGAGCAGGCAAAAGCCCACCACGGCCTGGAGTAGCAAGAACGCGAGCACCATCGGCCCGAGCCACAGCGAGAGCGCACCGAAAAGGGCAACGGTGATGGCCCAGGCCTGCAGGTTGTGGTTGCCCGTCGACCACACCGACCGCTTGGCGCGCCCCAGGCGGTCCGCCTCCAGTTGCCAGGCCGAGCGCAGCGACCCCAGCACGGTCCGCGGCAGGAACGCCCAAAAGCTCTCGCCCATGCGGGAACTCGCCGGATCCGCTGGCGTGGCGACCCGCGTGTGGTGGCCGCGGTTGTGCTCGACGTAGAAGTGGCCGTAGGCCGATTGCGCCAAGGCGATCTTGGCGAGCCAGCGCTCGAGGTGGGGCTTCTTGTGGCCCAGTTCGTGCGCAGCCGCAATGGCCGTGCCGCCGACCGTGCCCACCGTCAAGCACAACCCGAGCCAGTCGACGAGCGGCATGTCGGGGTTGCGCGCGACCCACCAGCAGGCCGCGACCAGCGCGGCGTACTGCAGCGGTACGAACAACCCGTTGCACCAACGGTAGTAGGGGTCGGCGTCGAGCGCGGTGTGCGCCCACTGGGGCGGGTTGGAGCGGTCGCTGCCGAGCACCGCGTCGAGGGCCGGGATGACCGCGAACACCCAAATCGGCCCGATCCACCAACCTGCGCGCACGCCAAGGCCCAGCGCCAGGGCGGCGCCGAGCACCGGAAAAAGCGGCACCACCAGCCCCAGCGACCACAGCCAGCGTTTCCTGTCGGCCCAATGCAGTGCCTGGCCGTCGATGATTGCCGCGTAACCTGCCATTTCGACCACCTTGCGCCGGTTGTCGGCGCGTCTGTCCTTGCATCCGGGATTGGCGTCCTTGACGGGCGCCGTCACTTGCCGGCTCCTAGTACCTCAGGCCCGAATTTCGCGCCGGGTTCCGGCGCGCAACAGGGCTGGGGTACTTCCGGCCGCGACTGCGGCCGGCCGCGGGGGTGAGCGCGCATGGGCGCGCGAGGGGGCTGAGAGCCCCCTTCACGAAACAAGCAGCTAGTAGGCGAAACCGATTGAGGATTTGTTGCGGCATGACGGCCCGTATCCCGACGCGAATTCGGGGTTTCGCCTACTAGCACGCCCAGCACGGCCGCGGCCAGCACCTCGGCCGCGGTCGCGGTGGACTCTTGCCCTGGGCTGATGGCCCGGCTCAGCAGGACCCGCATCGCCAATTCCGCGGCCTGACCCTGCCGTGCTTCGGTCGCCACGGACCGCTGCGCCAGGACTTCTCGGATCATCTCGGTCAGGTGTCCCTGTGCGGTGCCCGCATCTTGCGTCAGCAGCGGCAACAGGGCGTCGGCCTCCGTCGCCAGCAAGCGCTGCAACAGCGGATGGCGGTTGGCGCCCTCGAGCAGCGCGGCGAACAGGGCTTGGAGGGCCAACGCGAGGGTCGTTTCACCCCTTGCCGCCGTCTGGGCATGCGCCGCGACCGTGGCGACCTCACGCAGGACGACGGCGCGCAACAACTCGTCCTTGCTGGAAAAATACCGATACAGCGTCTGCCGCGACACGCCCGCATGGCTCGCCACATCGCCGAGCGACAGGCGGGCCAAGCCGTACCGGGCCGCCATCTCGTTGGTCGCCGCAAGCAAGCGCTCCGCGACGGCGTGCTCGTGGGTCGGCGGGGCCGGGTCGGTGGGAGCGGGTTGCAGCGGGCGGGCAGCGAGCATGGGAGACAGTGTTACAGGTTCTGTAACGTTGTCAAGCGCCAAGAGCGCTTGCGTGGTTGTTTTGGTTCACCCAATCGTTTCCATGGGATGTGATGGCCATCTGGGCTGCGCGCGATCATGCCGTCCGCCGCGGCGGCCGCCCAGCCCCTGGTCTGCTGGGCTTGGCAGCGCCTTGCGTGGGCTTGTAGCATGGCGTCCCCGGCGTATCACCGCGCCGCACATCGGTGGCCGCGCGACGCACGCCCCGCGCCGATCGAGGAGCCGCCATGTCCAGCCACGACCGCCGTCGATCCTTGCACCTGCTCGCCTTGGGCGGGGCATGGGCGGTCGTGGCCATCGCGCTGGCGGCCTGCGGCGAGCCGGACCCCGCCACGCCGACGCCCGCCGACGCCGCGACCAAGTCCGATGCCAGCGCAGTCGCGGCCTCGCTGCTCAAGCCGTCGACGTCGCTGTGGCTCGACCTCTCGGGCCCCACGCCCGCGCTGCGCCGCGACAAGACCGAGGTCTTTCAGTTAGCGGGCGCCCAAGGCGTCGGCTTTCGCGAAGGCACGGCCAAGATCACCCACGCCTTTGGGTCCTTCCTGTTCAACGAACCTGCCCAGCCGCCCTGGCAAGCCGTGACCTCGTGGAAGGTCACGGCTGAACTGCCCGACGCCGCCACGCTGTCCGGGCTGGGTGCGGATGACAAGGCGCTGGCTACGCTGGCGATTTCGCGGAGCGGCGACGCGATTCGCTTGCGGGTCACCCCGGCGACGACGTTCAACCGCGCCACGGTCGCCTGGCCGTGCGCGGCTGGTGAACACTTCCTTGGCCTGGGCGGCCAGAGCTTTGACGTCGACCACCGCGGCCACCGCGTCGCCCTGTGGGTCGAAGAGGACGGCATCGGCAAGTTCCCCGAACAGGACGCCCCACCGGTGTGGTTCCTCAACGGCAAGCGGCACCAGACCCACACGCCGATGCCAATCCTGGTGTCGAGCCGTGGCTACGCGGTCGTGTTGCGCTCCGACCATCGGGTGGTCGTCGACCTGTGCAAGACCGAGCCCGACCTGCTGCGCTGGGAAAACTGGCACGGCCACATCGACCTGACGGTCATCGTCAAGGCCGACCCGCTCGAGCTGCAGGCGGCCCTGGCCAAAGAACTCGGCACGCCCAAGGTGCTGCCCGGATTTGCGCTGCTGGCCTGGGCAGACGCCATCTATGGCAGCGCCAACGTCCGGCGCATCGCCAACAAGCTCAAGACCGGCGGTTATCCGGTCAGCGTCATCTGGAGCGAGGACTGGCGCGGCGGCACCAAGACCGGCGACGACTACACCCTGGACGAAGACTGGAAGGCCGACGCCGTGCTCTACCCCGATTTGCCGCAGCTTGCCAAGGACCTGCACGGCCTTGGGTACAAGTTCCTCTTGTACAACAATACCTTCTTGACCAGCGACGCTGACATCTTCCCCGAGGTCACCAAGCATCTGTACGGCGTGCGCAACCCGGACGGCACTCTCCATACCTTCACCGGCAGCAAGCTCGCGCCCGCTTCGCTGCTCGACCTGTGGAATCCGGCGGCCCGGCAATGGGCCAAGGACGTCTACGCGACCGGCCTGCAGGCGGGCGCCGATGGCTGGATGGCCGACTTTTGCGAGTGGCTGCCCACCGACGCGGTGATGGCCGATGGCACGCTCGGCTTGGACCGACACCAGCAGTATGCCGTCGAGTGCCAACGGCTCAACCGCGAACTGTTTGACCAGTGGCACGGCAAGGATGGCGTTGAACGCCTGTATTTCGTCCGTTCGGCGTGGCTCGGCTCGCAAAGCGAGGTCTCGGTGGTGTGGGCGGGCGACCAGCAGACCGATTTTTCGCAGGGCGACGGTCTGCACAGCATCATCCCGATGGGCATCGGCCTTGGCATGACCGGTTTTCCGTACTACGGCAGCGACATTGCCGGGTATGCGTCCACGGGCACCGACCCGGCGACCAAAGAGCTGTTCTTTCGCTGGACCACGCTCGGCGCCTTCTCGCCGGTGATGCGCACCCACCACGGCAAGTTCGCACAGGCCAATTGGCAATGGGAGCACGACGCCGACACCGAAGCCCATTTCCTGCGCTACACCCAGTTGCACGCCGCGCTGTGGCCCTACCTGTGGGCGCTGGCCAACCGGCCAGAGCTGCCGATGCTGCGGCCGCTGGCCCTGCACCATCCGGGCTTTGAGCCCGGGTGGACCCGGACCGACCAGTTCCTGCTGGGCGATCGCCTGTTGGTGGCGCCTGTCGTCGAAAAAGGCAGCACCAAGCGCGTGGTGGCGCTGCCCGCCGGCACGTGGCATCCCCTGTTCAGCGGCCAGGCGACGCCCGGCGGCAAGGCGGTCGAGGGGCCCGTGGACGTGGCGGTCGAGGCGTCGTTGACGCAGATCCCGGTGTTCGTTCCGGCGGGGACCCTGCTGCCGCTGCTGCCCGTGGCCGGTCTGCGCACCTGGAGCGAGCGGCTGACCGCGATGCCGGCCGCGCAGGCCCTCGCCCAAGCGCCGCTGGGTCTGGAGGTCGCCGTGTGGCCCGGCAAGGCGCCCGGCGCGGCGGGTGCGTACGACGGCGCCTTTGGGGCGCTGACGTGGGATGGCGCAACCTGGTCCGGCGCATGCAAGACGGCGACGTGGAACGGAAACGCGGTTTCGATGGCCGCCAACGGGACGGTCGAGGTCAAGGGCGACGGCGTTTTGGTCTTGGACGGCGCCGGCCGGTTGACCGTCGGCCCCAAAGGCAACCCGCACACCGGCAAGGGGTTGCGCATCCGGTGCCATGCAAGCGGCCTGTAGCCGTTGGCCTGGCGGTGCGTGACACGTCCCTTGCCCGGGCGAACCGTCGAACCACCTGTGGGTGCAAGCCCAGGACGCGGGGTCGCCGCGGACCTGACCCGGGCGCTGCCGGTGCTCAATCGGTTCTTTCGGCAAGTGGACGCGCAATCCGCCGAAGGTCGGTACGTGCGCCGCGCGGTGGCAAGTCTGCTTGCCGGCTTCGACAAGCTGCCGAACCGTGCTGCCTCGTATTGGGTGCGCACGGACTGGTCGTTGCCCGACGCCGCGGCAATGCCCGGGTTGCACCTGGGCGATGTCCACTTGCGGCAGACCATTGCAGCGTCCATCTACCGTGGCGAGCGCCTTTACGTTGCAGAGTGCCCCACGCTTGGCATCGTCACCCAGGGCGCGACGTTGGACGACGTCATCGCCAACTTGCGCGAAGCCTTTGAGGTCTCGTTCGACGAATCGACCGCCGCCGCGCACGGCTTGCATCCGCGCGCCACCTTGGTTGCCCAGGTCGAGGTCGCGCGATGGGCCGCCTGAAGCGGCTGAGTGGTCAAGAAGTCGTAGACATCCTAGTGGACGCCGGCTTCGGGCGCGTTCGCCAGAAGGGCAGCCATGCGCCGATCGCTGGTGCGCAAGGTCATCAAAGGCAACGACTACTGGTACTGGCAATCGCGCTGCGACGGCAAGACGGTGCAGAAGTACCTGGGCCGGGGCGACGACCCGGCGGTGGAGCGCGTGCGAGAACGCATTGCCCAGCGGACAAGGGGCGAGCGGCTGTGTGCGACGCTACAGCCCCTCTTCGGGCCAGCACTGCAGGAGCCGATGGCGCGCGTGCTGGCAGCGCTGCAAGCAGCTTGACACTGGGCACCGCAGCAATTGTGCCATCCGGCGGCTGCAGTCGGCGCCCTACAGGTCGCTTGGCGTCAGGTCAGTGTGCTTGGCGATGCGGGCCAGCATCCGCGGGCCGATTTCGTCGCCGTCATGGAATGCCCACACGACATCAGGTCGACCCGGCTTGCGCAGCACGCGATGTGACCCGCCGCCACGGCCGGCGACCGGCTGCCAACCCAGCCGAACCAATGCCGCCAGAACGCGTGAAGCCTTGCAGGAGGGCCAAACGCTCACAGGGAGGCCTGTGCAACGTCGAACTCGACACGGACGAGGTCGCCTCGCCGCCCCGCCTCCACCTCATCCGCAACTACCCGCAACGCAAGGGCTTGGACACTGCGAATCGCCTCAGCCCGCGTCGCCCCGTAGGCCAGCACCCCTGGCAGCGCCGCAACCTCGGCAATCCAGCGGCCATCGTCCTCTTGTTCGGTTTCGATGTGCAGCATTGGGCACCTCCACTGCTACAGCATGGGTCTGCCGCTCGTGACGGTCAAGGCCGCGCGAAGCGCTACATCGAGCGCTGCCCCGACCAGTTCCCTGCACCAGCCCCTGCGCCTGTCCCGCAGCCAGCTGACCCTGAAAGCTGCGCAGGGTCGCAATGGCCTTGATTCTTGCAGGCTACCGCAGCCGGACCACCGCCACCGCCGCCGCCTCACCACCAGGCCTAATCCGCATACACAAACGCAATCCCCCCTTCGCGCGCATCCACCACCACATGCGCCCCCGGCGGAAAGCGCCCGCTCAAGATCTCCTTGGCCAGCGGGTTCTCGATGCGCGTCTGCAGCGTGCGCTTGAGCGGCCGGGCGCCAAAGTGCGGGTCGTAGCCCTCGTCGGCCAGCAGCTTCTTGGCCTCGTCGGTCACGGTCAGCCCCAGCTTGCGCTCGGTCAGGCGTTTGCGGAAGCGTTCGAGCTGGATCTCGACGATGTGCACCATGTCCTCTTGCCGCAGGGCGTTGAACACCACCACCTCGTCGATGCGGTTGAGGAACTCGGGCCGGAAGTGCCGGCGCAGCTCGTCGTGCACCACCGACTTGACCGCGGTATCGCCCTTGGCTTGCAAGATGAGCGAGCTGCCGATGTTGCTGGTCATCAGCACCAGGGTGTTGCGGAAATCGACCTGGCGACCCTGGCTGTCGGTCAAGCGGCCCTCGTCCAGCAGTTGCAACAGGACGTTGAGCACGTCGGCGTGGGCCTTCTCGATTTCGTCGAACAGCACCACGCTGTAGGGCCGGCGGCGCACGGCTTCGGTCAGTTGGCCGCCCTCTTCATGGCCGACGTAGCCGGGGGGCGCGCCGATGAGCCGCGCGACACTGTGCTTCTCCATGTATTCGCTCATGTCGATGCGGACCATGGCGGCCTCGTCGTCGAACAAGAACGCGGCCAGCGCCTTGACCAGCTCGGTCTTGCCGACGCCGGTGGGGCCCAGGAAGACGAACGACCCGAGCGGCCGGTTGGGGTCCTGCAACCCGGAGCGCGAACGGCGCACCGCGTTGGCGACGGCTTCGATGGCCTCGCGCTGGTGGACGACCCGCTGCGACAGTTGGGCTTCGAGGTGCAAGAGCTTTTGCATCTCGCTTTCGAGCATCTTGGTCACCGGCACGCCGGTCCAGGCTGACACGACCTTGGCCACCTCGTCGGCGGTGACCTCCTCGTGCAGCATCGCGCCATTGGCTTGCAGCTCTGTCAGCTTGTGCTGCGAATCGGCGATTTGCTTCTTGAGCTGCGGGATCTCGCCGTATTGGAGCTTGGCGGCCGTCTCGTTGTCATAGCGGCGCTGGGCGGCTTCCAGCGCGTGCTGCTTGTCCTCGACTTGGGCCTTGAGGGCGCGGATGCCGTCGATGAGCGCCTTTTCGTTCTGCCACGCCGCGCGCTTGCCGGTAGCTTTCTCTTTGAGTTCGGCCATCTCGGCCTGCAAGCTCGCCAGCCGGTCCTTGCTCGCCGCGTCTTCTTCGCGCGCCAACGCCGCCTGTTCGATCTCCAGTTGCTGGATGCGCCGTTGCAGTTGGTCGATCTCGGTCGGCAGGCTGTCGATCTCCATGCGCAGCCGGCTGGCGGCCTCGTCCATCAGGTCCACGGCCTTGTCGGGCAGGAAGCGGTCGGCGATGTAGCGGTGCGACAGCGTGGCGGCGGCCACCAGCGCGGCGTCTTGGATGCGCACGCCGTGGTGGGTCTCGTACTTGTCCTTGAGGCCGCGCAGGATGCTGATGGTGTCGGCCACGCTCGGCTCGCCGCAGTGCACGGGCTGAAAGCGCCGCTCCAGCGCGGCGTCCTTTTCAATGTATTTGCGGTACTCGTCGAGCGTGGTGGCGCCGATGCAGTGCAGTTCGCCGCGGGCCAGCGCCGGCTTGAGCATGTTGCTGGCGTCCATGCTGCCTTCGCCCTTGCCGGCGCCGACCAGGTTGTGCAGCTCGTCGATGAACAGGATGACCTGGTCCTGGGCGTCCGCCAGCTCTTTGAGCACGGCCTTGAGGCGCTCTTCAAACTCGCCGCGGTACTTGCTGCCGGCGACCATCGACGCCAAATCCAGCGCCAACAGCTTCTTGCCGCGCAGGCCTTCCGGCACATCGCCCTGCACGATGCGCTGGGCCAGGCCCTCGACGATCGCGGTCTTGCCGACGCCCGGCTCGCCGATGAGCACCGGGTTGTTCTTGCGGCGGCGGCTCAGCACCTGCATGACCCGCCGCACCTCGTCGTCGCGGCCGACCACCGGGTCGAGCTTGCCCTGGGCGGCGACGGCGGTCAGGTCCCGAGCGTATTTTTCCAGGGCCTGAAACTGGCTCTCCGCTTCTTGGCTATCGACCCGCGCCGACCCGCGCAAGGGTTTGAGCGCACCCAGGATTTTTTCGCGCGATAGCCCACGGTCCGCCAGCGCCTTGGCCGCCGCACCTTTGCGGTCGGCGAGCATCGCCAGAAGCAGGTGCTCGGTCGAGACGTAGTCGTCCTTGAAGCTCGCCCGCTCGCCGTCGGCGGCCTCGAAGAAGGCCTGCAGCCGGTCCGAACCCACAAGGCCCGGACCCGACTGCGCGCGCACCGCCGGCATGCGGCCAATCTCGCGGGCCATGTCGTCGCGCAGCGGCTCCACGGGCACTTCGAGGCGCGCGAGCAGGGGCTTGACCACGCCGTCGACGTTGCCGCACAGCGCCCACAAGATGTGCTCGGGCTCCAAGAACTGGTGGCTGCGGCGAATGGCTTCCTCGCCGGCGAGTTTGAGCGCCATTTGCGCGTTGTGGGTCAGCTTGTCTTGCATGGCACCCTCCGGGAAGGCAGACGCTGGCGCCGCCGCAAAAGCCCGGTCGCTGGGCCGATGCCCGCGAACCGATTGTCTTTTGTGGCCAACCGCACCAGCGCGATCGCCGCTGGGCATCAGGCTAGGATGGGCGTGGGCGGTGTCAAGGCGGGCGGCAAGCCAGAATCCACCGCCCCGCGCCGGCCAGCCGCGGAGCGGAGGTGCCGGCGCCTTTTTTCGCCTCCACGCCGTGCCCGGCAGCGCCCGGCGGACCTTTTTTGCCCCCGGTTTT